>JAVBLB010000003.1:0-16494 GCA_031553735.1 Candidatus Adiutrix sp.
GCTCGAAGAGCAGGTCGAAGCGGATGGGGTCCACGTCGGTGATGCTCATGGCGTAGGCCACCAGGCTCCCGGCGGCCGAACCGCGCCCCGGCCCCACCGGGATGTGGCGGTCCTTGGCCCAGTTGATGAAGTCGGCCACGATGAGGAAATAGCCGGGAAAGCCCATCTTGATGATGAGGGCGATTTCCTCTTCCAGCCGGGCCCGGTAGGCCGTCTTCTCGTCTTCGGAAAACGGCTGGCCGGCAGCCTCGCGGGCCTGGAATCGTTTTTCCAGGCCGGCGCGGGAAAAGCGGGCCAGGCGGTCGTCCGGGCTTTCCCCGGCCTCGAGCTTCAGGGCCGGGAAGGCGTAGGTCGGCTTGGGAAATTCCACCCGGCAGCGGTCGGCGATGACCAGGGTGTTGGCTATGGCTTCCGGGACGTCGCGAAAGGCGGCGGCCATCTCGGCGGGGGATTTGAAATAGAACTCGTTGGTGGTGAAGCGCATCCGGTTGGGCTCAGCCACGGTCTTGCCGGTCTGGATGCACAACAGCACATCGTGCATCCGGTAGTGTTCTTTCAGCAGGTAGTGGCAGTCGTTGGTGGCCACCAGCGGCAGGCCCAGCTTCCGGCTCAGTTCCACCAGGCCGCGGTTGGCCTCGACCTGCTCCGGGAGGCCATTGTGCTGCATCTCCAGGTAGAAGCGGTCCTTGAATATCTCCGCGTATTCCCCGGCCGCCCGGGCGGCGGCCTCCAGGCCGTTGGGCCGGTTCAGCATCAGCCAGGGCACCTCGCCCTGAAGGCAGCCCGACAGGGCGATCAACCCCTCGCTGTGGCGGGCCAGGAGTTCTTTATCCACCCGGGGCCGGTAATAAAAGCCCTCGATGTTGGCCCGGGAGACCAGCCGGCACAGGTTGCGGTAGCCCTCCAGATTTTCCGCCAAAAGCACCAGGTGGTGGCGGGTTTCCCCCGGTTCGCGCTTCCGCCGGCCCTCCGAGGCCACGTAGGTCTCCACCCCCAGGATGGGCTTGATCCCGGCCCCGGTGGCCGCCTTGTAAAACGACAGGGCCCCGAACATCTGGCCGTGGTCGGTCAGGGCCACGGCCGGCATGCCCATGGTCTTGGCCATGTTCACCAGGTCGTCGATCTTGATGGCCCCGTCGAGGAGGCTGTAGCAGGAGTGCACGTGGAGATGAACGAAGGACATGAGACCTCTTTACGGGACGGGTTGATGGAAACGGTCACCGGGGGACATTTTTTGGGCGGCCGCCCCACCTGGCTGGATTCATATCACGCGGGGAGGACCGACAGCGGAAATTGCGCCCGCCAATTGAAGTCTATTCCCGGGGAAAGCGGTAGTGGCCGGTCAGACGGCCCCGCCGATACAGCGGCCACAGGTCGTCGGCTTCCACCGGGCGGGGGCCGGGGTTGTGGATGAGATAGGGCACGCCCCGGGCGTTGCGCCGGGTGGAGAGGATGGCCACGTGGTCCGGCCCCTGGAAGGTGACCAGGTCCCCCGCCTGCCACTGGGCCAGGTTGGACTGGTCGCCGGGCCTCAGCTCGGTGGTCAGGGTCCGGCCGTAGCGCTCGAAAAAAACCTTCTGGTTGGGCACCCGGCGGAAGTCGATGTTGGGGTCGGGCTCCCCGGCCACCCGGGGGTAGGCCCGGGTGTCGGCGGCGATGTCCAGGTCGATCATGCTCTTGAATTCGTAGCCGGCATAGACCAGAGCCCGCCAGACCAGGTCGGTGCAGACGCCCTCCGTCGGCGGCGGATAGCCGCCGTTCTCGTAATAGGCGCTGCGGTAGCGGGGGTGGCGCCTGACCTCCCCCCGCCCGCCGGCGATGATGTCATCGGTGTCGTTGATTTCGTTGTGATTGACGTCGCGGCTCGAGACCCGGCGGGGGATGGAATCCTCCCACCACCGCTCCCAGGCCCGATCCCGGGCCGAGAGCCCTCCGCAGCCGGCCAGAAGCGGGACCGCCAGGCTCAGCCAGCAGCCGTGCGCCAAAAGCCGCTTCAACATCCCCGGGCTCCCGAACCGCGCCATCCCGGGCCGCCTCAGAAGGAGTCGTCGAGGCGGTAGTTGGGGGCTTCCTTGGTGATGATGACGTCGTGGACGTGGCTTTCCTTGAGGCCGGCCGAAGTGATGCGCAGGAAACGGGCCTTGGCCGCCAGTTCGGCCAGGTTGGCCGCCCCCAGGTAGCCCATGCCGGCCCTGAGGCCGCCGACCAACTGATAGATGCTCTCGGACAAAAGCCCCCGGTAGGGCACCCGGCCGACGATGCCTTCGGGCACCAGCTTGCCGCTGCCGGCGGCCTGGTGGTCGTGGGTGATGCTCTGGCCGTAGCGGTCGGCCGAACCTTCGCGCATGGCCTCGATGGAGCCCATGCCCCGGTAGGTCTTATAGGTGCGCCCCTGGTAGAGGATCTTTTCGCCCGGGCTCTCCTCGGTGCCGGCGAAGAGGGAGCCGATCATGATCGTGGCCGCCCCGCCGGCCAGGGCCTTGACCACATCGCCGGAAAACTTGATGCCGCCGTCGGCCAGGATGGGGATCTGGTGGCGCCGGGCTTCTTTGGAGCATTCAAAAATGGCCGTCATCTGGGGCACGCCCACCCCGGCGATGATGCGGGTGGTGCAGATGGAGCCGGGCCCCACCCCGACCTTGACCGCGTCGGCCCCGGCTTCGGCCAGGGCGGCCACCCCTTCGGCGGTGGCCACGTTCCCGGCGATGACGGCCAGCTCGGGATAGGTGCGCTTGACCAGTCTGACGGTATCGATGACGTTGCGGGAGTGGCCGTGGGCCGAGTCGATGACCACGACGTCAACCCGGGCCGCGACCAGGGCCGCGGTCCGTTCCAGGGCCTCGGCGTTGGCCCCGATGGCCGCCCCGGCCCGGAGGCGGCCTTTGGAATCCTTGGCCGCGTTGGGGTATTTGCGGACCTTTTCGATGTCCTTGATGGTGATGAGGCCCACCAGGCGCCCCTGGCGGTTGACCACCAGCAGCTTTTCAATGCGGTTCTGGTGCAGCTTGGCCTTGGCCTGTTCCAGGGTGATGCCTTCCTCGGCGGTGACCAGATTGTCCTTAGTCATCACTTCGGACACCGGCCGGTCGTAATCGGTTTCAAAACGCAGGTCGCGGTTGGTGACGATGCCCTTCAGCTCCCCCTCCCGCACCACCGGCACCCCGGAGATGCGGTATTCCTCCATCAGCTTCAACACGTCCCGCACCCGGGCCTCGGGGGTCACGGTGACCGGGTCCACGATCATGCCGCTCTCGCTCTTCTTGACCTTTTCCACCGCGAAGGCCTGGCGCTCGATGCTCATGTTCTTGTGGATGATGCCCAGCCCCCCGTGGCGGGCCATGGTGATGGCCGTGCCGGATTCGGTGACCGTATCCATCGCCGCGCTGACCAGCGGCGTCTTCAGGACTATTTCCCGGGTCAGGTTGGTGGTCAGATCCACTTCGCCCGGCAGGACCTCGGAATAGCCCGGCATCAGCAGCAAATCGTCGAAAGTCAGTCCTTCTTTGAAATATGGTTTATCGCTCATGGTGCACCTTGGAAATAGGGGAATATGATCTCACGCCGCCCGGGTTCCGAAGGGAAATCCGGTGCCGTAACAAGTTCAACAAATATCAAAACCCGGGGCCGGATGCATAAAACCGGCGGCCGGGTTCAAACCAGACCGCCGGCCCGGAGCCAGAGCCCCTCCAGAAGGCCGTTGTCGCTGACCGTCAGTTCCCGGCGGCCGAAGAAATCCATGATCTCCAGCACCAGCACCAATCCAGCCACGATGGCGTCGGCCCGGCGCGGGTGGAGGCCGTATTTCCTCACCCGCTCGGCCACCGTCTCGACGGCCAGATTCTCCAGGAGGGCGGCCACGGCGGCCCGGTCCAGGCGGGCGTTGTTGACCCGCTCGGGGTCGTATTCTTCCAGCTTCAGCAGGAGGGCGGCCACGGTGGTGACCGTGCCGGCCGTGCCCACCAGGGTGGCCCCGGAGGCCACGTCGCTGAAATCGGCGCCCCGCAGCAGAATGCGGGCGTCGCCGGCCACGGCCGCCAGTTCGCCCGGAGCCGCCGGGTCGCTCAGGCGGGCTTCGGTCAGGGCCACCACCCCCAGGGGCAGGCTGCGGCTGCGGACGATCTCGCGCCCGGCGGCCGAAACGAATTCGGTGGACCGGCCGCCGATGTCGAAAATCAAAGCCTGTTCCGGAAGAGGATTCAGCCCGGTCAGCACCCCGGTGGCCGTCAGGCGGGCCTCTTCGTCGCCGGAAAGAATGGCCGTCTCCCAGCCGTATCGCCGGGCGACGGCGGCCAGGAAATCCGGCCCGTCGGCGGCCAGGCGGGCGGCCATGGTGGCCCCGGCCAGCACGGTTCCCGCCCCGGCGGCCCGAATCAGCCCGTCGAATTCATCGAGGGCGGCCCAGGCCCGTTCCAGGGCCGCGGGGGCGAAACGGCCCCCGGGCGTCAGATGTTCCGACAACCTGGGGATGTGCTGGACCACCCGCTTGTCGACCCAGGTCTCCCCGCTTCTCCCGGCCAGCATCAGCCGGAAGGTGTTGGAGCCCAGATCCAAGGCGGCGATGGTGCGGTGCGGCATGGCGACAGAGTTCCCGGCTAAATATTGTGGCCGCGAACGGCCTCGTCCCGTATATATACCAGATTTTGATCTCCCTGCCAAGAGCCCGGTCGACAGCCCCGGTGGCGCCGGCGGGCGGGCCGGCATCTTTTTTTGATCGGAACCGGTTTTTTCCTTTCCCAATCCCGCTTGTTTACGGTATAATATAAGGATATTCAGGCTGGACGGGGCCCCCGATCCTGCCTGTTTTTTGGCCTTACACCCGAATTTTCACCCAACCGATCATCCGCCGACGCGACTCATCCGCATCGGCGACGCTGCGTCCCGCCTCTTCGCGAGGCCCGGCCAGGAGGCTTCATGGCTCTTTTCTATTTTTTGGGGCAACATGCCCTGCTGCCCGGCTCCACGGTCGCCCCGGGCGACCTGCGGCGGGAATTCTTCACCCTGCGCCATGCCGAACTCTCCGTCCGCTGGCCCCAGGCGGTGCGGGAACTGGTCTATGAGGAAGTGCGCCTGCGCTTTTTCCCCAACCGCCCTTCCCGGCTGTCTTCCCACTGCCTGTTTGAAAATCTGGATCAGGCCGTGGAGCACGTGCGCCGCTTCGAACCCAACAAAGTTGTCCACGAAGTGGAGACCATCCCCGGCACCCCCATGTTCAAAGCCGACCTGACCTACATCCGCCAGGTCGAATTGGGGGCCAACCAGCCGGTGCTGGCCGGGCTCTGGGCGGCGGCCCGCCAATATTGGGAGGATCGGGACAATCGCCAGATCCCCGAACTCATCAGCGAAGCCCCGGTGCGGGTGATGCGGCTGGTGGAGACCTGATCCCGCCCCCGCCTCTTCCGGTTTTTGCGGCGAATAGCCCCGTCCGGGGCGAGAACGCACGAATACATTACTCTTTGAGGAGCGAATCATGCCCGAGTGGAACCAGGGATACGTCACCGACGTCAACTATGTGAAAAACGTTTTCAGCGAGCTCTCCCCGGCCTCTATCAACTATTGCCTGACCCTTTCCAACCAGCCGGCGGCCGACCTGACCAAACCCTTCACCTATGCCGAGTTGGGGGCCGGCTTCGGCCTTTCGGTGGCTTCCTGGGCGGCCCAGTATCCTCAGGGGCGCTTTTTCAGCGTGGATTTCAATCCCAGCCAGACGGCCTGGGCCCAGAAGCTGGCCGACGCCGCCGGCCTGGACAACCTGACCGTTTATGAGCGGTCCTTCGGCCAAATGCTGTCGGAAGACCTGCCCCCCCTGGATTACATCGTCCTCCACGGCATCTATTCCTGGGTCACCCCCGAGGTGCGGGCCGACATTCGCAATTTCATCGCCAAGTTCCTCAAGCCCGGCGGCGTGGTCTACCTCGGGTACAACGCCCAGCCCGGCTGGAGCGCGGTGGGCCCCCTGCGCAACCTGATCCTGGAACAGGCCGCCGCCAGCGGCGAACGCAACCCGATCCAGGCTCTCGGCCGGGGCCTGGCCCTGCTGAAAGACCTGGAAGCCGCCGGGGCCCTGTATTTCAAAGCCTCCGGCCAGGCCAAACAGTGGCTGGAGAACTGGGGCCGGGCCAACCCCCAATATGTCGTCGGCGAGCTCCTCAACCGCGAACACCGGGCTTTTTATTTCAGCGAGATCCTGGCCGACCTGGCCGAGGCCAAAACCACCTTCGTCGGTTCCCTGGAAGTGGCCAATTATCTCGAGCCCATCATCACCCCCAAGGATTTTCTGACCCGCCTCGAACAGGCCGGCCCCAATCTGGCCCTGCGGGAAACGATGAAGGATCTGCTGTATAACACCACCTTCCGCCGCGACCTGTTCATGAAGGGCACCCAGCCCGCGGACCGCCAGCGGTCCGAAGGGCTTTTGCGGCAAACCCGGCTGGTGCTCTGCGGGGCCCAGGAAAAACTGCCCGAAAAGGTGGTCCTCAAAGGCGCGGACATCACCCTGAAGCCGGAAATCTATGAGGCGGTGCTGAACATCCTGGCCGAAGGGCCGGTTTCCATCGGCGACCTGGAAAGCCGGGCCAACCTGACCCTCCCTCAGGCGGCCCAGGCGGCCACGGTACTTCTGGCCCTGAACCTGGTCCAGCCCGTGGCCCCGGCCCCGGTCTCGTCGGAACGCGTGGCCAAGTTCAACCTGGCCCTCGATGATCTCCTGGGTTCGGAAGTCTTCAGCGCCATCCTGAGCGTCAACGGGGCCTGGCAGGCCTGCGGCCTGATGGAACGGCTCTTCTTCCTGAGCCTCATGAAAGGCCAGGATCCGAAGACCTTCATTCGCGACGCCCTGGCCGCCCGGGGCTGGAAGATGCGCCACAACGATCAGGAAGTCACCGATCCCCAGCAGCTCGAGCAGCTCATCGAAGAGCAAGTCAACAAAAGCAACGAAAAGCTCCACCCCATCTTCACTCGTCTCGGCCTCCCCAGGGCATAGCCCTGGACCAGGGCTGAGCCCTGGACCCACCGGATGCTGACGCATCCTCCCCGAACCCGCTTCGCTGGCCGGCCGAGGCCGCAACATTTGGGGGGCCGGGACCATCTTGGTCGTCAGCACTGCACGAGGGATGAGAGCTGCGCTCTCATCCCTCGTGTTTTGGAATGAATTCCCTTTCCGTCATTCCGCCACCAATCCTAATCATTTGAAACCACATAGCTTTTCCATCAAACAGATCTCATCTATCAAATACTCTCGAAGTCGCCGTTCCACCCGCATCCAGCACACAAAGTGGCCGCAGCGCCACTTGTTTGAGCCGTTCAGGCGAGTTGTGGCGCTGCCTACGGGCCATCGCGGCTTCACTACCGACTCCCAGGGGGGTCCAGGGGGCGACAGCCCCCGGCGCGGGTGGGTCCAGGGTAGGGCCCGCGCAGGGCCCTCCCCTCCCGGGCGGCAAAGCCGCGCCGGTGGCGGGGCATGGGGCAGCGCCCCATACTCCAAATCGCCCGCCCGAAGGGCGCACCAAAGTGGTGGCTAAAAAGAAACGGCGCTTCAGCCAAAGGCCAAAGCGCCGTTTCGGTTTTTGGCCCCCCGGGTGAGCCTCGCGACTCACCCGGCGGGGTTTTTAGTACTGATACATGATGCCCACGGTGCCGGCGTAGCTGTCTTCCTTGCTGCCGTTGTAAGCGTCGAAGCCCAGGTTGAAGGACAGGTTCTTGTCGTCCGTCGGGGTGAACTTCACGCCAACGCCGTAGTTGAAGACGTTATCGTCATACTCGGCGCCGTAGATGCCGTAGGAACCCGCGAAGTTGGGATCGCCGGCCGTGGAGGCGAACGAGGCCCGACCGGTGGCCTGATCGTCGCCGCCGTTATGCAGCCAGTAGACCTTGCCGGTCACTTCGACGGTTTCGGCCTCGTTCTTCCAGCCGGCGCCGGTGCCCAGGCGGAAGATGTGGCGGTCGAAGTCGTCGGCGCGCACCCGCTGAGCCACGCTGGGGATCACGTTCATAGGATCGCCGGCCAAGTCGTAGCGGTAACGGCTGGTTTCAGTGTAGTCGTCGAAGGTCACATGCTGGTAGCTGTAACCGATGGACGGCCGCAGGTAGAAGTTGTTGTCGAAGCGGAAGTACTTGGCCAGTTCCAGATCGATCTGGAAGCTGTTGCCGTCGAAATCGCCGTCCAGCTTCTCGCCGAAGCCGATGGGGCAGTTGTTCTGGAAGCTGCGGCCGAGAGCGACGGTGCGATCGAGATCGTAGCTCTGCCAGCCGTAGGCCAGACCGAAGTTCAGGAAGAAGTCGTAGTCGAAGGCGGCCTGGCCGTAGACGCCGATCTGAACGTCGTCGGCGTCGATGTTGCGGTGCCAGCCGTCCAGTTCGCCGTTGGTGTAGCCGAAGTAGACGCCCAGCAGCAGCCGCTCGTCGATGACCTGGCGGTCATAGCCGATCAGAACGCTGGTCTGGTCGACGTCGAAGTCGGCAAAGCCCTTGCTGATGTTGCCGTCCACGTTGGTCCGCCGATAGTTGGCCAGACCCCACAGGCCGGTGCCGGTCTTTTCATCCCGGTCATACCAGCCGGTGACGTTCTGCGCGGCCCGATCGCCCAGCATGGTGAAGACGGTGTCGAAGTTGTTGAAGTTGACCAGGCGCGCGGCGTCAAGGTTGCCGCCGGCGGAGACCATGGTCAGAGCCTCGTTGTAGGCCCGACGGGTCGGGCTCAGGTAGAGGATGTTCTCCAGCGAATGGTGACGGTCATACTCGTAGGCATAGCCGTTGTCATGCTGGACCTGGAGGTCGCTCAGCTCAGCCCACTTCAGGTTGTTCTGGATGTAATCGGCGGCTGCGGCACCCTGGATGATGCCAGCGCCGGGAGTCAAAATCCCTTCCGGATCAAGAATGTTGCCGTTGTGGTCCTTCCACAGTCCGGTGGTCGGATCGACCTCAGCCCTCAGGCCATTTTCGGTGTAAACATGGGTCGGCACATCCATGGCATCGAAAGCCTGGGCGGCTTCGATGGCCCAGGCCATCCCGCGCATCCCCTTGGGCGCCTGGTTGGCCAGGTCGGCCGGGGTGGACCCGCTGTACATCTTGCGTTCGAACTTGATCAGGCCAGCCGTGGTTTTATCGGCGGGATCAAGATAGCCGACCTTCAGGTTGAAGAAAGGCGAAGACGGGAAGGGATTGTACATCCCGGCCTCGCTGAAGCCGGGGATCTGGTCCAGAGTGGCGCCATCGGCTTCCAGCCAAATGACGTTCTCATAACCGCGATTGGCGACGACCTGCGGATGCATCGGCTGGGTCCCGCCCTTAGTCGGGTCGAAGTCATAGGCATCAAGGCGGGCGTTGTGGATATTTTCACCGGGATACAGAGGATCGGTGATGTTTTCCTCGCCGTTATACATGGAGGCGGCCATGACCGTGCGGGCGTCGCGGATGTTCATCCAGCCGTAGAAATCCAACTGGGGCATTTCCAGATGGGTCGTCAGTGGATCGAGCAACGGGCTGCTGACGAAATTACCCTGGCCAAGAGCCGTGCTCGTCACCCAGGTGTTGTCAAAGACCAACTTGGACTGGAGAGCCTGCCAGCTGATGACGCCCTCGCTGTAGCAGCTGCCGCCAAAGGCGCAAGGATTCGGAGTCGTCTTCTCCATCATCAGGCTGTCGCGGATGTAGTTCCAGCTGGCGTTGCCTTCGGTGCCCAGGCCGCTGTAGTCGGCGTGGAGATCATAGGGGCCGGGCTGGCCGCGACGAACCCCTTCCATATCGGTGACGGGGTTTCCAAGAGCATCAACCGCGAAATCGCCGTCGCCGTAAACATCCTGACGGGTCGCGTCAAAGATGGTCTGAAGCGTGGGCACCTCGACGCCGGCCTGCTTGTAGGTGTTTTCACCCAGGTTCCAGCGGGTGGCGTAAAGACCGGCGGTCGTAACCTTGGTCTGATCGTCCAGAGACTCCAGCGTCGCATTCGAGACCATGCGGACGTGACCGCTGAGCAGGCCGTCGCCCGTGCCGGCGAAAGCTTCCACGCCATAGCTGGTCAGCAGGTCGGCGCGCAGGTTGGCCTGAACATAGGCCCCGGTATTGGCATCGGTGGCGAAAGAGGTGGTGGCGTTGGCCGAAAGAATATACTGAAAAATATTCAGCGGGTTGACGCCGTTATTGTCGGTGAACTCAACGACGATCTGCTGGTCGTTGATGTTGATGTCGCCCAAGCCGCCGATGATGGAGTCATCAAACAGGTTGGGGTTGGTCGTACCGCCCATATAATGGTCGATGCGGCCCTGAAGGGTCAGGATGGGCATGTCGCGGTCGTTGAAGTCCGTGGTCATGGCGCTGACCGTGGCGTTGTTGCCGTTGATGGTCAGGTCGTCCATGATGTTCCAGAAATCGGCGATGAAGGTCAAATCGCCGCCGCCGGTGGTGTCGAAGGTGGTATTACCCCGGGTCACGACCACCGGAGCCTGGACGAAACCACTCTGGGTGCCCATATCCAGGCTGAAGTTGTCGCCCATATAGAGCCGGGTGGGAGTATACAGGAACAGGCCGTGATCCTGGATAAACGCTGCATAGCCGGAATAACCCACCGGCAGAGGAGAGCCGGTCTGGGGCAGGTAGTCGGCCAGAGCCGTGCCGTAAACGCCCTCGATGCCGTCCAGCAGCCAGGCCTGGTCGGTGACGTCGGTCGTGGCCAGGCCGGTGCCGGTGCCGCCCGTATAGGTGAAGCTGTTGAAGACGGTGATGTCGTCGGCGGCCGTGATGGCCACACCGCCGCTGGTCACACTGGAGAAATCGAGCTCCATGCCAAGAGCGGTATACGTGCCGATGACCGCATCGGCGTCATACATGTAGCCGTCGGGCCCGTTGGTGGCCCAGGTGCCGTTGGTGTCGAAGATGTTCAGGTCGATCCGCCCGGTGGCCGCCCACAGGGCACTGCCGCCGCCTTTGGTGTAGCTGCTGTTGCCACCGGCGGTGAACCGGAAGTTGGCTTCACGGATGTTGCCGGTATCCTGCACACCCAGCGTGCCGGTCTCGGAAACGGCCAGCACCTTCCGGTCGCCAAAACCACCAATGTGGTCATAGGTGCCCAGGGTATGGACGTTGCCCTTATAGGCGGCCAGCCAGGTGGTGCCGCCCACGCCAGTGCCGGCCGCACCGGTGAAATCGGCCGTGGCGTCATCGTAGAAGGTGATATTGCCATCGGCGGTGATGACCGACAGGTTGCCGCCGCCGCCATGGTAAGTAAAGCCGTCAACAGCCTCGCGCTTGTTGAATTCGATGTCGCCGTTGCCGGTCGCGATCAACGTGTTGCCGGTCCAGTCGGTGCCGCCTTCGGTGAAGTCGATGTTGGTGTCGGCATAGAAGGTGATATTGCTGCCCACGAGATCATTCAGCGGGGGCACTTCGTGAGACGGGGGGGTATCCGTGATGTCGTCCGCCACATAATCACCGGTATCGGGATAATCGGTGTCGGTGGGCAGCGCATTGTCGATCTGGTCCTCCGGCTGAATGGCGGCCAGGATGATCAAATCGCCGTTGCGGCCGGTGAAGGAGAAGCCGGTCCCCGCCGTACTGGTCGTTTTGTTGAACTCGATGGGGCCGTTGACCGTGCGGATATAAGCGCCCGAGGCGGCAACGGTGGGATCGGCGTCGGCCGCGGCGGCGGCGGTAATGGTGATGGTGGCGTCATCCTCGAAAGCAATCGCATTGCCGGACGAACCGACAACGGCCGCGAACTGCCCGCCCTCATGCTCCATCATGTCTTCAAAAGTAATGTTGCCGTTTTGTGCGAATTGCAGAGCGGCCCCGGTGGTGGCGATATTGCTGTAGGTGCTCCCGAAAGTGATATCCCCGGCGCCGATAACCCTAACCGTCAGATCACCAGTCTCGGCGGTACGCGAGAAAGCGCTGTCGGCATCAAAATCAATGTCGCCGGTAATGGTCTTGATGTACGTATAGCCATCGCCGACCTGATCGATCGTGAGAGAACTGCCCGTGGTCGTATCTTTGGCGAAAGTAATTCCGCCATCGGCCCAGAGATGGACGTAGCTGCCCGTAGCCTGGGTGGTGGTAATGTCAAGAGGGCTATCGAAGTATTCGAGCTTTTCTCCAGATCCTTTCACCCATTCCTCATAGTGGTCACTGACAGAGTTGACCGGCGCGTTGTTATGGGTGATCGTGAGGGCCCTGATGATGGTTCCGCCGGTGCCGGTGCCGAAGTCATAATTGGTCCCGGCATTAAAGGTAACCGCGCCCTGTTCGGCCGTAATCACCACATCGCCGTTCACGCCGGTGTAATCCAAAGCCGCCTTGGTTGCGTCATTGCTCGTGAAGTCGATGTCACCATCGATACTGTTGATCCTGGTGACGCCGTTAGTGTTGTTGCTCAAATCGAAGATCGTGGCGTCATTAAAGGCGACATTCTCCTTGGCCGAGATGAGCAGGTCGCCATAATCGCCTTGATAGTCCAGGGAATAGTCCCCGGCGGTCTGGGCGCCAAAAGTGAGATTGCCGTTGGTGCTGACGATCTTGTTCACGCCAGTGTCGGCAGCGGTGCCGGTCAGGCGGTAAGTCGAGGTATCCTGGAAGTCGATGTCGTTTGTCGCCACGATCTGGACATCGCCGCCCGCGCTGACGACATCGGTCAGGCCTTCCACGGTGATGGCATCCCCGGCGGTGACGAAGATATTACCGGTGGTGGATTCCAGCAACAGCCCCTGGTCGTTGTCGTCGGCGCCGGCGAGGATGCTGCCGGCAGTGGCTGCAACGACGACAGCGTTACTGGTCTTCGTATCGCCGGCCTCGGCCGTGGCTTCGATGCGGCCGGTCGAGGTGATGTCGCCGTCGGTGGTGCCGATCCCGGCCAACCCCGTACCCATGGCGGTGGCGATGATGTTGCCGTCGTCAGGAGCCGTGGCGCCGGTGGCGCTGATGCCGGTCGCGGCCGAGATGATGGCCGAACCGTCGGTCCCGATGATCTTGGCTTCAATGTTGCCGTCGGTGGCTTCGATATTCTTATCCGTGGAGGTGATTAAAGCGCTCGTGGCCCCTTCCGCATAATGGGCTTTGGCGGAAAGCGCCAACTGGGCCGATATCGCGGCCGCGCCGGTGTCGGAAACAGCGCTGACCAGGCCGTCCGCCGCCGTGATGGCGCCAAGGCCGGCATAAATGGTGGCCCCACCGCCAGTGGCGTCAGCCTTGATATCCCCGGTGGAGGTAATTCCGCTCTGGGTGGCCGAGATTTCGGCCGCGCCGGCGGTGGCGGTGGCCAGAATATGGGAGTTGAGGCCACCGGTGGTCTCAACGTCGCCGGTTTCGGTGCTGATGGTGGCGCTGGTACCCTGGGCCCGGATGCCATAGGTGGTATCGTCGCCAGCGGCCGAAATACCGGTTTTGGCTAGGATCTGGGCCGTGCCGCCGGTTGAGAATACGTTAATGTAGCCGTCGCCGGAGCCCGTACCGGTGGCTTCAACCTTGTCGTCAGTGGACTGCAGGGTGAGGTTCCCGGCGGCGTTCAGATCCCAAAACCCATCGCTCTGAGCGCCGGGGCCAATAATCGAGACATTGCTCGCGCCCTGAACGATAAAACCGCCGGTGCCGGTGACCGTGCCGACAACAGTGATGTCGCCGCCGGCAGCGGTAGTGGTAAGCCGCACCGTGTTGGCGCCGGCGTTGAAGCCGTTGCTGCCGCCGACGGTGAGCGCGCCGGCGGTGGTTGTAGCCGTCAGGTCGCCGTTCAGAGTCAAAATGTTACTGGCCCCCACCGTCAAAGCGCCGGTGGTGGTTTGGAAAGTGCCGCCCAAAGTGGCGTTATGATCGGCGGTGACGCTCACGGTGCTGCCGGCCCCGAGAGCCTTGACAACGGAAGTGGCTTCCATTGAAAGGTCGTTGCCGGCGGCAATCGTCACGGCCTTATTGGTCCCGGTGGCGTTCTGGATATCAGACTTGCCGGTAAGCTTGAGATCCTCAGCGGCGGCCAGGGTGATGTTGCCGGCGGTGCTGACGGTGGTCGTACCGGTCACCGAAAGGGCACTTTTGGTCGCAATTTCACCCAAAGAAGCCACGCTGATGTCGCCGCTGGTGGAAGTCAGCGAAAGATTATTGGCAATGTTGACGTTATCGCCGGCGGTGATGCCGATCTTACCGCTGGTGGAAGAAACCGTGGTCTCACCGGCGGTGAAATTGCCCTTAATGGCCGTGGCGGTGTGATTGCCCGCGCCGGCCGCCACCGTATAGGCACCGGTGGTGGTGATATTCTGATCGGCCTGGAAATTCGTCACGTTGCCGTTGGCGGAAACATCCAAATCAACCCCGCCGCCGAAGGCGATGTTGCTGGCTGTGCCACCGCTGCCATCGCCGGCGTTGACGGTCAAAGCGCCGGTGTTGCCGGCCCCGGTGGCGGTCACGTTGGCGCCACCGAAGGCATAGCCGGTGTCAAAACTGACATCGCCATCAACGGTGGTGATCGTCATGGCCTTATCGCCGACCCGGAGCTGCAAGTCGCCGTTGGCGCCGCCGATCTTCAGATTGCCGGCCCCGCCGGTGGTCAAATCAAAAGTGCCGGCGTCAACACGCAGGGTCGTGATGGTGGTGCCGCCGCTGGTGGAACCATTGGAGGTGATGGTGACGTTGCCCAACCCGGTGGTGCTCTCGGTCAGGTAAAGATCGCCGCCCTTCATATTAATGCCGGTCTGGTTGATCGCGCCGCCAACGCCCAGGCTGACATCACTCCAAGCGCCGGCGTTCGAAATAATATTCTCCAGGTTGCCCCCCACCAGCAGTTTGGCGCCGTTGGAGACGTTCACCGTCAAGGTGTCATAATCAGCGCCGGTGGACTGCAGGCTGCCGTAAATCTTGGTCAAGCCGGCAATAGTGGCCGTGATGTTGCCCTGGTCGGAGCCAGCGGGATCACCCACGCTGTCAAAGAAGTTCACCCGGTTCGCCTGAAAGTCAAGGTTGCCCTTCACCCAGGCGCCGCCGCCGAAATTGATCGTCATATCAGCGGCAGGCGTGTAATTGTTCCATGGATTATCCCGCACCCAGTTCACGGTGACATCACCGACGGAAGACTGGCCGGCCAGATAATCATTGTGAGTGCCGGTGATATTCGCGGGAATCTGCGCCATCGCCGGCGCGGCGCCCAAAGCCAACGAAAAAAGACCGGCGGCGGCCAGGGACGCGGCGACGGACTTGGTGGCCCGACCCGTTCTGGCGCTTTTCCGGCCTTTGGGGAACAATACGTTCTTGGAATTCGAAGTCATACTCAATACTCCTTGTTGTCAAGGGAGCGGACTCGCCGCCCCGAGAGTTCAAAACCCACCGGTCAAGTGAAGGAGGCTTGCCCGTGCCCTCCCCGCGATCTCGACCGGGACCACTTTGCGGGCCGAACCGCCCACCACGGACGATCAATCGACCCATAACCCCGTATTTATGAAATTCGCCGATAAATCAGTATGTTCTTTTCCTGGGGCCACGTTTTCTCAAAACGAAAAACGCGACATCTGGCATCACAATAAAAGTTAGGCACAAGTCATGGCGGCAACGGACTTAACCATTGCCCGCCATCCATGTCTTGTTCGGTCCAGGTAACACTCCACTATAGAATCACCTTTATTTCGCCTCAAAGGAGATTTTTACCATGTTTTTTTGCCCCGCCGTTGAACTTAATCAAGGGCCAAATCATGGGGATACATCCTTCCCGACTGTTATAAATTACTCTAAACATATAGAAATGTCAATAAAAAATATTTTCACACCCGGTGTCCGGGGCGGCCAAAAGGTATGTGAGTCCTGCTTTTGCCGATAAAACTATCTATCTAGTCAATAAAAATGTCGGGGCGGGGGTGACCCGGGGGTGTCCGCCCCCCGATATGGGGCGGCCTCGGGTGGTCGGCCCGGGCCGCCCACCAGCGGTGGGGTAAAAGGCGATTCGCTTTTTGGCGGACCGCCCGGGCCTGGCTTCATGTCGTTGTTAACATATGTTGGTTGCGGGGGGAGGCCGGGTGATTTGGATGGGGATTTAGGTGCGCCCCCAAGGGGCGGGCGATTTGGAGTATGGGGCGCCGGCCTTCAATGATCGCCAGAACCTTCGGCACATAGCGGGGGCTTCTTTCTTCCTTGAGCTTTTCCACGGCCAGAAAAGGGTTCAGAACCTGGGGGAAGTTGTCCAGGTATTTCCCGCCTCATTTCCAGGCGGCGGCCAAGTTCTTGCGGTCCTTGTTGGCCGCATACCCGGACCGGCCGAGGCCCTGCTTTTGCAAATAGGCCATGGCCAGAGCCGGGGTTATGGTTGACGGGTCATTGGTCCGGGCAAATCCCCAAAAAAGCCGGAATGACAATTTTTTGGCTTTGAAGGTCTTCGGGGCGAATGCCCGCTCTGAAAAGGCCAAGTATTTATTTAAGGCCTTTTTGTTTCAGCTTCGCAAAGCTCATCTCCTCCACCGTCTTTTTCATGCCGTCCAGCAACTGAATCACTTCAAAGGCGCCCCAGCGAGCCGCAAACGCCATTTCCGGCGCGAACGT
>JAVBLB010000176.1:0-23872 GCA_031553735.1 Candidatus Adiutrix sp.
ATTTTTATAAATTTTAGACACGAGGCGCGATCGGCGGCCGGGCGATGGCTTGACCGCCCGGCGTATTATACTATAAAATTACAATCTTTTGTTAAAAACGGGCCGGGCGCCGCCGGGGCGGCGTTTCGGAGGCCGGCGGCGCGGCGGCCGGGCTCAGAATTCGCTTGCAATCGGCCGCGATATATACTAAAACTATAAGGTTTGAAGCGGGACGGGGATTTGTGAACCCCCGTCCCCCGTCGCGGTTTTCCCAAGGCCCCGGCGGGGCGATGTCTGGATGGCGGCCGGCCCTCGGGGGCCCGGGGAGTGTCTGATGCTTGAATATATGAGAAAAAATGCCAACAGCACTGTGGTGTGGCTGATCATCGGGGCCATTTCCCTGGTTTTTGTCTTCTTTGGCATCGGCGGCGGCGGCCATAATTATAAAAATATCACCGTCAACGGCGAGGAAATCGACTTTTCTGAGTTTGACCGGGTGTACGGCGCGATATCCCGGGCCCAGACCGGGGACGTCTCCCCGGAACAGGTGAAGGAAATGAAAAAGAGCGCCGCCAGCGCCGTGGTGGAACAGCGGCTGATGGAGCAGTTCGGGCGGAAGGCCGGCCTGACCCCCACCGACTGGGCGGTGGCCCGGGATATCGCCACCCATCCCGAGTTCCAGGTCGACGGCCGTTTCGACAAGGCCCGCTATGAAGCCGCCCTGGCCGCCATGCGCATGAACAAAAGCTTTTTTGAGCGGAACACCCGGCGGGAACTGCTCACCGGCCGCCTCACCGGCCTTGTCGCCGGGCTGTCCCAGGCCTCGCCTCCAGAAGTCATGGAGGCCTTTCATTTCCAGGAGGATCTCCTGGCCTTCAATTATCTTTTTTTCCCGGCCGAGCCGCACCGGGCCGGCCTGAACCCCGGCGACGGGGATCTGGCCGCCTATTACGCCCTGAATCAGGAAAAATGGCGGCGTCCGGCCAGCATGACGATTGAGTATGTGGAGTTCCGCCCGGCGGATTTCCTGGACCAGGCCCAGGTCAACGAGGCCGAGCTCCGCGAGGCCTATAACGACAACGCTCCCCGCTTCACCAGCCCCGAGTCGGCGGATGTCGAACACATCCTGTTCCGGTTTCCCAAGATGAACCCCGACCCCGAGGAAAAACAGAAAACCCTTGAGCGGGCCGAAGCCGCCTACGAGCGGGCTAAAACCGAGAATTTCAACGACCTGGCCCGGGAACTGTCCGAGGATCCCGGCTCGGCTCCGGCCGGCGGCTCCCTGGGCCCCATCGGCCGGGGGGTGACCTTCGACAATTTCGAGAAGGTGGTTTTCAGCGCTCCCATCGGGGAGGTCAGCCCGCCGGTGGAAACCGACATCGGGTATCACCTGATCAAGGTCGTCGCCCGCCAGGAGGCCGGCCCCCGCTCTTTCGACGAGGTTCGGGCGACCCTGGAAAGCGAACAGAAAGCTTTCAAGGCCCGCGAGATGGCGGTGCAGCAGATGGAAGATCTCCTGATCCGCACGGAAACGAACCCCAAACTGGCCGATGCCGCGGCCTCCATGGGCCTGACGGTGAAAACCAGCGAACGTTTCACCGAGACCAAGCCGCTCGATTTCTTTACCGAGGATCCGTCTTCCCTGAAAAAAGCTTTCAGTGCGCCTTTGGGCCGGGTGGCGCCCCCGGTGGAAACGGAAAACCACCTGGTGGTTTACGCCCCCCTGGAGCGCCAGGAAAGCCTGATTCCGCCGCTGGATGAAGTGCGGGCCGAGGTGACCCAGGCCTGGATCAACGCCGAGGCCGGCCGTCTGGCCGAAGCCGAGGCCCGCGGTTTTCTCCAAAAAGCCGCCGAAACGGGCTGGGCCGAAGCCGCGGCCGCCTGGCCGCAGGACGGCCCGATCCGCCGGGGCCGCAGCCCCCTGGCCAACCGCACCTCGCTGCTGGGCGCCGCGCCGTTCGACAAGGTCAATACGCTGGAATTTTTTGCGGCCATCCATTCCGTGGCCCAGGTGGGCCAGGTTTCGCCCCTGACCGTTTCCGGCGAGGAAAACGGGGCTTCGGGCTGTTTCGCCCTGTCCCTGTCCGATTTTCAAAAGGCCGACGAAGGGCTGCTGAAAGGCCCGGCCGGCGAGGCCTTCACGTCCATGTTGTCCATGAACAAGGGGTATTTCATGCTCGAAACCTGGCGGCGCGAACTGTTCAACGCTTCGCAGAGCGAGATATTCGTTCCCGTCGAATACCTCAATTGACGCCGGGCCGGCCGGTTTGTTCCCCTTCGGGCCGAAGGGGAGGCCTATACACAGGGAGGACCAGAGATGTTCGATCGTTTGACTGACAAGTTGACCGCGGCTTTCCAAAAGCTCACCGGCCGGGGCAAGGTCAGCGAAGCCGACCTGAAGAACGCGCTGAAGGAAGTGCGCCTGGCTCTCCTGGAGGCCGACGTCAATTACAAGGTGGCCCGCGATTTTCTCAAGACGGTGGAGGATCGGGCCCTGGGCGCCGAGGTCATGACCAGCTTGACCCCCGGGCAGCAGGTCATCAAGATCGTCTATGAGGAACTGCGGGACATGATGGGCAGCGCGGCCCAGGGGCTCGACCTCGGCGGCCGCCCCCCGGTTCCGGTGATGCTGGTCGGCCTCCAGGGTTCGGGCAAGACCACCACCGCCGGCAAGCTGGCCCTCTACCTCAAGAAACAGGGCCGCCGGCCCTATCTGGTCCCGGCCGACGTCAACCGTCCGGCGGCCATCACCCAGCTGACCCGCCTGGCGGAAGAGACGGAAGTCCCGGTCTTCCCTTCCGCCACCGGCATGGATCCGGTGGATATCGCCACCCAGGCCGTGACCCGGGCCCGGGACGCCGGCTGCGACGTGATGCTCATCGACACCGCCGGCCGCCTGACCATCGATGAAGAGCTCATGGCCGAGCTCGACCGCATCAAGGCCGCCACCGGGGCCCGGGAAATTCTCCTGGTGGCCGACGCCATGACCGGCCAGGAGGCGGTGAACATCGCCCAGGCCTTCAACGAGCGCATCGACCTCAGCGGGGTCATCCTCTCCAAGATGGAAGGCGACGCCCGGGGCGGCGCGGCCATGAGCATCAAGGCCGTGATAGACCGGCCGCTGAAATTCATCGGCATCGGCGAAAAGCTGGACGCGCTCGACGTCTTCCACCCCGACCGGGTGGCCTCCACCATCCTGGGCATGGGCGACATCGCCAGCCTCATCGAAAAGGCCCAGGAGGCCGTGGATGAGAAGGAAGCCCGGGCCCTGGCCAAGAAAATGCAAAAGGGCGACTTCACCCTGGAGGATTTTCAGAAGCAGATCCGGCAGATCAAAAGCATGGGCTCCATCGAATCGCTCATGGGCATGATCCCGGGCGTGGGCGCGCTCAGGAAGCTCAAGGACGCCAAACCCGACGAGGGCGAACTGAAGAAGACCGAGGCCATCATCGGTTCCATGACCCTGACCGAGCGCCAGAATTATCTGATCATCGACGCCAGCCGCCGCAAGCGCATCGCCCGGGGCAGCGGCACCACCGTGGCCGAGGTCAACCAGCTTCTGAAAAATTTCGCCGAGGTTCGCAAATTGATGCAGCGCTTCACCAAAGGCGGCCTCAACCTGAAGAACCTGACCCGCAATTGATGCGGCGCTCCTTGAATCCGGGGTTAGCCGTCAGGATAGAGAATCCCGTTCGGGACGGGGCTTTGATTTCACAAACCGGAACGTCGCCCGTCGGCGTCCGCATTACTGATACCTACCGGTCCCGCCTGACGGGCCGATTAAAGGAGACTCCAAGACCATGGCCTTGAAAATCAGACTGGCCCGCCTGGGCGCCAAGAAAAAACCCTTTTACCGCATTGTGGTGGCCGAGAGCGAAGCCAAGCGCGACGGCCGCTTTCTGGACGTGGTGGGCATTTATGACCCCAACCAGAAGCCGGCGCGGGTGGAAATCAAAAAGGAACTGCTGGACCAGTGGACCTCCCGGGGGGCTCAGCCCACCGACACCGTCCGCAGCCTGTTGAAGAAGCAGCCCGCCTGAGCCGTCCCGGGGCGCGGTGCCGCCGCGACCGCCTGGAGTCTCTCCGGGTTATTGCGGCGGTCCATGCCCTTTCGGGGCCCTGAACGGATGGATAGTGAAAGAGCTTGTCGCCTATCTGGCCCGGTCCCTGGCCGGGCGCCCCGAGGACGTGGCTGTCGTCGAGACTCCCGGTGAAAAAGGCGTCACCCTGGAGCTGACCGTGGCCGACGGGGACCTCAACGCCCTCATCGGCCGACAGGGCCGGACCATAAAAGCCATGCGCTCGCTCCTGGCGGCCTCGTCGGCCAAAAGGGGAGGGCGTTTTTTCTTGAAGATAACCGCCGCCTCCGCCGGCCGGGCCGGGGGTTCCCCGGAAAACAGCTTCGAGGCGTCCGGCGACGGTTCGGAGTGAGGGGTCATGTCCGAAAAT
This sequence comes from Candidatus Adiutrix sp., assembly GCA_031553735.1. Classification (GTDB taxonomy): domain Bacteria; phylum Desulfobacterota; class Desulfarculia; order Adiutricales; family Adiutricaceae; genus Adiutrix. Next base: position 4,429 of record JAVBLB010000176.1, read on the forward strand.
CCGGTTCCCGCTGATTTCGTCGTGCTCGGGCATCTCGTTCGACCTCATGGGGTCCACGGGGCGATGATCGTCGTTCCCTATGCCCACGATCCGAGCCTCATCCTGACTTCGCGGCATATGGAGCTCCTGTCCGCCGACGGCCAGACCCGGCGGCCGGCGGGAGCCCTCAAGGGCAAGCCGACCGCGCGCGGGCTCATCGTCAAAATTCCGAACGTCACCACCCGGGAGGCCGCCGCGGACCTGCGGGGTTGGCGGCTGGGCCTGGAGCGGCGGCATCTGCCCGCGCCCGCCGACGACGAGATCTACTGGGCCGACCTGCCGGGCCTGGAAGTCTTCACCCCCGAAGGCCGCTCCCTGGGCCGGGTCTTCCACCTGATGGAGGCCGGGGCCGGACTTCTGCTGGTGGTGCGCGACCCCCGCGAACCGGATCGGGACCTGCTGTTGCCCATGCGGGAAGAATTTTTGGTCAGCCTGGATCTGGCCGCCGGGCGCCTGGTGCTCGACCTGCCTGACGGACTGCTGGATTTATAATTTTGGGGGGCCGACGGCCCAGATCGCAAGCACGCCGGCGAATGTTCGCCCGACACGTTGGCGGAAATCTGTTCCCGAACGGCCCAATATCAACCCGACCGCTTTGCGGCGGCGCAGCGCCCCATGTGGGGCTTAGACAGCCTTGATAAAGATGGAGGCGATTGAGCTTCCGTCTCGGCCGATGCCGTCCGTCCATGACACGGTTACGGCGGCGCATTGCCCCATTTGGGGCCAGGAGTATGCCATGACCCCCGCGCCCTGGAAGCTGGATGAGCCTTTCAAAGAACTGGATGCCCACCTGGAAAACGCCTATAAACGGGTAGCCGGCATCGTCGGCTTTAAAATGAACCAGGACCGGATCAATCTGGAAGCCCTGGCCGGCTCGGCCCGGGATATCGTGGATTGGAACGTGGCCCCGACCGAGCCGTTTTTCATGCGTCTCGGCCGCAGCGTGCACAGCGTGGCCACCTATCGGCCCAAGGGCACCCTGTCGCTCAAGGAGCTGGCCGCCGAAGTGCTGGATGAGTTTTACCGCGAAGGCACCGGCGCCTTCCAGGCCGTCCGGGTTCGTCTTCACGGCGGGGCCGCGGCCTGGCTTCAGGATCTGGGGCTGAGCGAGGAACGGCGTCGGGCCGTTCTGGCCGCGGCCGAGGACAGTCTGCTGCCGCCCTCCCGCGAGGAGATGACCCGTCAGGCCATGCCCTTTGTCCAGGAAACGGTCACCCCCGGCACCCTGGCCATCGTCGGCGGTTTCGCCGGCTTCGGTCTGGTCATCGCCACCCTCCGGCATCCTCTCCTGGCCGCCGTCGGCGCCGGCGGCGGCGCCGCCCTGGCCTATTACCTGGCCCGCAACCGTCTGCGCACCCGGGCCCAGACCCTTCTGACCAAGCTCCCCCAAGAACTCTACAGCCTCCTGCGGCAGTCCACCGTCGCCAACCAAACCCGCTACCAAGACATCATCAACCAGGCCAGGGCATAACCCTGGATCCGCCGGATGCTCATTACAATTCGATAGAATTGTAATAGACTGAGATCGCCCGGTAGGGCGATGATCGCATCCTCCCCGCACCCGCTTCGCTGGGCCGCCGAGGCCGCAACGTCTGGTCGGCCGGGACCATCGGGGTCGTCTACAGGGTGATGGGCGCTGAAGCGCCCCTGGCTTGCACGAGCTTGTGGCTTTTTTTCCGTTTACCCCACTTTTTTCGCGGTTTTGCCCGATCACCGGCGAAGCCTGGCCACTGCTGTTCGGGCTTATGGTCAGGGTCGCCAGCCATCTTTCTTCCTCCACGTCTTCCCCAGTCAAGGGAGCGCGGTCCGGTAATACTTCGGAGGGCGGCCGCGTGGGCCCCGACCGCGTCGCCGACGCGAACCTGCGAATGCTGACACCGCCACCGGCGGCGTGGTTGGGCAGCGGCAAACCGCAGCAGTTTTCCCGGACCGTGCGACCGCCCGGTCGCCAACGAAACTTCCTCCATCCGGTCAAGCCGCTTATTTTGTATTTTTTAAACCCATTGATGAAGCTCAGCCGCCGTCGCCCGAGCCTCAGGGCCGGGCCGCCTGGTCGCCAACGAAATTGCCTCCATCCGGTCAGGCCCTTATCTGTCCAGTGAGTGCTCCCTTCCCTCTTCCTTGTTTCCGGATCGGTTTTGCGTTATACTGGCGGCGGAATTTTTTTCTGAAAACGGCCGGACCCTCCGGGCGCTTTCGGTATAGGGATGGAGATTATTGAATCTCCATCCCGGGCGCCACTCGGGCTCAGGAGACGGTCCGGCGGCGCACCCCCTCCCCGGGCTGGCCCGGAAGGGGAAACCTTGGCCCCACAGATAACAGGCAGGATGAGGTCCGCATGAAAAAAACCAAATTCATTTTCGTCACCGGCGGGGTGTTGTCGTCGCTGGGCAAGGGGTTGGCCGCAGCTTCCATCGGGGCCCTGTTGAAGGCCCGGGGGCTGAACGTCTCCATCCAGAAGCTGGATCCCTATTTAAACCTGGATCCCGGCACCATGAGCCCCTTCCAGCACGGCGAGGTCTTCGTCACCGACGACGGGGCTGAAACGGACCTGGACCTGGGCCATTACGAGCGTTTTCTCGGGGTGCCCATGAGCCGCCGGAACACCTACACCGCCGGGCGCATCTATACCAACGTCCTGAACAAGGAACGGCAGGGCAAATACCTGGGCGGAACCGTCCAGGTCATTCCCCACGTCACCGACGAGGTCAAGGCGGCCATCAAGTCGGCCGTCACCCCGGACCTCGACGTTCTGCTGGTGGAGATCGGCGGCACCGTGGGCGATATCGAGGGCCAGCCTTTCCTGGAGGCCATCCGGCAGCTCAAAAATGACCTGGGCAAAAACCGCTGCCTCTATATCCATCTGACCCTGGTGCCCTACCTGAAAACCTCCGGGGAGCCCAAGAGCAAGCCCACCCAGCACAGCGTCAAGGAACTGCGCTCCATCGGCATCCAGCCGGACATCATCATGTGCCGGGCCGAAGAACCCCTGAGCACCGACCTCAAGCGCAAGATCGCCCTGTTCTGCGACGTCTCCGAAAGCGCCGTCTTCTCGGCGGTGGATGTGGGCAACATTTACGAAGTGCCCCTGGAATACCACCGCGAAGGCATCGACACCAAGGTGGCCCGCCTCCTGCGTTTCAAAGGCCAGTTGGACATAGCCCCCTGGGAGAAGCTCAACGAACGCCTCAACAATCCCAAACATGAAGTCACCATCGGCCTGGTCGGTAAATACGTCGCCCTGGGCGAATCCTACAAAAGCCTCCACGAGGCCCTGACCCACGGCGGCCTCGACAGCCAGTCCCGGGTGGTCATCCGTCACATCAACGCCGAGGAACTCAAGCCCCGCAATCTGGAAAAGCATCTCGGCGGCCTCGACGGCATCCTCATTCCCGGCGGCTTCGGCGACCGGGGCGTGGAGGGCATGATCCTGGCCGCCAAATACGCCCGGGAGAAAAAGCGGCCCTTTTTCGGCATCTGCCTGGGCATGCAGTGCCAGGTCATTGAATACGCCCGCCACGTGGCCGGTCTGGCCGGGGCCGATTCCGAGGAGTTCGCCCCCAAAGCCAAGGACAAGGTCATCTATTTGATGACCGACTGGTATGATCACCGGGCCGAGCGCCATGAAAAGCGCAGTGCCCACAGCGACCTTGGCGGCACCATGCGCGTGGGTTCCTATCCCTGCCAACTGACGTCCGGCACCCTGGCCCACAAGGCCTACAAGGAGCCCGAGGTCAACGAGCGCCACCGCCACCGTTTCGAATTCAACAACGCCTACCGGGAAATTCTGGAGGAACACGGCCTGAGGTTCTCCGGCCTCTCCCCGGACCATACCCTGGTGGAAATGGTGGAACTGCCGACCCGCGAACACCCCTGGGCCCTGGGCTGCCAGTTCCACCCCGAGTTCCGCTCCACTCCCATGAAACCCCACCCCCTGTTCCGCGACTTCATCAAGGCCGCCCTGGCCTGGCGCCTGTCCCAGGGCAAGTGAAGATCGGAGGCTCCGCTTGGAGGCCGTTCCGCCCGCCGGGGCTTGTTTTTTGCGTTGAAGGTGATTACAGTAAAAGATACGGTTTCCATCGGCGTCGGGGGTGCGGTCGGAGACGGCCGACCCTGTCGCGGCGGCCGGGGCGTAAAGCCCGTTGTCTCTGATCGTAAAACTCCAGCTCGGCCTGGATTCCGATGAACAAAAACCGCGGCCGGTCGACCGCCGCTCGAGGTGAATGATATGTGGGACTATACTGAAAAAGTGAAGGATCATTTTGAAAACCCCCGCAACGTCGGGGTGGTGGACCGCATCGACGGCGACGGCCAGGTGGGCTCCCTGTCCTGCGGCGACGCCCTCAGGCTGACCATCCAGGTCGACAAGGCCAGCGACCGCATCGAGGAGGCCCGCTTCCAGACCTTCGGCTGCGCCAGCGCCATCGCCTCGTCCTCGGCCATGACCGAAATGATCAAGGGCAAGACCGTCGACGAGGCCCTGAAGGTCACCAACCAGGATATCGCCGATTACCTCGGGGGCCTGCCCAAGGAAAAGATGCACTGCTCGGTCCTGGGGCGCGAGGCCCTGGAGGCGGCGGTGGCCAACTACCGGGGCGTACCCCTGGCCACCGCCGACAGTCCCATCATCTGCGAGTGCTTCGGGGTCACGGAAAAGGAGATCGAGCGGGCCATCCGGGAAAACTCCCTGGCCACGGTGGAGGACATCACCAGCTACACTAAAGCCGGGGGCGGCTGCGGCAAATGCGTGCCGGAGCTGGAAAAGATTCTGGCCCGGGTGCAGGGCGAGGCCCTGGAGGCCGCGCCGAAGAAGACGCCCCTGAAAGACGAGCCGGCCAAGAAGCTGACCTTCCTGCAGAAGGCCCGGCTCATCGAAGAGGCCATTCAGCATGAGATCGCCCCGGCCCTGATGCAGGACGGCGGGGACATCGAACTGGTGGACATCGACGGCGACGAGGTCCAGGTCCGGCTCAAAGGTGCCTGCGCCACCTGCCCTTCGGCCAAGCGGACCCTGGCCGATTTCGTCACCGAAAAACTGCGTGAACTGGTCTCCGAGTCCATAACCGTCAAGGAGGTACGGTCATGAGCGATGACAACAATTTAATCTATTTCGACAACAACGCCACCACCCGGGTCCACCCCGAGGTGCTGGATGTCATGCTGCCTTTTTTCGGCCTCGGCTACGGCAATCCCTCCAGCGTCTATCCTCTGGGCGGGGCGGCCGCGGCCGAAGTGAAGAAGGGCCGGGAGAAAGTGGCCGCCCTGTTGGGCTGCGAACCCAGGGAAATCGTTTTCACCTCCTGCGGCACCGAAAGCGACAACACGGCCATCTGGTCGGCCCTGCGCACCCAGCCGGACCGTCGGCATTTCGTCACCAGCCGGGTGGAGCACCCGGCCGTCATGAGCAACGTGACCCTGCTCCGCAAAATGGGCTACCGGGTCACCGAGGTGGGGGTGGACGAGAAGGGCAACCTTCTGTGGGATCAGTTCATCGAGGCCCTGTCCCCGGATACCGCCCTGGCCAGCTTCCTGTGGGCCAACAATGAAACCGGGGTCATCTTCCCCATCGAGAAAATGGCCGAAGCCTGCGCCGAGCGGGGCATCCTCTTCCATACCGACGCGGTGCAGGTGGCTGGCAAGATCCCCCTGGACGTGTCGAAAACCAAGGTGGACATGCTGGCTATCTCCGGCCACAAGCTGCACGCCCCCAAAGGCATCGGCGTGTTGTACGTGCGGCGGGGCGTGAAGTATTCGCCCTTCATGCTGGGCGGCCACCAAGAGAGCGGCCGGCGGGGCGGCACGGAAAACGTGCCCTACATCGTCGGCCTGGGCCGGGCCTGCGAGCTGGCCATGGCCCATATGGAAGATGAAAATACCCGGGTGCGGGCCCTGCGCGACCGCCTGGAGGCCGGCCTTCTCGGGAGCATCTCCTATACCCGGGTCAACGGCGATCCCAAAAGCCGGGTGCCCAACACCACCAACATCAGCTTCGAATACGTGGAAGGCGAGGCCATTCTGCTGCACCTGGCCGCCAAGGGCATCTGCGCTTCCTCCGGCTCGGCCTGCACTTCCGGTTCGCTGGAGCCCTCCCACGTGCTGCGGGCCATGGGGGTGCCCTTCACCGCGGCCCACGGCTCCATCCGCATGTCCCTCAGCGTCTACAACACCGCCGAGGAGGTGGAGACGGTCATCAAAGCCTTTCCGCCGATCATCGCCAAACTGCGCGACATGTCCCCCTTCTGGAAGGGCGACGGCCCGGCCGGGGACAACAGCATGCTGACCTGCGAAACCGGCAGTTGCCAGGTCTGCAACTGAAATCCGGCGCCTGTTTTTTCATCTTCGATGGTACTTCGCTCTTCCGTCTTCCGCATGGTTGACGGAAGAGTTTTTTCCAGGGCAGAGCCCTGGACCCTCAGATGTAAATTACAATTCAATAGATTGTAATAATCCAGAGCTTGCCCGGCGGGGTAAAGATCGCATCCGCATCATTGCCCTACCGGGCAACGACGGTCCTGGCGGAAAGTCGCTCAGGATGCCCTCCGAAAATATCACGTGCGCGAGGCCCGGGGCGGCGAAATTTTTCGAAGCGAGCCGTGACTCTCGCTCCACGTGTTTGAGCGACGCGAGGTGTGGAGCGAGAATCACGAGCGAGCGAAGAAAATTTTCGCCGCCCCGGGCCGGTCCCAACCCACGCGTTTGTTGATCCGGAAAAACCCGGCCTTGACGGTTGGCCCTCCCTGGGTTAATATAAACAATTTGACTGGATGGAAAGCATCAGCGGCCTCCCCAAGTCGTTTCCATCCGCAAAGCGCACGATCTTATTTTAAAAATACAATGCCGGCGTTCATTAATCCCATAAAAGCCGGACAAGGCGAGCGATGACGTTGGCAGACAAAGACCGGGCTCCGGAAGGACAGGGTGCCGCCACAACTCTGCCGTGGCCGGCTCGCGGCGGGGCCGCTGCCGCCCTTTCGATCCGGGCCGTCTATGGGCTTTTGGTCCTGACCATGGCCGCCTGGGGCGGCACGTTCGTGGCCGGCCGGCTGGTGGCCGGGGAGTGCGGGCCCCTGACGGCGGCTTTCTGGCGGTTCGCCCTGGCCGCCCTGGTGCTGGTGCCCTGGCTGCGGCATAAGGAGGGGCGGCTGTTTCCGAAGGGTCTGTCCGGCCGCGAATGGCTGCTCCTGGCGCTTCTGGGGGCCACCGGCATGTTCGGCTACAACTACTTCTTCATCAAGGGGCTGGGCCTGACCCAGGCCGGGCGGGCCTCGGTGATCGTGGCCGTCAACCCGACCCTGACCTATCTGGGCACGGTGCTTTTTTTCGGTGAGAAATTCACCCGGCGGAGCCTGGCCGGTTTCGCCTGCGCCCTGACCGGGGCGGCCCTGGCCATCACCCACGGCCGCCCCTGGGCGGTTTTCTCCGGGGAGATCGGGCCGGGGGAGGTTCTGATCTTCGGCTGCGTCCTGTGCTGGGCCACCTATTCCCTTCTGGGGAAGCTGGTGCTGGAGCGCCTGACGCCCTTGATGGCCACCACCTGGGCCTGCCTTTTGGGCTTGGCCCTTCTGGGCCCGGCCGCCGCCCTGGAGAGCGGGCCCCTGGCCTTTCTCCGGTTCAGCCCCACGGCCTGGGCTTCGCTGGCCTTCCTGGGGCTGGCCGGCACCGCCCTGGGCTTCACCTGCTATTATCAGGGCATTGTGCGGCTGGGCGCCGGGCGGGCGGCCATCTTCATCAACCTGGTGCCGGTGTTCGGCTTGTTTTGCGGCTGGCTTTTTCTGGGGGAGACCCTGGATTGGGCATTGGCCGCCGGCCTGGTTTTGGTGCTGACCGGAATCAGGCTGATTCAGCGGCTCTGACGTCGTCCGTACATTTTTTGAGAAACGGCAGGATATGTCATATAGTTTTCAATTCACCGTCGAAGCCCGAGATGCCGGATCCCTGGCCCGGGCCGGAACTTTGGTCACGGCCCACGGGGTGGTGCCCACCCCCATCTTCATGCCGGTGGGCACCCGGGGCACGGTCAAGGCCGTGGCCCCGGACGATCTGGCCGCCCTGGGGGCCAAAGTCATTCTGGGCAACACCTATCACCTGATGCTGCGGCCGGGCCAGGATCTGGTGGCCCGACTGGGCGGGCTCCATCGTTTCATGGGCTGGTCCGGACCGATTCTGACCGACAGCGGCGGCTACCAGGTTTTTTCCCTGGCCAAGCTGCGCAAGCTGACCGAGGAGGGGGTGGCCTTCCAGTCGACCTATGACGGCAGCCGGGTTTTTATGACCCCCGAACGCTCCATTGAGGTCCAGGCCGCTTTGGGCGTGGACATCATGATGTGCCTCGACGAGTGCACCGGCTACCCGGCCACCCGCCGGGAAGCCGAGACGTCGATGGAGCTGACCCACCGCTGGGCCGGGCGCTGCCGGGAGGCCTGGCAACGCGGCGAAGGCGACCGGGTTCTCTTCGGCATCTCCCAGGGCGGTTTTTACCCCGACCTGCGGAAACGGTCGGCGGAGGCCATCGCCGAGCTGGATTTCCCCGGCCAGGCCGTGGGCGGCCTGGCCCTGGGGGAGCCCATGGAGGAGCGCCTGGCGGCCCTGGAAGCGGCCCGCGAAGCGGTCGACGAGCGCAAGCCCATGTATTTGATGGGGCTGGGCCTGCCGGAGGACATCATCGAGGGCATCCGCCGGGGGGCCGACATGTTCGACTGCGTGGTGCCCACCCGCAACGGCCGCAACGGCCAGTTCTTCACCCGCCTGGGCCGGCTGGTGATCCGCAACGCCCGATACCGCGAGGATCCCCGTCCGGTGGACGAGGCCTGTGGCTGCTACACCTGCCGCACCTTCTCCCGGGCCTATCTGCGGCACCTTTTCCAGAACGCGGAGCCCCTGGCCATGCGCCTGTCGGCCATCCACAATCTGCGGTATTATCTCGATCTGGTGGGCGGGGCCAGAGAGGCCTTGCTAAAGGGGGCCTTTTCAGGGTATTATACAGAGTTTTATGAAAACTTGCGCCGGGGACGGGAGGAAGAAGGCCTCTCCAGCTCCGACGCCGGCCAATTATGACGACTACGTCTAATAGACGCATGGAGACCAATCGATGATCAGCCAATTGAGCCTTTTCGCCGCCGTGGCCTGGGCCGCCGATGTGGAAGCGGGCGCCGCCCAGGGCAGCCCCAACCCTCTGACCACCTTCCTGCCTTTTATCGCCCTTTTCGCGATCATGTACTTTCTGATGATCCGCCCCCAGCAGAAAAAGCAGAAGGAACACCAGGCCATGCTTTCGGCCATCCAGAAGGGCGACAAGGTGCAGACCAACGGCGGCATCCTGGGCGTGGTCACCGGGCTGGACCAGCACGAACTGACCGTGGAAATCGCCCCCCAGGTCCGGGTCAAGGTCGGCCGTGGCTTCATCGCCCGGGTCATCCGCCCCGGCGACAACGCCCCGGCTGAAAAAAAGAGCTGACCCGCCGCCGCCTCCGGGCCGTTCGCCGCTTCAGGGCGGGCGGGCCGGGAGGGCTGTGCTTCGGGGGATGTTTTCGTGCCCCGAAGGGGTGAAACGCCGCCGTGGCTTCGTTCAAAAACGGGTCCCCGTGGCCTGGGCGGAGGTGCAATCGCCTCCATCCCGATATTTCAAGGGCTCTTTCCGCATGGCGGTTTTTCGGGGCCGGCGGGGCCCCGAAAGCGGCCTCTCCCCGGAAGGCCTTGAGGATCGAGCCTGAGATGGTTCCGTAAGGAGCGGATATGGATAAATCGCTGAAATGGCGTATCGCGGTTGTGCTGGTGGTGCTGCTGGTCTCCTTGGCCTACACTCTGCCGACTTTCACCGACGGGCTGCCCAACTGGTGGACGAAGAAGAAGGTCAGCCTGGGCCTGGACCTCAAAGGCGGCATTCACCTGGTCATGGGGGCCGATCTCAACGTGGTGGTGGAAAACTCGGCTGCCCGGGCGGCCGACGAATTCCGCCGGGCCCTCGCCGAGGATTCCATCACCGCGGTGAAGGTGGCCAAAGGCCCGGGGACGACCATCGAGGCCGAGTTCCCCGATGCCGCCTCCATGAAGGCGGCCGAAGGCGTGCTGGCCAAGAAGCTCCCCAACCTGACCGTCACCCGGCGGGACGGCCTGACGCTGACCGCCGCCCTGACCACCACCGAAGTCGCTTATATCAAGGAACTGACCGCCCGCCAGGCCCTGGAGACCATCCGCAACCGGGTGGACATGTTCGGGGTGGCCGAGCCGGACATCCGGCCCCAGGGCGAGGACCGCATCGTCATTCAGTTGCCGGGTCTCGACGATCCCAAGCGGGCGGTGGCCCTGATCGGCAAGACCGCCCTTCTGGAATTCAAGCTGGTGGATGACGCCCACACCGCCGAATGGGCCCTGGCCAACGGCATCCCGGCCGGCATGCAGATCCTGTATGAACGGCGGGTGGGCCCGGACGGCCAAGAGCATCGCATCCCCTTTCTCTTGCGGAAAACCCCGCTGATGACCGGCGAGGGCCTGGTCGACGCCCGGGTGAGCATGAGCGGCCGCATGGGCGAGCCGGAGGTGGCCATCACCTTCGACAGCCGCGGAGCCCGCCAGTTCGAGCGGGTCACCGGTGAATACGTCCACCGCAATATGGCCATCGTGCTGGACAACGTGGTCTACAGCGCCCCGGTCATCCAGACCAAGATCGGCGGCGGCCGGGCGGTGATCACCGGTTCCGGCAACGTGGAGGAAGCCCGCGACCTGGCCGTGGCCCTGCGGGCCGGCGCCCTGCCGGCCCCGGTCTCCGTTCTGGAAGAGCGCACCGTGGGCCCCACCCTGGGGGCCGACTCCATCGAGATGGGCTACCGGGCCGGCCTTTTCGGCCTGGGGGCGGTTCTTCTGTTCATGGCCCTCTATTACCGCAAATCCGGCCTGGTGGCCGATACGGCCCTGCTGTTCAACGTGCCCATCATCCTGGCCGTCCTGGCCGGCTTCGGGGCCACCCTGACGCTCCCGGGCATCTTCGGCCTCATCCTGACCCTCGGCATGGCCGTGGACGCCAACGTGCTGATCTTCGAGCGCATCCGTGAGGAACTGCGGGCCGGCAAAACCCCCAAGGCGGCCGTGGCCGCCGGTTTCGGCCGGGCTTTCTGGACCATCTTCGACTCCAACCTGACCACCCTGATCACGGCCATGGTGCTCTACCAGTTCGGTTCCGGCCCCATCCGCGGCTTCGCGGTGACCTTGTCGGTGGGTATCCTGTCTTCCATGTTCACGGCCATTTTCTTCTCCCGGGTCGTTTTTGACCTGTCCCTCTCCGGCCGCCGGGCCGAGCGGCTCAGTATTTAAAGGAGCGCCCACCATGACCTTCGAGCTCATCAAGCCGGGCATCAATATAAACTTCATCGGCCATCGCTATGTGGCCTACGCCGTCTCCGGCCTCATCCTGCTGATCTGCCTGGGTTCCATCGCCTTCAAGGGACTGCAGATGGGCATCGACTTCGCCGGGGGCCTTTTGGTTCAGGCCCGCTTCACCGAAGCGGTCGATCCCGAGCGGATCCGCCAGGCCCTCAGCGAGGCCGGGCTGCCGGTTCCCAGCATCCAGAGCTATGGCGAAGCCGGGGACCACGAATATCTCATCAATCTCCAGGGCGCGGAAGAGCTGGAAAGCGACGTGGCCAAGGAGACCTCGCTCAGCGAGAAAGTCACCGGCAGCCTGACCAAGTTCTTCGGCGCCGACAAGGTGGAAATCCGCCGGGTGGAGATGGTGGGCCCCAAAGTGGGCGCGGATCTGCGGCAGAAGGCCCTGAGTGCCCTCTATTACAGCATCCTGATGATCCTCATTTATATCTCCGGGCGCTTCGAACACAAATGGGGCACTTCGGCCGCCTTCGTGGGGGCGCTCCTGGGGGCGCTCTACCTGGCCTCTCTGGTGGGGGTGAGCATGGTCTACCTGATCCTCATGGCGGTGGTGGTGACGGTCATCCTCTGCTATATACTGAAATTTGAATACGCCCTGGGAGCCATCCTGGCGGTGCTCCACGACGTCATCGTCACCGTGGGCGCCTTCTCCCTGATGGACAAGGAAATCACCCTCAGTTTCGTGGCCGCCGTCCTGACCATCGCCGGTTATTCCCTCAACGACACCATCATCATCTACGACCGCATCCGCGAGCACGTCCAGAAAACGCGCAAGGGGGATTACGCGGAGACCATCAACCGCAGCATCAACGAAACCCTCTCTCGGACCGTCCTGACCTCCGGCTCCACCCTGATGGTGCTCCTGGCCCTCTACCTCTTCGGCGGCCCGGTGAACGAGGATTTCGCCCTGGCCCTCCTGATCGGCATCGGCTTCGGCACCCTGTCCTCCATTTTCATTTCCGCCCCGGTCCTTCTGTTCTGGACCAAGCCCCAGCCCTCCGGGCCGGTGGCCGGCCGGCCGCCAGCCCCGGAAGCGGCCTGAAACCTCCCAGCGGCTCTCAGTATGGCGGAAAAGAGCGATCAAGAAGTCTAGGGACGCCGTCCCTAGGACCCTGCCAGGGGAAGATTCCCCCTGCCGGGGTCATAGGGGCGGAGCCCCTATGCTTTCTAATCGCTCTTTCCCGTCATACTGAGGGCCGCTGGAGACTTCCGCCATTGCTGGAGGTTCGTGTATGGACCACCGCGCCAAGATTTTGACTTTGGAACAGGCCTTGGCCCTTCGCCGCCGGCTGGCGGCTGAGGGCCGGCGGCTGGTGTTCACCAACGGCTGTTTTGATCTCCTGCACCCCGGGCATCTGCGCTATCTGGCCCAGGCCAGGGGGTTGGGGGATTTTTTGCTGGTGGGGCTCAATTCCGACCGCTCGGTGGGGGCCATCAAAGGCGAGCCGCCGGCCGGGCCACCCCGGCCGATTTGCCCGGAGGCGGTTCGGGCCGAAATGCTGGCCGGTTTGGCGGCCGTGGACGCGGTGGTGCTTTTCGACCAGGATACCCCCCTGGAGCTCATCACCGCCCTGGAGCCGGACGTGCTGGTCAAGGGCGGCGACTGGCCGGTGGAGCGGATGGTCGGGTCCGCGGAGGTGCTGGCCCGGGGCGGGGAGGCCCACTCCATCCCCCTGGCCGACGGCTTTTCCACCACCGCCCTGATCGCCCGCATCCTCAATGACTTCTAACATGAGCGGCGACCACAACTATCGCAAAGATCTCCACGCCGTCCTGGGCGTCGATGAGAAGGCCGGGCCCGATGAGTTGCGCCGGGCTTATCTGGCCCTGGCCGTCAAATACCACCCCGACCGCAACCCCGGCGATACCGTTGCCGAGGAACGCTTCAAAGACATCAGCCAGGCCTACGCCATCCTCAGCGACCCGGCCGCCCGGGCCCGCTACGAACGGCTGCGTCCGCGTAAAGGGACAGGGACCGAAACCGGCCCGGCCTCCGGTTCCGCCCGCTCCGAAGGCTCCGGCGCGGGAACCCGCTCCGGCTCTTCGGCCCGGCCCGGAGAGGGCGCCGGGGCCGGCGAGGTCGATTTCGAGGAGATCCTGGCCGCTTTTTTCAAATCGGCCAAAGGGCGCGCCGTTCTCGACGATCTGGAAAAAGAACTGAACCGGGTGGGGCTGAAGTTCACCCTGGAGGATTTCAGCCGTTGGTTCAAGAACCATCGATCAGCCGTCCGGGTCAAAAAGCCGTTTCTGGAGCGTTTGGCCGACTGGCTGCCCGGCGCCCGGGACCGGGCCCGGAAAAAGGCCGGGCTCCACGAAATCCACTACCGGCTTTCCTTGACCCCCCAGGCCGCGAGCGCGGGCACGACCGTGGAAATCACCTATCTGCGCGACACGGCCAGTCACCATTTGAAAGTCAAAATCCCGGCCGGGGCCCAAAACGGCTCCCGCTTGCGTCTGGTCGGGCAGGGCCGGCAAAAACCCGACGGCACCCGCGGCGATCTTCTCCTCACCATCCTCGTCACCAGGGCATAGCCCTGGACCCACAGATGCTGTCGCATCTGCCCGAACCCGCTTCGCTGGACGGCTGAGGCCGCAACGTTTGGGTGGCCGAGACCATCTTGGTCGTTTGCAGGGGGCGGGCGCTGAAGCGCCCTTTGGGAGACGGCATGGTCGCGGGTGCGCGTTATGGCACCCATCAGAATTGCCTTCATTACCAAAAGAAAAAGAGGAGCGAGGCTCCTCTTTTTCTTTTGGCTCTCCGCTGTGGACGACCAAGATGGTCTCGGCCGCCCAAATGTTGCGGCCTCAGCCGTCCAGCGAAGCGGGTGCGGGGAGGATGCGTCAGCATCCGGTGGGTCCAGGGCTATGCCCTGGTTAGTCGAGGTTGTCGGTCAGGCGGTTTTTTAGGGCTTCGAAATTGAGGCGCGGCCGGAAGTCGAAGCCTGGCAGGTTGTTTTCCAGGCCGGCCCGGAGTTCTTCGGCCAGCCGGTGGGCCCGGGCCAGGAGCGGGAGATCCCGGGGCAGACGGGCGTAGGTCATGGCCGGCCAGCCGGATTGACGCAATCCCAACTGTTCGCCGGGCCCGCGCATTTCCAGATCCAGCTCGGCCAGGACCTGGCCGTTGTGTTCCCGGGCCAGGGTGGCCAGGCGGCGGGCGCCGTCGGGGGTGAGGGCGGCCGGCAGCAGAAGGCAGTGCCCCTCTTCGCCGCCGCGCCCGACCCGCCCGCGCAGCTGATGCAACTGGGCCAGGCCGAAACGCTCGGCCCCCTCGATGAGGATGACCCGGGCCGCCGGCACGTCCACCCCGACTTCGATGATGCTGGTGGCCACCAGGATGCGGATCCGGCCCTGGCGGAAGCCTTCCATGGCCTCCTCCCTGGCGGCCGGGTCCAGCCGGCCGTGGAGGCTGGCGATGGATAGGTCGGGGGCCAGGGCGGCCAGGTCCCGGTGCAGGTCTTCCAGGGAGCGCCCGGGGGGCGTCCCGTCTTCCGTTTCGTTCGCTTCGATGCGGGGGGTGACCAGAAAGCCCTGGCCCCCGGCCCGCACCAGTTCCAGGAAGCGGGCGTAGGCGGCCGGGCGCTGGTCGGGCTCGAAGATGGCGGTTCGAGCCGGGCTGCGGCCGGGCAGAAGACCCTGGAGGCTGCTGGAATCCAGGTCGCCATAGAGCATCAGGGTCAGGCTGCGGGGGATAGGGGTGGCCGAGAGAGCCAGAAGGTCCACCCGCCCGCTTTTGCGGCGCAGGGCCAGCCGTTGGCGGACCCCGAAGCGGTGCTGCTCGTCGATGACCGCCAGGGTTAGGTTTTGGAAGACCGTGGCCGGGGACAGGAGGGCCTGGGAGCCGACGGCCAGTTGGGCCCGGCCCTCGGCCAGGGCCCGCCGGGCGGCCCGCTTTTCCTTCTCCCCCAGGGAGCCGGTGAGGAGCACGGTTTCATAACCCAGGGCCCCGGCCGAGCGGGTCAGGAATTCATAGTGCTGCCGGGCCAGGACTTCGGTGGGGGCCATGAGGGCGGCCTGACCGCCCCGGCCGAGGGCGAAGAAGAGGGCCGCGCCGGCCACGGCCGTCTTGCCGCCGCCGACTTCGCCCTGCAAAAGGCGCGACATGGGCCGGCCGGCCGAGAGGTCGGCGGTCAGTTCGGCCGTGACCCGAAGCTGCTCGGGGCTGGGGCGGAAGGGCAGGGTATTCCAGAAGGCTTCGAGGGCGGCCCGGCCCTGGTCGAGGCCGGGGCGGGGCGGGCCCGGAAGTTCGGCGGAGCGGGCCTGAAGCATCATCAGGCGCCAGCCGAGCAGTTCGAACAGGGCCAGATGGCGGAAGGCCCGGGTCTGGGCCGGCCGGGGCGGCGGCCCCTCGAACCCGTTCGGCGGCGAATGGAGGGTGGCCAGGGCGGCCACCGGGTCGCTCAGGCCGTGCCCGGCCAGCCAGTCGGCCGGGAAGAGGGGCGGGCAGCCGGCCAGAAGGGCCAGGGCCTGGTCCTGAAACTTCTTGACCAGCCCGGACGACAATTCGCCGATGGGCGGATACACCGGCCGCACTTCCGGGGCGGCTTCGACGGCCTCGTTTTCCTCGTCCTCCGGGGGGCGGACGTCCAGGTCGGGATGGATCATCTCCGGCCCCCGGCCGTTCAGCCGGACCCGGCCGAAGAGCCGCAGCCGGCGTCCCCGGGGCAGGCTCTTCGGCAGCCAGGCGGGAAAGTTGAACCAGTGGAGGCTCAGGCGGTCGCCGGCTTCGTCGGCCGCCTGGACTTCCAGGAAGCGCCGGCGGGACCGGGGCGACCAACGGACTCTGGTCGAGACCACTTCGGCTTCGACCAGGGCTTCGTCATCATGGTTCAGGGAGGCGACGGGGACGGGGCGGCGGCGGTCCTGATAGAAGCGGGGGGACAGGGTCAGAAGGTCTCCGGTGGTGCGGAAACCTTCCTCTTCCAGTTTGGCCAGGGTTTTGGGGCCGACGCCCTTCAGGGTGGACAGGGGGGTGGAAAACGCGGGATGATCGGGCCGGAGAAGCATCAGTTGGCGAAGACGGACCGGTAGTAGCTCATGTTCTCCAAAACCGCGCCCAGGCCGAGGACCACGGAGACCAGGGGGTTTTCCGGAACGTTGACTTTCAGGCCCGTCTCTTGGGCCAGGCGCTTGTCCAGGCCTTTGAGAAGGCTGCCGCCGCCGGTGAGGTGCAGGCCGTCGCGGGCCAGATCGACCGAGGTTTCCGGCGGGGCCTGGGTTATCAGGCGCTGGACCATGTTGATGAATTCTTCGTTGATTTCGGCCAGGGCTTCGCGGATGTCCTCGTTGGTCAGCTCGACCATTTTGGGGACGCCCTTATGGAGGTCCTTGCCGCGACAGTTGAAAGTGTGGGTCTCTTCCAGGGGCATGGCCGAGCCGATGGTCATCTTGATGTTTTCAGCCATGTTCTCGCCCACGGCCAACTGGTATTTGTGCCGCAGATAACGGGCGATGGCCTCGGTGGCCGCGTCGCCCGCCACCCGGCGGGATTCGGAGGCCGAAGCCGCGCCCAGGGCGATGATCACGCCCTCGCTGGTGCCGCCGCCCACGTCCAGAACCAGGCGGGAAACCGCGTCGGCCACCGGCAGCCCCAGGCCGATGGCCGCGGCCAGGGGCTCGTCCACCAGGTGGATGCTCTTACCGCCGGCCTGTTCCGCGGCCTCGATGATGGCCCGCTTTTCCACCTGGGTGCTGCCCGTGGGCACACCGATCACGATTTTGGGCTTGAAGAGGCGGCGGCTGGCCCCGGCCATTTCCAGGAAGGTCCGGATCATCTGCTGGGTGACGGCAAAATCGCTGATGACCCCGGCCTTGAGGGGGCGGATCACCTCGATGCCCACCGGGGTGCGGCCCAGATAACTCTTGGCTTCGTGGCCCACGGCCAGCACCCGGCGGCTTTCCGAATCCAGGGCCACCACCGACGGTTCGTTCAGCGTGATGCCCTGGCCCTTCTCATAAATCAGCGTGTTGGCCGTTCCCAAGTCCATGGCCA
The DNA here is from genome assembly GCA_031553735.1 of Candidatus Adiutrix sp. Classification (GTDB taxonomy): domain Bacteria; phylum Desulfobacterota; class Desulfarculia; order Adiutricales; family Adiutricaceae; genus Adiutrix. The sequence continues at coordinate 21,836 of JAVBLB010000176.1, forward strand.
AGCCGCCGGTTAAGGACAGAGCGGCCATTTATTCTTCGTCCTCACCCTCGGCCAGGGCGGTGAGGCCGATTTCCAGGAGTTCCTCCGGAGGGCCGGCGCTGTCGCGGGGATAGGAGGCCAGGGCTGGATAAAGGCCCAGCTCGGCCCGGCCGCTGAACCCGGTCAGGGGCCAGTTTTCCAGGTTCTTTTTGAATTTGGCGATGAGAGCTTTGGCCTCGGCCGCGTCGGCCGTGGGCGAGGCCAGGGTGAAGACCCCGTAGGAGACGTGGCCCAGCCGCCAGGTGGGGCGCAGGCCTTCTTTGAGCTGCCGGGCGATGGATTTGAGCAGTTCCCCGGCCGCCTCCTGCCCGTTGGCGGCGGCGAAGGCGCCCAGGCCAGCGGTGGCCAGCACGAACAGATCCACCCCCTCGCCTTTGATGTCGGCCACTTCCATCATGTGCTGCAGGTTGTCCAGGAAATGGGCCCGGTGGGACAGCCCGGTCTGGGTGTCGATCTGGTCCATCTCCATGACTTTGAGGATGAGTCGGTCCATGTGGAACTGGGCGGCCAGGCGGTCCACCACGCACTCCAGAACTTCGTTCAGGGCCGGATCCAGGGTTTCCCCGTCCGTTCCGGCCAGAACCAGGGCACCCCGGGGCTGGTCGTTGTACAGCACCGGCCAGCCGTAAAAAGACCGCAGCCCCTTGATCGGTTCATTTTTCTGAAAGATGAAGGAGTTGCGGCTGTCGGTCTTGAGACGGTCGATGCTCAAGGGCTTGAGCTTGGTGTGCAGCCAGCCGGCCAGCCCCGCGGCCATGGGAAACTTGTGGGGCAGACTTTCCGGCACGTTGTCGCTGGAGGCCACCACATGGTAGTGTTTCTTGTCGCCGCTTTTGACCACCGTCAAAAAGGCCCAGGAGAGGCCTGAAAAGCGCCTGACCAGTTCCAGGGCCGCGGAAAGGCCGCCGCCCTCGTGGTCCGACCGTGACAGACAGAACTCAAGCCCCTGCCACAACGCGCAGATTTCATTTTCCGGAGGGCTGGGAGCCGAAGCTTCGCTTTTGCCTTCCCCGGTCGGTTTCTTCGCGGCCGGCTGTCCGGAAAGACGCCGCCAGACCCTGGCTATGCTTTGACCAAACTGGACTAACAATTTCGCGCTCTTATCTGTAAAAATGTAACGTTGTTTGGAATCCACCGCCAACACGCCGGCAAGGCCCGGCAACGGGACGGCCATGAATGACTTGATGTTTTCATCCCGGGTATAAAACAAGAGCCGGTCGGATTCGAAACTGACCTGGTCGACGTTGACCACCGTCTTGTTTTTATACGCCCAACCCAAAAGACCCTGGCCCGGGAAAATCAACGCCTCGCGGTCCACGCTGCGGGACAGGCTTTGATAAACCCTCAGCTTGAGGGGGCCGCCCTCCTGCTCGGCCACAAACAGCACCGCGCTGTAGCCGTCGAGATTGTTGAGGCAAAGATCAATAAGGGCCTGCAGTTCCGGATCCGTCTCCGGGTTCCGTCGGCGGCGCAAAGCGTTTGAAGCTACAGGCACATCGAAGAGCCCCTCGGTCTCGCTGATAAAAGGATGGAGGCGGTTGAGCCTCCGTCCCGGCCGCCGCGATCCGGCCATGATGAAATTGCGGCGGCGTATTGCCCCTCCGGGGCTCGGTCATCCGATAAAAATCCATTTTTCTAGTATAGCACATTAATTCCCCGAATAAAACCACCAAATCCCCCAGGGCTGAGCCCTGGACCCACCGGATGCTGACGCATCCTCTCCGAACCCGCTTCGCTGGGCTACCGAGGCCGCAACGTCTGGGCGGCCGGGACCATCGGGGTCGTTTGCAGGGTGGGGCGGGCGGGCGCTGAAGCGCCCTATGGCCGCACTGACGCGGCTTTGATAACAATCCGGTTCAGACGACGCGAAACGGCGTGGAATTGAGGGCGTCGGGCACCCAAGCCCCACCAGCGGCCGACGGCCCCTGGTAAACCGCCCGAAGCCGGCCGTCCCCGGCCGGCTTCGGAGGGGGTCCAGGGGGCGGCAGCCCCTGGCGG
>JAVBLB010000031.1:0-63581 GCA_031553735.1 Candidatus Adiutrix sp.
CCTCCTGTGGCGGTGCAGACGTATGGAGCATTATAACACAAAAAAACCGGGGGAGATCGGCCGATCTCCCCCGGTTTTTTTGTGTTATAATGCTCCATACGTCTGCACCGCCACAGGAGGCCCCCGGCCGTGAATCTGCGATTGGCCAGCCACAACGACTTGACCGCTTTGGTGCGGGCGCGCCTGGATTTCTGCCGGGAGATGTTCGCGCCGACGTCGGCGGAGGAATCAGCCCGGCTGGAGAGCGACCTGGAGACCTATTTTCGGGAACACCTGGGGCGGGATTGCCTGGCCGTGCTGGCCGAGGACGACGGTGAGGTCGCGGCCATGGCCTTTCTGATCCTGGTGGATCGGCCGGCCAGCCCGGCCGTCCCCTCCGGCCGCGTCGGCGAAGTGGGCAATGTTCTGACCTACCCCGGCCATCGCCGCCGGGGGCTGGCCACAGCCGTCATGCGGCGGCTCATCGAGGAGGCCGACCATCGCGGTGTTTCGCGGGTTGACCTGGCGGCCAGCCCGGCCGGCCGGAAGGTCTATGAAAAACTGGGGTTTACGGAACAAGCCGGCCACACCCGGATGCAACTGCCTTTGCGGCCCGCCGGGGAGGACTGAAGTGCCGCCCGCCGCTGCGGAAACCGTCGTTCTGCTCCACGCCGCGGTGGTCGGCCCCTGGTCCCTGGCCCTGTTCGCCCATCGGCTCGGCCGGCTGGGCTTCACGGTGCACACTCCGGGCTATCCCAACCGCCGGCTCGATATACCCGGCTGCGCCGAACACCTGCTGCCGCTCTGGACCCGGCTGGCCGAAGAGGCCCCGGGGCCGGTGCACCTGGCCGGGCACTCCATGGGCGGCCTGGTGGCCCGGCGCCTGGTGCGCCTCCATCAGCCGCCCAACCTGGGCCGGCTGGTGACCATGGGCACGCCCCACCTCGGCAGCCCCCTGGCCGACCGGGGCCAGCGGCGGACATTCTACCGCCGCCTCTTCGGGCCGGCCGGGGCCGACCTGACCACCGACCATCCCCTCGACTGGCTGGCGCCCTGGCCGCCGCCCTGCGACATCGGGCTCATCGCCGGGAGCCTGCCTATCGGGCCCGGCACCTTTCGCCTCCCCTGGCTCAGCGACGGCACGGTGACCCGGGCCTCGGCCCAGCCACCCGGCGGCGACGATTACGCCCTGGTGCCGGCCACCCACACCACCATCCCGTATCTGTGGAAGACCGCCCGACTGACCGCCGATTTTTTCCGCACCGGCCGCTTCAAACCCGGTCGGGCCCCGGACAACGCCTGGTCAGGACCGAACACGCTGAACCGCGCGAACTGAAAGACCGCCCATGAAACACCGACATGTCAGTTGGCCGTTCGTGCTGCCGGTGGCCGGCTTCGCCGTGACCATCCTCGTCGGCACCCTGTTGTTGTGGTGGAGCCCGAGTCATGCCGGCGCGCCGGTGGCCCTGGTGGATGCGCTGTTCATCGCCACCTCCTGCGTCTGCGTGACCGGCCTGGCCACCATCGACATCGCCACAGTCTTCAGCCCCTTCGGCCAGAGCGTGATGATGGCCCTGATGCAGTTGGGCGGCCTGGGCATCACCACCTACACCTCCCTGTTCTTCTATCTGCTGACCAAGCGGGTTTCGCTGACCGACCGGCTGGCCGTGGGCGGGGCCCTGCTTCACGATCAGTCCTTCCACCTGGGCCGCTTTCTGATCCGCATCGCGCTGATGATCTTCGGCATCGAAGCCGCGGGGTTCCTGGCTTTCTACCTGATGGAGCCCTCCCGCATCGGCCTTTTCAACGCCGCCTTCCTGGCCGTGTCCTCCTTCTGCAACGCCGGCTTCGCCCCCTGGACCGACAACCTGATCGGTTTTCAGCAGCACGCCGGGGTCAACATCACGGTCATGCTGCTGATCATCTTCGGGGGGCTGGGCTTCGCCGTCATCGACGAGGTCAGGTTCCGCCTCGGGGAACGCGCCCGGTATGCACTGGCGCGGCTGCGGAGCCGACAAACGCCGGCGGCCCGGCCGGGGCCGCTCAGCTTCCAGGCTCAACTGGTCCTGAAGACGACCGCGTTTTTGGTCTTCGGCGGGGCGCTCTGTTTCTTCCTGTCCGAATACTTCCTCAACAAAGAGGATTTTTTCGAGCCCTCCAAGGTCATCCTGCCCTCGTTCTTCCAGTCGGTGACCTGCCGGACCGCCGGCTTCGCCACCGTCAACATCGGGCGGCTGACCGATCTGGCCCTCCTGGTCATGATCGGGCTGATGTTCATCGGCGGCTCTTCAGGATCCTGCGCCGGGGGGATCAAGACCGGCAGCTTCCGGGTGCTGGTGAGCTTCTGCCGCTCGGCCGTCCGGGGCCGGGAACAGGTGCTCATCGGCCGCCGGGCCGTCAGCCGGGAGGACCTCTCCAAGGTGTTCATGCTCCTGACCTTCTCCCTGATCACCATCATAGCCGGGGTCGTCATCCTGGCCATCAGCGAGGGCGGGGCCAACATACACGGGCGGACGCCCTTCCAGATTCTCGACCTCACTTTCGAAGTGGTTTCGGCCTTCGCCACCGTGGGCCTGAGCACCGGCGTGACGCCGGAACTCTCGGCTTTCGGCAAGGTGGTGATTTCCGCCCAGATGTTCATCGGGCGCCTGGGCCCCATCTGGCTGATCACCATGATGCAGAAATTCCAGGACGACGTGCGCTATCAGGTGCCCGAGGCGGTCATCCCCATCGGGTGACCCCCGCTACAACACAAGGCGGTTAACGTATGGAAAAGAAAGAATTCGGCGTGATAGGGCTGGGCAAGTTCGGGCTGGAAACGGCCCGGACCCTGGTGGAACTGGGGCACGCGGTGGTGGCCCTGGACCTGGACCGCGACCGGGTGCAGCGGGTCAGCCAGGAGTTGCCCACCGTCTACGCCGGCGACGCCACCAACAAAGCCGTCCTGGAACAATTGCGGTTCCAGGATCTGGACTGCACGGTGGTCAGCATAGGCCAGTCGATGGAAAAATCCATCCTGGTCAGTCTGAACTTGTTGGATATGCGCATCAAGCGCCTGATCGTCAAGTCGTCCGGCCCGCAGCATACGGTGGTGCTGCAGCGGCTGGGTGTCCACCACGTGGTGCAGCCGGAGGTGGAGGCCGCCCGGCGGACGGCCCACCAACTTCACATCCCCGGCATGTTGGATCTTTTGTCCCTGGGCGGCGGGACCATGCTGAAACAGGTGAGCGTCAAGAAGTGGGCCGGCCGGACCCTGACGGATTTGCGGCTGCCCGCCGATTACGGGGTGATGGCTGTGGCTGAAAAGCGTTCCGACGACCGGGATTTCCGCTTCGTGCCCGACCCGCGCCTCGAACTGGCGGAAGGCGACCAACTCCTGCTGGTCGGCCCGGCCAGCCAGGTGATGGAACTGGAGCCCTGAAAGGAAAGCCTTGAAGCGGCCGCGCGCCAGGGCTGAGCCCTGGACCCAACTCCGCACCCGCTTCGCTGGGCTTGGTCGTCTACAACGTTTGGGTGGCCGAGACCATCAGTTCGTCATCCGGAGGCCCGTCGGCGACGCGGTCGGTGCCCATGCGGCCGCCCTCCGAAGTATTGCCGGCCCGCCCCACCCGGCTGACTTGGCCGACGAAATAAAAGCAATCCTGATGGAGAATGGGTGTTATACCATTTCTCCATCAGGATTGCTTTAGAGCGTATTGCAGATAAGAAGCCATACCGATTTAACAGGGTGCATGAAAATCCAACCTGAAGAGAGACGACAAGCAGCGGCGTCGGCTTACTCCCCTGACTTCAACCCCATAGAAAAGATGTGGAGCATGATTAAACAAAGCCTTCGTTCATCAGCCTCCCGTACTTATGATTCGCTTTTGCACGCCATGAAAAAGGCTTTTGATTCCGTTACCGCTGACGATGCGCAAAGACGGTTTCAATCTCGCGGATATATGATACTTTATTCGCAATATGCCCTAAGGCCAAGATGATCAGCATCAGCCGGCCTGAAGAATGAGAGAATAAAGCGAAGAGAATGGGATTGTGGGTGAAATTGAGGCCAAACTGGAATTCACCGGCTCCTGGAGAGTGGGAAACCCGCCGGTAATGACCACCAGCGGACAGAACGGAAAAATTTTCCCGCTTCACTCCATGATGGGCTTTCCGGCCTGTTGTTGCCCAAGGCTCCGCAGTCAGGCGGGCGGCGGCCTGGCGATAAAGGCGTGACGAGTCGGCGACTCCGCGATGGGAGCCGTAATATATGGGAAAGCTTCCCGGCTTGAGCGGAATATACCGCTGAGCCGGCAACCTGTTGTATATGAAGGCTGGGTATGAACCGACCGAGAATGAGCCGGCCGAAGATGCTTTATCAGGTAAAAAATTATTAATTCATTTGTAGTAATTCATCAAGCGTTATTTTTTAATTCAATACAAATAGCTTTTTGATGACGGGCGGCCAGCGAAAAGAGCGACCGATTGAAGTCATTGAAACTGTTCAGGCGAGTTCGCCCGGAAGTCGTTGGCGGGGGGGAGATTCCCATCACAAAAAACGGCCGGATCATGGCATCCGGCCGTTAAAGTTTATGGGGGGTAAAATGAGTGCTTATTGATCAACGGTTTCCGATGACTGGATAAATTCCGTTCCTTTTTGCGGGCGCTCGTCGACGATGAGGGTGAAGACATCATTGCGGGCGAAGTGGCCCACCGGGTCGAAGTCATAGCGGGCCTCGTAAATCTGCCCCAAATCCAGTTCGGCGGTCAGGATTCCTTCCTGGTCATAGAGCGGGCCGGCCAGATATTCTCCCATGGGGTTGATGATGGCGCTGCCGCCGCAGTACATCTGGTCCAGATTGGACAATCCCCCGTACGTTCCGATGAGATCCGGCGGCAGCATGGAGGACGGCAGCAGATGGTTGCAGGACAGGACAAAGCAGCGGCCCTCCAGGGCGATATGCTGAATGGTGCTCTGCCAGCGCGGCTGGGAATCGGCGGTCGGGGCCAGATAGAGGCTGACCCCCTTGGCGTACATGGCCGCCCGCAGAAGCGGCATGTAATTTTCCCAGCAAATGGCCGAACCCATCTTGCCGTAAGGTGTTGCCAGGGCGGTGAGAATGCTGCCGTCGCCCTGGCTCCAGACCATGCGCTCAAATCCGGTGGGTTTGAGTTTACGGTGCTTGCCGAGCCAGGCTCCGTCAGGCCCCCAGAAGAAGACGCTGCAATAGAGGTTGCTGCCGTCCCTTTCGGTCACGCCCACCGCCAGGTAGGCTTCGGTCTCGGCGGCCGCGGCCGACAGAGCCAGAACCTCGGGGCCGTGGTCGGTGATGGAGTTCTCGAAAAAGCGCCGGTAGAGTTTGCGCTCGTCGGTGGAGTGGCGGTCGCTGCGAACTCCGAAATCCAGCACCTGCGGGTAGCCCGGAATGAAAGATTCCGGAAAGACGATGACCCGCGCTCCGTCGTCCGCGGCCTGCCGGGCCAGCAAAACGGTTTTTTCCACGCAGGCTTCCTTGTCGAACAGAATCGGGACGGCCTGGACAACAGCGACTTTCACCTGACCTGACATATGTTTCTCCATTCCTGAAAAGCCCGCGCCACGGTCGCCGCTATGTAGCCATGGGCAGCGCCGATCGGCGATGGCCGGGCTTAGCGGCGGGCGTTGAGTCCGCGTCCGGGTGCCCCCGCGCTCTGCCCGTCAGCGGTTTCGGTTCCGGCTGAAGCCGCTTCGGCCGACCGGGAGCCGGAGGATGAGATGACCCCCACCGCCAGTTCATAGGCCTTCAAAGCCCCGGCCTGGGTGGCGATCAATTCGTTTTTAAGCTCGTTGATGCGGGCGTCCTGTGCCGCCAACAGGGCTTCTTTTTCCGCCAACCGTTTTTCCAGCTCCTGGTCGGCCGCCTCGTGCGCGGCCTGCAACTCCCCTTCGCCAAAAATAAGCCATTCCACTGAAACGGCATATTTCAGGCAGATTCGCTGCACCAAATCCACGTCCAGCACCCGCTTGCCCTTTTCGTACATGTAAAGGGTCTGCGGGTGGATGCCCAGTTCATCGGCGAACTCCTGGCGGGACTGCCGTCCTCTTATCTGTCTGAGTCTGTCGCCGATATCAGCCATAACCGACCTTCTGAATAGTGTTGTTAACTCGCCTTCGGGCGGAGTCGGGTATCATTGCTTTTATTTATAAGCAAATCGCGCTTAAAAGTCAAGTTAAAATTTACAATATTCGGCTTGACATTTTAACTCGTTTGGCTTAAATTGATCTCAAGTCATCCACCGCAAAAAACCGACGTCGCGGGAACCCCACCGCACCCAGCGCGTTCACCAGAGTCCGTTCGGGCCGTTGTGGCCCGGCAACCTCACGTCAACAGCCCGAAGGCACTATGACGGGCTGATCAAAAAGGAGCAGGATCATGGCAGGCTACATCTACACCGACCCCAATTTCAGTGAAGGCACCGATAAAAAGGTCATCGAGACGATTGTCGACCAGTTCCGAAACCGCGACGGCGTCAAGGTCATCGGCTATGAGCCGGACGCCGACTTCGGCCGGCTTCCGGTGGAAGTCATCGGCCGGCCGGAAGCGGTCAAGGCCGCCCTGCTGGATGCGGCCGGCCAGGCTTTTGAATTGATCGACATGGAAAAGTTCAAGGGTCGCCACCCTCACATCGGCGCTTTTGACACCTTGGAACTGTATCCGGCCAGAGGAATTTCCATTGACGAATGCAAACAGTTGGCTGAGGAGCTTGGACAGGAAATCTATAAACGGTACGAAGTGCCGGTTTACTTCACCGGGCTCAATGCCCGCCGCAAGGAAAACGAAGGGTTGACCTTTATCCGCAAGGGCAACTACAAGGGGGCCAAGGAAGCGGTGCCGGGCGACCCTGATCGCAAGCCCGACCTCGGCCCGGCCAGGCTGCACCCCACCGCCGGAGCGGTCATCGTCGGCGCGCTGGAGCATCATGATGCCTATTTCAATGTGATTCTGGACACCACCGAGTTGGACATCGCCAAAAAGCTGGCCAAAATCGTTCGTGGAGCCACCGGCGGCTTCACCGCCATTCAAGGCGTCATCGGGCTGCCCCAGGTTCATCGCCGCACCGGCAAACAGTGCGTGGCCGTGTCTTGCGAGATCACCAATCCTTTACAGACTCCTGTCCATCGGATCTTCAACCTTTTAAAGTCGGAAGCGGCCCGCTACGGGGTCAAGGTCATCGCCGGACAAATCTGCGGGACGGTTCCGGCCGAAGTTCTGGTCCAGACCGCCGAATGGTATTTGCAGCTTGAAGCCATCAACGGTCCTTGGGACTACCAAGGCCAGATCCTGGAAAATCATCTGCTGGAATTGGAGATGAAATAAAAACATCAGGCGCCCGGCCCCAGGTCCGGCCGCTCTTTTCCACAATCATTGAAAAAGGGGGCGTAAATGTCAACTGAAGTTAAAGCGGCCAACCCCAGCCCGGTGGGTATGATGGGCTTCGGCATGGCGGCCATTCTGCTGAACCTGCATAATGCCGGTTTGTTTCCCAACTCTTCGGTGGTGCTGGCCATGGGGCTCTGTATGGGCGGTTTGGCCCAGATCATTGCCGGATTTCTGGAATTCCGCCGCGGCAATACTTTTGCCACTGTGGCCTTTACTGGTTACGGTTTGTTTTGGTTCAGCCTGGTGGGCATCTGGGTTCTGCCCGCGCTTAACCTGGCCGAAGCTCCGTCAGCGACCTATATGGGCTGTTATTTAACCCTGTGGGCCATCTTCAGCCTGTTTCTGCTGTTGGGCGTCCCAAATGGCGGGCCGGTTTTGAAAATGGTTTTTCTGACCCTGGCCCTGTTGTTCTCTTTATTGGCCGTCAGCGCTTTTACCGATAGTCAGGTTCTGGGCGTCATGGCCGGTTATGTCGGCATGTTAAGCGGCGCCACCGGCATGTATTTGGCCATGGCTGAAGTAATGCACGAACAATACGGGCGAAAGGTGCTGCCTTATTAACCATTGGGTTTTCCGGTGGCAGCCGCTGATAGTCAAGATGGTTAAAGGAGTCGGGAATGCTGGTGAAATCAACTGTTGAAGAATTCTGTCGCGTTTTGGGGTCCAACGCGCCGGCCCCGGGCGGGGGCAGCGTGGCCGCGCTTTCCGGCGCCCTGGGGGCGGAACTGGTGGCCATGGTCTGCCGCCTGAGCCGGGGCAAAGAGGATTTGCTGGCCCATCAAGAGGTCCTGGCCACCGTCCTGGACCGGGCCGAGGCCCTGGCCGTCTCGCTCCTGGACCGGGTCGACCGGGACACCGAGGCCTTTAACGGGGTCATGGCCGCCTTTAAGATGCCCAAAGGCACCGATGAGGAAAAGATGGCCCGGAGCGCGGCCATCCAGGCCGGTTATCAGGAAGCGGTGCATTCGCCTCTGGGCATAGCCAAGGAATGTCTGGAGGTGCTGCGCCTGGCCGAAAGCTGCCTGGGTAAATTCAATCTCAACGCTTTGAGCGATCTGGGAGTCGCAGCCATGGAAGCCAAGGCCGGGCTGGAGGGCGCGGTGATGAACGTCCGCATCAACCTCCCGTCCATCAAGGATCAGGCTTTCGTCGCCACTATAGGCGGCGAGGTGGCCGGGTATCTGGCGGAAGGCGACGAGCGGTGCGCCGGGGTTTATCGTTATGTTCAGGAAAAGCTGGCTTGACGGCCATGCGGCCGCCAGAGAGGAGCCCTTATGATTCAAGAGTATCTATTTCCCTCCACTGTCGACGAAGCGGTCGCCTTGTTGAACGGCCATGCCGGCCGGGCCCGAATTTTCGCGGGCGGCACCGATATCCTGCTGACCGAAAATCAGTCTGAAACCGATTACTATCTTGATCTCGGCCGCATTGACGACCTCCACGGCATTGCCGAGCGCGACGGCTGGATCGTCATCGGGGCCAACACCACCCACAGCCAGTGCGCGGCTCACCCGCTTATTCGGGAGCAAGCCCCGGTTCTGGCCGAAGCCTGCGGCAAGGTCGGCTCGACCCAGATTCGCAATGTCGGCACCCTGGCCGGCAACATCGTCAGCGCCAATCCGGCCGCTGATTCGGCTGTGGCCCTGACCGCCCTGGAGGCCGTCGTCACCGTCGTCGGGCCGGACGGCCGCCGGGAAACGCCCATTGGCGAACTCTACGCCGGAGTTGGCCGGTCCACCCTCGACAGTCGCCGCGAAGTCATTACCGCCATCAAATTTCCGGCCCGCCGGGCCGGTGAGGGCAGCGCCTATCAGCGGCTGGAATTGCGCCGGGGCCTGGCGCTGCCGATGCTCTGCGCGGCCGTTAAGATTCGTCTGGCCGCCGGCAAGGTGGAGCGGGCCGTGGTGGTGGCCGCGCCTTTGGCCCCGGGACCTCAGCGCCTGACCGCCGCCGAGGAATATCTGGTCGGCCGCGAAGCCACGGAAGAACATTTCGCCGAGGCCGGACGCCTCGCCGCCCAGTCCGTCAAATTTCGGGACAGCGCCGTCCGCTGCGGGGGCGATTACCGTCAACGGGTGTTGCCGGTGCTGATCCGCCGGGCCCTGACCTCCGCGGCCGCCGCTGAAAACCGTTGAATTTTAACAGGAGTGTTTTATGAAAAAAATATCTTTCACTCTCAACGGCCAGCCGGTGGAAATATATGCCGGGCCGGGGGAAATGCTGGTGGACGTGTTGCGGGACAAACTGGCGCTGACCGGGACCAAAATAGGCTGCCGGGCCGGCGACTGCGGCGCCTGCACGGTCATCATCAACGGCCGGGCGGTCAATTCCTGCATCACCCCGATGGGGAAAGTGGCCGGCGCGACGGTGGAAACCATCGAAGGCGTCGGCACGCCGGACCATCTGCATCCCGTGCAGCAGGCCATGATCGACAACGGGGCCGTGCAGTGCGGTTTCTGCTTCCCGGGCATGGTCATGTCCTCCAAGGCCCTCCTGGATCACAACCCCAACCCGGACTCCCAGACCATCCGCACCGCTTTGGCCGGCAACATCTGCCGCTGCACCGGCTACACCAAGATTGAGGAGGCCGTGGCCCACGCCGCCCACCAATGCTGCGGCAAAGGAGGCTGCCATGACTGATTATGCCGTCATCGGGCGGAGCGCGCCCCGCCACGACACTTTGGAAAAAGTGACCGGCCAGGCCCGCTATACCCTCGACGTCACCCTGCCGGGTATGATTCACGCCAAGGTGCTGCGCAGCCCCTGGCCGCACGCCCGCATCAGGTCCATCGACACTTCCGCCGCCGAGGCCCTGCCCGGCGTGCGGGCGGTGCTCACCCACAAGAACACCGTCGATACCCTCTTCAGCACCGCGGCCACCATGATGGCCCTGCCCACCGGCCATCAAGGGGTCCTGGACCAGCGCATCTTCGACCACACCGTCCGGTTCGTGGGCGACGAGGTGGCCGCCGTGGCCGCCGACACGTTGGAGATCGCCGAAAAAGCCCTGAAGCTGATCGAGGTCGATTACGAAATCCTACCCTTTGTCCTCGACCCCGCGGAAGCTGAAAAACCGGAGTCGATCGCCCTGCATCCCGATAAGCCGGAATTGCAATACGGCCACAACGTGCCCGGGCACCCGGTGGAAATCAAGCGCGGCGATGTGGAAAAGGCCCTGGCCGAAGCCGACGAGGTGGTGGAACTGACCTTCAACCTCAAGCCGGTCAAGCAGATGCAGATGGAAACCATGGGCGCGGTGGCCCAGGTGGAGGGTTCCGGCAAAATCAACGTCTGGAGCACCACCCAAACCACTCATCCGGCCCGGGCGCAGCTGGCCCATATTTTCAAGATCCCCACCAACCGCATCCGGGTCATGAATCCGCCCTACGTGGGCGGCGGCTTCGGCTCGCGCATCGGCCTGTCGGCCAAGGCCGAGGTTATCGCGGTGGCCCTGGCCCTGGCGTCACGCAAACCGGTCAAGCTGACCTACACCCGCACCGAAGACATGATCGCCACCGACACCCGACACGGCGGCCAGTTGAAGCTGCGCCTGGGGGCCAAAAGGGACGGCACCCTGACCGCCCTCGATCTGCGGGCCAGGCTGAACAAAGGCGCGTATTGCAGCTTCGGACACGAAATCTATGGCACCACGGGACACATGAACCTGTCGCTCTACCAAATCCCCAATTTGTATTTCAAGGGTTACAGCGTTTATACCAACACCACTACCGCCGGGGCCTTTCGCGGCTTCGGCAATCCCCAGGGCAATCTGACCGTCGAACGCGGCATTGAAATGATGGCCGCCCGGCTGGGCCTGGACCCCTTGGAACTGCGCCGGAAGAACGCCACCCAAAAGGGCTATGAGTATGTCCTGCCGTATCCTTGCGATTCCACCGCTCTACAGGGCTGCATGACCAGGGGGGCTGAAAGCATCGGCTGGCACAAAAGGGCGGAATACAACGCCGACAAAAGCGGCCGCCTGCGCCGGGGCCTGGGCATGGCCATCGGCACTCATTATTCCAACGGCTTTAAGTTGATCGTGGATTACGAAAGCGCCTATATCACCGTGCAGCCCGACGGTTCGGTGAATGTGGCCACGCCGATCTCCGACCTGGGCAACGGCTGCAACACCGCCGTGGCCCAAATGGCGGCGGAGGCTCTGGGGGTGCCCCTGGAATCCGTGTTCATGATTTATGCCGATACCGACAGCACCCCCTTCGGCTATGGGGCGCATTCCAGCCGCATAGTATACGCGCACGGCATAGCCGTTTCGGCCGCGGCCCGGGAGGTTCGCAAAAAAATTCTGGCCTACGCCGCCGGCTTGTGCGGCCGCCGGGCCGAAGAGCTGGACCTCACGAACGGAATGGTGCGCGCCAAAGACGGCGCGGCCTCTTTCCCGGCCGAACTTCGCCGCCGTCAGCTTTTCCAGGGGCCGGGCTACGCCCCGCCCTCCGGCCCAGCTCCGGTGACGGAGATCAGCCTGACGGATGTGGCCCTGCATGCCCACTCTCAGCAACAGCAGTTCATCGGCGTCGGGCAGGATCCCCTGACCAACTCGCCGCCGTGGCACAGCGTCTTCGCCGATGTGACCGTGGATACGGAAACCGGGCGGATCACCGTCAACAAGATCGCCGCCTGTCACGACATCGGCCGGGTCATCCACCCCGCCAACATCCAGGGCCAGATACTCGGCGGGGTGCTTCAGGGGGTGGGCTACGCCTTGAGCGAGCAACTCGGCTACGAGCCGGAGACCGGGCGCCAAACCCACACCACTATGCACCAGTACATGAGCCCAACGGCTTTGGACATAGTCGATATCGACCCCATCACCGTGGAGGAAGACGACCCCCATGGGCCGTTCGGAGCCAAGGGCGCCGGGGAAACCACCCTGGTCTGCCCGGCTTCGGCCATCGTCAACGCGGCTTCCAACGCCCTGGGCATTGACCTGACCCAGGTGCCGCTGACGCCGGAATATGTGCTGTCAATGATCAACCGCACGTGTTGACCAGCGTTGGAAACATCTGAATAACCCGCCCTTCCGGAGGTTGGGAACGTAACGATTCCCCGGCGATTTTCAACTGAAATCCGCCGGGGAATCGTTTTTTGACGCCAAAGGTCACCCACTTGCGGATGGAGAAAACAAAAAAAAGGGGGAGCGCCTTACTCCCCCTTGGTATTCCAACGAAGCGCCGGGGCTTCGTTCCGGTCTCAATCCAGCGGAGGCGAAACAGGCAGCCCCCGCCGGCTTTCGGTCTCGTTGACCACCTGATGAACGGCCCGCTTGACCTCGGCGGCCAGGAACTTCGGCTGGTGGCTCTCCAAAACCCGCCGGGCCAGTTCCAAAGCGCGGTCCTCCATGCGGGTGGCCCCGGCCTCCTCCCACCGGTTGCGCATCTGGCGGTCAATAAGCAAGGGATCGCTCTGGATCTTGCGGTTGGAGAAGGTGTTGCGGTGGGTCAGGAAATCCTTCTTGTAGCCGACCTCCCTGGTCACGTCCACGGAAAGGGTGTCGTCGTTGACCGTCACCCCGTTCAGGGCGTAATGGATCATGGCCGCCATGTCGGCGTCCATCATGAGCTGGGCCAGGCTGAAGGTCATGCCCATTTCCAGCATCCCCAGGCCGTAGATGATATTGGCGCCTGCCAATGCCGTCAGAAGGCCGGTGATGGTTTTCTCATGCCCCGCCTGAACGTCGGAAACCTTGCTGTCAGCCTACCCGCCGGCCACCCAGCTGGGCAACTGGTAGTATTGGGCCAGGGTGGCCACGCCGGCGTTGATCAGGGCCAATTCGGGAGTTCCGACCACGGCGGTGGCCTGCTTGAGGTTCATGGCCGTGCTGGAGCTGCCGTAAATGACCCGGGCGCCTTTTTGAGTCAGTTGCGACAGGGTGATGCCGGCCAGGATTTCGGCGTTGTGGTTGGCCAGGGTCCCGGCCAGGTTGACCGGCGAGGAACCGCCGGCCATGGCCATGGACAGGATGCAGACGGCCGCGCCGTGCCGGGCCCCGGTCATGATGATGTCGCAGCAGTCCTCCACCAGGCGCAGGGGGCTGACCGGGCAGGTGATGAAGGAGACCGGGCAGCGGTCTTTGAAGGCCTCCGGCCCGCCGACGGCCAGTTCGGCCATCTTCAGGATGACCTTGATGTTCTCCCCGTTCTCGGGGCCCAGGAAGCAGTGCTTGGTGGTGTTGTTGACCATGGCCTCGTAATTGTGGATGGCCTGGACCGGGGGCGGCAGGTCCTGGCTGCCCACGGCCCGTTCGATGACCCCGATCACGTCGAGGTAATCCAGCACCCGGGTCACCTCGGCCAGGTCGGCCTTGCGGGTGGCCCGCAGTTCGCCGGTCCGGTGGTCGATGATGAGGATACCCTCGCCGAAGTTGGTGAAGTTCACCCGGGCGCCGTCGATGACGATGTCCCGCTCCGGGGCCCGGCCGCAAAGGGTCAGCGTGGAGGGCGCCGACCGGATGGCCTCCTCCACCAGGTGGGGCGGAATCTTGACCAGACCGTCCGCCTCCACCCGGGCCCCGGCGGCGGCGAAGATATCCCGGGCCTCGTGGTGCTGCACGAACACCCCGATGGTGGAGAGGATCTCCAGGGTGGCCAGGTGGATGCTCTCCATCTCGGCTTCGGTCAGCATGTTCAGGCTCAGCCCGCCGGAAGCCCGGCAGCCGGCCTTATGGCTCCTGATGGCCATAGGCACCTCCTTGCTTATTTATTTGTAAAGGCGTTGCGCACGCCCACCACGCCCTCGTGGGCGTTTTCGGCATAGATGTCGGCCCCGATGCGGGTGGCCCATCGGGGGGTCACCGGGGCGCCGGCCCCCATGGTTTTGATCCCGCCCTTGAGCCCGGCCTTCTTCAGGGCTTCCTCCAAGAGCTTCTGTTCGTTGAGCGTGGTGGTCAAAAGGGCGCTGGTGGCGATGACGTTGGAATTGGATTTGACCGCCTCCTCGACGATTTTTTCCACCGGCACGTCGCGGCCCAGGTCGACCACCTTGAAACCGTTGGCCCGGAACATGGCGATGCCGATGCCCTTGCCGATGTCGTGGATGTCGCCCTTGACCGTGGCCGCGGTGATGACGATGTCATCGGCCTCGGACTTGTGGCCCTCAGGGAGGGCGGCCAGGAGCGCGGCCGAGGCCGATGACATGACGTCGGCGGCCATCATCAGTTCCGGGAGGAACACCTTGCCGGAAGAAAACAGGTCCCCGATTTTATTGATGCCCGGCACGAAACCCTTTTCCATCAGCAGCATGGGGTTTTCGCCGCTGTCGAGGTGCTGTTTGACCAGGGCCATCGCCAGGTTCGAATCCTGCTCCAGAATGGCTTTGGCGGCGTCTTCAAAAATGGTGCTCATGATATCGCTCCCTCCCGAGGGCTCAAGCCAGGCCGGCCCGTTGTTTGAAACGGTTCAGGCAGTTGATGTCCAGGTCCAGAGCCCTGGCGATGTTGAACTTGCACTCCAACCCCTTGGGCACGCCGCCCAGGGGCATCATGATGCCGAAGCCGAGGTCGGCCCGGACTTCGGACATGACGATGGGGTCCGACAGCTCATCCACGCCGACTTTCAGCTTGTCGGCCACATATTGCTTGGCTTCCGTTATTCTCAGCTTCTTCGTGAGCTGGACCCGGGCCACCAGATCTCCGGCGGTCCGCATACCACCCATGCCCGAAGCTTGCGCGTGAGCCACAGCCATGCCGATGGGGTCGCCGACGCCCACCTACAGGCCGTCCAGCCGACACAGCTCCACCATGGCCCGCGAAACCCGGCTGACCACGTCCACCGGCGGATAGTCGGTCACCGGCACCGCGCCCACGCCCATGCCCATGTTGGCGTGCACCGGGATGGAGGAGGCTTCGGAACAGGGCTTGATCAGGGCGATGGTCCGGGCCAGGTTCCAGGGGGTGCTCTCGGTGTTGTTGGTGTTGACCACCGGCCCGAAGATGGCCACCCCGGCCTTTTCGGCCATCTTCAACTGCTCGGCGGGATACATCCCCGCCAGGCGCCGGCCTTCGTGATACATCTCCCCGTGCATGCCCAGGACGAACTCGCCGGCCATGCCCATCATCACCGGGATATCGGGGTATTTCTTGCGCAGCCGCTCCACGGCCATCAGCGAGGCCTTGAAATCCGGATCGCCGCTGGCCCCGACGGTGTCGAGGTTGATGCCGTCGGCGCCGGCCTCCCACATGGCCTCGGCGATGAAGACGATGTCCTCCACCGCCGAAAGCACCATCTCGTCATAGGCCGCCCTCCCCTCCTTGATCTTGCCCTGGGGCAGGAGCTCCATGGGGTTGGGGAACGGGCCGTCCGGCTGGGTGTAGAGCCCCAGGTTGGGCATGGCCCCGTAAAACAGCGGCGCGTGGGTCACCGCCAGGGCCTGCTCCAGGGTGCCGACCTCGTAGCTGACGATGGGCTTCAAGGGCTTGTAGCTGTAGTCGACGTGACACAGTTCCATGGTGTCCGCGCCCAGGAGCCGCTCATAGATGGCCAGGGCGTTGACCCGGTCCTCGAACAGGGAATGCCGCTTGATTTTCAGCGTCCCGGCGTCGTAGGTCATGATGACCTCCTTGCCCCGGGGCACGCCCACGAAACGGTCGTCGCGCTTGAACAA
This sequence comes from Candidatus Adiutrix sp., assembly GCA_031553735.1. Lineage (GTDB taxonomy): Bacteria > Desulfobacterota > Desulfarculia > Adiutricales > Adiutricaceae > Adiutrix. Next base: position 15,996 of record JAVBLB010000031.1, read on the forward strand.
CTCCACCAGGTATTCGATCTCGTCCTGGGTCAGGGGGGGCACCTCGCCTTTTTCCACCGCTTCGGCGATGCCGGCGTCGATGTCCTCCCGCAGTTCCTTTTCCGTCATTTCGATAATTGAACCGTCGCCCAGTCGAGTGATGATCCGCGACATGGCCACTCCTTTCTCTCAGCGTCCATCGACGTCTTTCCGCGGCCGACCACGGGCCGCGTCTGCCTATCTGAAAACGAGCCTCCGGCGGCCGGGGGCCCGCCCGGTCGGTTGCGGCCGGCCGGGGAGGTCACCCGGGAAACGGGATGCCGTCGTCATGCAATCAGGGGGCCGGCCGCCGGGGTCCGGCGGCCGGGTCTCGGTGAGTGCCGCCTTACTGTTCGACGGGCTCGTTTTTCTCGTTCAAGATAAGCCGCTTATACTGGGTCTTCTCGCGGAAATCCTCGCGCAGGCTCTTGATGAGGCCGGCGGTCAGGATGGCGAGGACCGGCACCAGGATGACCCCGCCCACGATGGTGGAGGTCTGCACGGTCTTCAGCGCCTTTTCACCGCCGGTGATGAGGATGCCCATGCCGAACAGCGACAGGAGCGAGGCCCACAGCATGCGGTTCCAGCGCTTGGGCGGCAGGTCGCTGTAGCCCTTTTTGGAACAGATGTTGGCCAGCGACTGGGCCGAGGCGTCCAGGGTGGTGCCCAGGAAGACGAAGCACAACACGGCGTAGATCGGAATGACCAACTGATGCAGCGGCAGCGACGACATCACCGCCACGCAGGCGGCCGCGTCGCTCTGGGTGTTCTGCAGGTTCACCACGTCCACCAGCCCGGTCTTCTGGCAATAGAGCCCATAAGCCCCGAAAATGCCCAGGAACATCCAGCAGCCCAGGGTGCCCCAGAAACATTCGGCGATGACCAGCTGACGAATGGTGCGGCCCTTGGAGATGCGGGCCACGAACAGGGCGATGACCGGGGCGTAGGCCACCCACCAGGCCCAGTAGAAGACGGTCCACCACTGCGGCCAGGCGTCCTTGCCGTCGGCCAGGAGCCGGTAAGGCTCGGTCTGGAAGGTCAGTTGGAAGAAGTTGTTGAGCAACAGTCCCAGGCTGTTGACCCAGATGTCGAAAATGAAGCCGGTGGGGCCGAGGAGCAGCACCAGGGCGATGATGGTGAAGGCCAGCCAGACGTTGACCCGGGTCAGGTTCTGCATGCCCTTCTCCAGCCCCAGATACACGCTGCAGCCGAAGATGATGAAGATGATGCCGACCACGACCAGCTTCATGCCCATGGTGTCCTCCATGCCCGTGAAGCCGGAGAGCAGCTTGGCGATCAGGGGGATGGCCAGGCCCAGGGAGGTGCCCACCGCGCCGACCGTGCCCACCAGCACGAAGAGCTCGATGATCTTGCCGAGCGGCCCGTCGACGTGCCTGCCCAAAATGGGCACGCAGGAGTCGCTGACCCGGAAGACCTTCTGCTGGCGGACATACACGCTGTAGGCGATGGGAATGGTCGGCAGGGTGTAGATGGCCCAGGCCGAGAACCCCCAGTGGAACTGCGGCAGCATCAGGGCCCATTCAAAGGACTTCAGGCTCATGGGCTCGATGCCCATGGGCGGCCCCTGGATATAATAGATGGGTTCCACGATGGACCAGATCATCAGGCCGATGCCGATCCCGGCGCAGAACAGCATGCAGATCCAGGAGAAAGTGCTGAATTCCGGCTCGTCGTCCTCGCGCCCCAGCTTGACGTGGCCGTAACGGCCGAAGCCCAGCCACATGACGATGGCGAAGGCCAGCACCCCGACAATCATGAACATCGACGACAGGTTTTTGGTGATGAAGGCGTAGGAGGCCTGAACGCCCCCGGCGGCCACATCGGGCCAGAACGACATGGTGATGCCGACGAAAAGGACGATGATCAGGGCGGGAATGAAAACGATGGGCTCCAGCGGCGCGCCAGTGAGTTTCGGTTCGGGTTTTTCCATCCAGATACCTCCGGCAGCTGATGCATCAAAATACATCGCGTGTGTTTGGTGGTTGATCAAGGCAATTTGCGTACCACTTTCAGACGATATATCTAAAATCAAATCAACCAGTTATCGGCAGAAGCCGTCGCCGGGACTGATTCAATGTTGCATAGAAAACTCCCCCCGCATCACCAAAACCGCCGGATCCGGACATTTCTGAATCAATGAATCGATGTGTTTCAATAGATTAAAGAAAAAAATCCGCTGAAACGGCCTTCCGAATCAACCCGTCGGGTTTTTGACCCCGGGCGGGGTCAGGCCGTGCTTGCGCAGCTTGCGCGAAACGCTGGCCTGGCTGATGCCCAGATAGGCGGCCATATCGCGGGTGTTGCGGCTCTTGGCCAAGGCCTGCAGGAGGGCCGATTTTTCCAGCTCGCTCCGGGCCGATTCCAGAAGCGGCGGAGCCTTGGGGGGTGAAGCCTGGAACTGAACCTTGCCGGATTGGCCGGCCACGTTCACCCCGGCGGAAACGAGCTCGGCCGCGGCCAGCCCCACCGTGGCCTTGAGAAAAGTGCCGATGAACTTCCGGTCGCTCAGAAGGACCGCCTGGTGAATCATATTCAAAAGCTCGCGGACATTGCCCGGGTAGCTGTAGGTCTGCAGAATCTCCAGGGCCAGGGGATCCAGGGCCCGGTTCTGGTTGTATTGCTTGTTGTAGGCGTCCAGGGCGGCCTTGGCCAGGTGGACGATATCCTCCGGCCGGTTGCGCAGCGGCGGGATGTTCAGGCTGAAAGCCCGCAGGCGGAAATACAGGTCGCAGCGGAACTGCCGGTATTTGGTCAAGTGGTCGAGATTCTGGTTGGTGGCGGTGATGACGGCGCATTTGGCGGTCATGGTCTGGGTGCCGCCGATGCGCCGGAACTCGGAGCTGTCCAGAAAGGTCAAAAGCTTGGCCTGAAGGGCGATGGGCATTTCCCCTATCTCGTCGAGAAACAGGGTGCCGTCGCCGGCCATCTCGAAGAGCCCGGCCTTGCCGTTGGGGTCGGCCCCGGTGAAGGCCCCCTTTTCATAGCCGAACAGTTCGGCCTCCAGCAGCGACTCCGGCAGGGCCGCGCAGTTGATGTGCACGAAAGGGCTGCCGGCCCGTTTGGAATTGGTGTGGATGAACTTGGCCAGCAAACTTTTGCCGGTGCCGCTCTCCCCGGTGATCAGGATGTGGGAGACGCCGTGGTGGGCCAGCCGGATGGCCGTGCTCAAAACCGCGCACATGGCCGGACTCTCGGCCACCATCTCCCGTTTTTTCAGTTCCGACAAACTCAGGGCGTTGATTTCCTCCTTGAATTTTTCCAGCACCTTCTTCTGCTGGCGGATGCTGCCTTCCAGGCTGGTGATGGCGGTGATGTCGCGCTCGTTGAGCACCACCATGTCCACTTCGCCGTCCGGGTTCAGGATGGGCGTGGCGGTGCTGAGGGCCTCCTTGCCGCTCCTGGGAAGCTTGACCACCTTGCTGATGGGCTGCCGGGTGCGGATCACGTCCAGCGACAGGATGACGTCGGCCAGGTTTTTCTTGATCAGGTAGCTGACGTGGCGGCCCAGCAGCTCGTTTTTGTTTACCCCCACGTTGTCGGCCGCAGATTTGTTGACCAGAATCATGTAACCATGTTTATTAACGATGGTGATGCCGTCCGACGAGGCTTCGAAAATCTTGGTCAGAACGGGGCTGAGCGGATCAAGCGTGGCGCTCTGGCCGAAATACGGCTGCCAGAGCCGGTAGTCGAAAACGGTCACCACCGCCCCCTGGCCGGGATCGGGCAACGGCGTCAAATGAACGAAACAGTTTTTTAACTCCGGCAGAAGCAACCCGGCCGCCTGGCGCTTGGACTGAATGGCCTTCATGATGTCCAGCCCCCCGGCGGGCATGACTTTCTTCACGTCCCGCCCGGCCAGGTTCTGGCACTGCAGCGACAACAGGTTCGAAGCCTGCCGGTTGGCGTGCAGAATCACGCCCTCCCGGTCGATCACCATCACGCCGGTGGGCAGGCCGTTGAGCAGATCGTCGGGCGTCAACGTCCCGGAGGGGCGAAGCGCCGCCGCAACACCGCCATGGGCGGGCGGCATCGGCCGGGACGAAGGCTCAATCGCCTCCGGCCTTTTCTGATCAGGGGCGGCGGCCCGGGTATCCTGATTTTTCATCGGGAACCTCCTCAGGGTGATCCGTCCACACGGAACGGCCAAGTGAAACAGAGCCCCTCAACGCCGGATCGAGCGGACATGATCAGGGACGGAGGCGACGCCCCTCTCGTCCCGGCCTCATCGCTTTACGAGCGGTACCCCGTCCATCACCCGGCCGGGCGATGACGCGACTGAGCCGCAAATGACGTCGCGGCGGCGCATGGCCCCTTCAGAGCCTTGATTCACTTGTAATTTGATTCTACCCTGAATTGCGGTTTCACTCTATTGTTTTCCGGACCACCGCCTTTTTACGGGGCGGGCCGCGCCCAATGCGGACCGCCAAGCCCTCCGAAGGACAACGAGTCCATTCGAAGCCGCCCGGCGGGATGCCGACAAGCATCCTCATCCGGCCGCGCTTTTCAGCGCGCGGGTTGCGGCCCGGGCAAGAGGTTCCATTGAAAACAAAGATGATGTACGTATTTCAGTTATGCAAAAACGAAGCCAGGACTGTTCACAATAAGCCAGTGAATTAAGGCAGTTAGAGGCCGCAAATTTCATTTCCATGATTCAGTGACGAATACAGAGGGGGTTTCATCGCGGCCGGCTCTGAGTCCGCCAGCAGAAATGAATCATTGATATCAATAAATACAATATGATATATAACAACAACGGGTCATGATTCATTTATGACCCGACCCGCGGGCCCCGGCTTTGGATCGTCCCGCCGACGGTATCAGGCCAAGGTGGAGGCGATTGAACTTTCGTTCCGGCCGCCCTTCACTCGGCCGGCAGCTTCGGTTCCACCGGTTCGGGGACGGCGGCGCCGGCCGGCACGGGCTGGCCGGCCTCGGTCAGGCGTTTCCTCAACACCGCCAGGCTGGTGGCATAGGCGTCCCGGGCCGGGTCGAGGGCGGCCGCCCGGGCCACATCGGCAAAGGCTTCCCGCAGCTTGCCCTGCTGCTCGTAAACCCGGCCGCGGAAGAAGTGGGCCTGGGGATAGCCGGCCCATTGCTTTAAAGCCCGGGTGAAATCCAGAATGGCCTCGTTCAGCTGCCCGTCGTCCCGCTTGGCCTCACCCCGCAGCAGATAGCTGATGGCCCGCTCCCGGCGGGTCAGGCCCCGCCGCTGGATGATCTTGGTGTATTCCCTGATGGCCAGGTCATACTCCCCCTTGCGGTGGGCCAGATAGGCCTCCTCCACCAGGGCGATGGGAGTGCTGCCCGGGGTCTCGGACTCCGCCTGGGCCGGGAGCGGCCGGGCGTCGGCCAAAAACAGCGCCGCCGTCAGAATCAAAGTCGCGCAACGGAATCCAGCTCGATGATTCATACTCCACCTCTAACCGAACATCAGGGTGACGACCACCATGTACAGGGGGATGGTCGCCAGGGACAGAAGCGTGCTCAGGGAAACGACCACCGAGGCGTAGGCCGTGTCCGTCCGATGATAGCCGGCCAGGAGCACGGCGCTGGTGATCACCGGCAGGGACGACTGGATGATGAAGACCTTGGCCATCAACGGCGGCAGATCCACCAGCCGCAGGATGAGGATGACCGTCAGGGGGCTGATCAAAAAGCGGCCGAGCAGGAGCCCGACCACGTCCCGGTCCAGGGTCAGTTGCCTGAGATTGGCCGAGGCCAGGGTCAGGCCGATGAAGATGATGGCCAGCGGTATGGTCAGCCCGCCCACGTAGCCGGCCGCGGAGACGAAAAAGGCCGGCGGCCGGATTTCGGCCAGCACCGCCAGGACTCCCAGCAGAAAGCCGATCAGCGGCGGGGAGAAAAGCCGCTTGGCGGTCTCCCGGCTGAACACGCGCTCCGGGGGCCTTTCGCCGTCCAGGCTGAGGCTGTAGTTGCCGGCCGTCCAGAAAAAAGTGGTGTTGGCGAAGAAATACAACAACACATAGGGCAGGGCTTCGACGCCGAACAAGGCCACGTTGACCGGAAGCCCGATGAAAATGGTGTTGGAGGTGGCGTAGCCGACGCGAAAAAGCCCCCGCCGCCCCCGCCGGACGCGGAGCAGCCGGGAGGTCAGCCAGCCCAGGGCATAGGTCAGCAGAATCGAAGCCGCCGGCACCAGCACCCCGTAAACCAGGTGAATCAATTCATCGTGGCTGAAAGTGGTGATGATGTTGACGAAGAGATAGGGAGGCAGGGTGATCAGGGTCACCAGGCGGGGCACGAGGACCCGGGTCTCCGGGCCGAACCAGCCCCGGCGGTCCAGGACGTAGCCCACCAGCCCGATGAGAAACAGGCTCAGCACGCAGTTCACGGCTTGTTCGATGGCGGCGGACATGCCGCATTCTACCACAACCGGGCCGGCGGGGCTACCTGCAGGGTTTCTGGGGGCAGGGTAATCGCATTTCTTATGTCGGGTGATGAATCGCGGCGGTCTCGGCATCCGCCGGGGCGCTGCCCCGGACCCCGCCAGGGTAGGGTGCTGCGCGCACCCTACCCTGGACCCACCCGCGCCGGGGGCTGTCGCCCCCTGGCCCCCCTTGGAATCGTCAGTGAAGCCGCGATGACCCATAAGCAGCGCCACAACTCGCCTGTACGGCTCAAACAGGTGGCGCTGCGGCGACATTTGAGTCAGGCCGCGACGGCCAAAGATATCGAGGGGAAGAATGTGGCGTTATCAGCTCAAACCGTCACCGCGCCGCCGGTTGTTTGAGCCGTGCAGGCGAGTTCCGGCGGCGCTACGACCAGCTGTCTGACCCAACGTTATTGCCTTTCGGGGGTCCAGGGGGCGAAGCCCCCGGCGCGGGTGGGTCCAGGGTAGGGCCCGCGCAGGGCCCTCCCCTGGCGGGGTCCGGGGCAGCGCCCCAGCCGGACGCCGAGACCGCCGCGATTCATCATCCCACATAAGAAGCGATCGCCCCGTTTTGGGGTCAGGGTTGGTCGTCCGGCCCGGCCTCAACGGCGTCGGCCGGGTTGAGGCGGGCCACCAGGCCGGGGCTGGGACGGAAGACGAGGCCCAGCCGCTTGGCCGGGCCCCGGTAGCGGCGGACCTCGAAGCGGCCGAAGCCCCGCAGGGTCACCGGCCGGCCGGCGGCCAGGGCTTCGGTCAAGGCGGCGATGATCTCCCGGGAGGCGACCTGGACGAGCTCGGCCGGAAACTCCGGGGCCAGACGTTTCAGGCGGTCGGCCAGGAGCCGGCGGGTCAGGGTCGGCGGGGCGGAAGGCTTGCTGGATTTCATAATGCGAGCACTATATCACATCCGCCTGCATTAGCCAAGGCCGACATCGCCCCCGGAGCATGCAAATCAAGAGGATGCGGTTTTTCCAGCTGTGGCGCGCCGCCGCCCGCCTCATTTGCGGGCGTGGCGCATCATCTCGGCCACTTCATAGGCGGCGGTGGCCTGGCTGAGTTTTTTCTGCTCCCGGAGGATATCGCCCAGAACTTTGTGGGCGGTGTAGCTTTTGGGAGCCAGACGGGTGGCCAGTTGGGCCTCGGCCAGGGCGCCCATGTTGTCGCCCAGGCGCTGGTAACACATGGCGATCCAGATGTGGGGCTCGGCTATGTCGGGCTTGATGGAGATGAGCTGCTTGAGAAGGGCCACCCCTTCCTTGTAGCGGGTCTCGTTATAGAGCAGCTTGACCTTGGTCAGCATCAATTCGCCGTGATAGGGCCATTTTTCCAGGCCTCGTTCCAGCCACTGGCGGCCTTCCTGCCCCTGGCCGGTGCTGAAGAGATACTTCATGAACCGGACCGTGTCGCGGTGGTCAGGGTTGGCCTTGAGGCCGCACTCCAGGGTCTGGGCCAAGTCCTTCATCTGCTGGCCTTCCTCGAAGCTGCCGATGTCGCTCAACAATTCGCCCATCAGGGCGTGGGGCCGGGGATCGCGGGGGTGGCGGTCGATCAAGGCGCGATACAGGGCCAGAGCTTCATCGCGATGCTTGTTGCGGCGATAGAAATCGGCCAGGCGGTATTGCAGCTCGTCGTTGTCGGGTTCCAGGGCCACGATCTCCAGAAGATACCTGAGGGCCTCGTCGTAATTGCCCTGTTTCTGATAGAGGTTGTACAGGCGCCAGCGCAGGCCGGTGTGGGCCGGCAAGAGGGCGGCCGCCTCCCGCAGCTGCCTTAAGCCCTCCTCCGTCTTCTGGTCCTTGATATACATCTCGCCCATGGCCATCTTGGCGTTGGCGTCCCGGGGGTTCTCCCGCAGCCGCTTCATCAGCCGGCCCCACTGCACCAGGCGCTCGCCTTCGGCCACCTGGCCCGCCTTGATCTCGGCCTGGCCCTTCAAAATGTGGAATTCATAATCCTCGGGGTGCTGGGCCAGGCCGGCCTGATAGACCTGATAGGCCTTTTTGTTGGCCCGCAGTTCGGTATAGACCCGGCCCATGGTTTTCAGCAACTCGCCGTTGCCCGGGCTGTAAAAATGGGCGATGAGCACCGGCTCGATGAGGGAAACGGAAATTTTGGCCTGCTTGCGTTCCAGAAAGGCCCCGGCCAGGGAGGCGGCGGCCTCGAGGTCGTCGCGGTTATGGAGGATCCGTTCCAGGCTGTCGGCGATGGTGAACTCGCGGTTGGCCTCCTCGGCCAGGCCCATGCGGAAATAGACCCGGCCGAGCCCGTCGTAGCCGGCCACCGACACCGGCTTCAACGCCAGGTAGTCGCGGTAGTACTTGACGGCCTCCACCAGGCGGCCCCGGTGGGCCAGGCTGTTGGCCCGCTTGATGATGCTGCTCGGCCGCCGCTGGAGGCCCAGGGCGGACAGAAGATGGTCGAAGAGGTCGTCCACGGGGGGGATGGCCGCGAACTTGCCCCACAGCCAGCTCCAAAAGGTTTTCAGCCCCACGAAGATGACCACCAGGCGGCCTTCGTCCTTCTTTTCCGGGGCCGGCGCGGCCGGTGCGCCCAGGTTCAGGGCCTCCTGGGGAAAATCGGCGGCTTGGCCGCCGACCGGTCCGGAGTCGTCGGGGCCGCCCCGGGGGCTCTGCGGCTTGGTGAAACCGGCGGGCGCCGAACGTGGCCGGGAGGCGCCGGCCGGAGCCGTCGGCGAGGCCGGGGCTTCGCGGGCGGGGGCGGCGGGCGAAACCAGGCCGTCGAGGTTGATCTCGCCGCCGTCGGCGGCCGATTCCAGATACGCCGACGCGCCGGAGGCCGGGTCCAGGGGCGGACCGCCGGCCTGGGGCTGCTCGCCGGTCGAGGCCGGGTCGCCGTCCGGGAACTGCTCGCCGGTCTGGGGAGATTTCAAAGAGGTATCATCGGCCACGGTTCACCCTCGGTCAGGGAAGTATGGGGACCGCTCAAGGGTCCGCCCAATTTTAAGCAATTTACGAGCCAAAAAAACACCGCCAGCAGCCGGCCCGACGCCGCGGACAGGGCCGAAGCGGCCCTTGCAGCCGCCTTAACGATAGCCATATGCGATGATTTGAGGTATAATTCCCCAACTATACCCCGTCGCGGAGGCGAAAGCGATGAACATCGACAAAATTTCCCTGGGCCAGAACCCCCCGTATGAATTCAACGTGATCGTCGAGATCCCCCTGGGCGGATATCCGGTCAAATATGAAATGGACAAGGCCTCCGGGGCCATGTATGTGGACCGTTTCCTGAACACCTCCATGACCTATCCAGCCAATTACGGCTTCATCCCCCACACGCTGGCCGCCGACGGCGACCCCTGCGACGTCCTGGTGCTGAGCCGTTCCCCGGTGGTGCCCGGGGCGGTCATCCGGACCCGGCCCATCGGCGCCCTGGTCATGACCGACGAAGCCGGAGCCGACGATAAAATTATAGCCGTGCCCATCGACCAGCTCAACCCCTTCTATGCCGAAGTCAAATCGCCGGACGATCTGCCCCGGATGCTCAAGGATCAGGTGGCCCACTTCTTCCAGCACTACAAGGACCTGGAAAAAGGCAAATGGGTGGCCGGTCTGCGCTGGGTGGGCTATGAAGAGGCCTTGCGCCTGGTGGTCGAGGGCATCCGCCGGGACCCCGTCTCCCGCAAGCTGAAGCTGGCCCCGCTGCCGACCGCCGTGACCGTGGCGGAGCCCAAGGCCAAACCCGTCCGCCGGGCGGCCGCCCCGGCCACGGCGATCCCGGCCAAGCCGGCCGCCAAAGCCAAACCGACCGCCAAAGTCAAGCCGGCTCCGGCCAAAAAGCCGACCGCGGCCAAAAAAAAGTGATGACTCCACTTTTCCAGCAATATCAAACCCAACGCCAACCCAAACCGCCAGTGGGCCCCGTCGGTGCTCGGGCGGTCCGCAACAGCGGCTCGTCATTCTCGCCTCGACCGCTTGACCTGTTTTTCGGAGTGCTTTAATGTTTAAAAAGGTGATGATCGCCAACCGCGGCGCGGTGGCCGCCCGGCTGGTGCGGACTCTGCGCGCCCTCTCCGTGGCCAGCGTGGCCCTGTATTCCGAGGCCGACGCCGCCCTGCCCTATGTGGCCGAGGCGGATGAGAGCCTCCTCATCGGCCCCGGCCCGGCCCCCCAGAGTTATTTGAACCAGGAGGCCATCCTGGAGGCGGCCCTGAAAACCGGGGCCGAGGCCATCCATCCCGGCTATGGCTTTCTGGCCGAAAACCACGAATTCGCCGAAAAAGTCATCGCCGCCGGCTTGACCTTCATCGGCCCCGACCCCAAATGGCTCAAGGTGATGGGCGACAAGACGGCCGCCAAGGAATTGATGGCCGCCGAAGGGTTCCCGGTCAGCCCTTCCACCGGAATTTTGACGGGCTCGGTGGATGAACAGGTCGAAGAGGCCGCCGCTCTGGGCTTTCCCCTGCTGATCAAGCCGGCCGGCGGCGGCGGCGGCATCGGCATGACCCCGGTGGAAACCCGGGAAAAGCTGGCCGCGGCCATCGAATCGGCCGGCAAGCTCGCCGCCCGCAGTTTCGGCCGGCCGGCCCTGTATGCCGAACGGCTGCTGGAAAACCCGCGCCATGTGGAATTCCAGATCGTGGCCGACCGCCGGGGCCGGACCGCCCATCTCTTCGAGCGCGACTGCTCCACCCAGCGCCGCCGCCAGAAAGTGGTGGAAGAGGCCGGGGCGCCCAGCATCCCGGCGGACGAACTGGCCCGCATGGCCGACCGGGCCGCCGAGGCCATGGCCCGTCTGGGCTACGACCACCTGGGCACGGTGGAGACGCTCTACAGCCCGGGGACGGGTTTCTCCTTCCTGGAAGTCAACCCCCGGCTTCAGGTGGAACACGGGGTCACCGAGGAAGTGACCGGGCTGGACCTGGTCACGGCCCAGATCCGCCTGGCCGCCGGCCAGGCGCTGGACGAGGCCCTGCCCCGGCGTCCCCAAGCCGTGGCCGGCCACGCCCTGGAGGCCCGCATCTATGCCGAGGACCCGGAGAAATTCTTCCCCTCCCCCGGGCCGCTCAAAGTGTTCCGGCCGCCCCAGGGGCCGGGGGTGCGGGTGGAGACCGGTTTCGCCGAGGGCGCGGTGGTCACCCCGTTTTACGACCCCATGATCGCCCTGGTCATCGTCCGGGCCGAAAACCGCCCGGCGGCCCTGGACTTGATGCATGACGCCCTGGGGGAGTTCGCGGTGGAGGGCATCAAGACCAACATTCCCTTTGTCCGGGGACTGATGAAATACGAACCCTTCCGCGAGGGACGGGTGCATACGGGCCTGGCGGAAAACTATCTGCGCTCGCTGAAGAAATGACCGCCGGGCCGGGCGCCTCCATCGGGCGGGTGGACCTCCACACCCACTCCACCGCCTCCGACGGCGGGCTCACCCCCGCCGAACGGGCGGCGGCCGCCCGGGAAGCCGGGCTGGTCGGTCTGGCCCTCACCGACCACGACACGGTCGACGGCCTGGCCGAATTCCTGGCCGCCGGCCGGGCCGAAGGGCTGGAATCGGTGGGCGGCGTGGAGCTCAGCCTGGAACACCCGGCCACCATGCACCTGTTGGGCCTCAACGCGGCCGGGGAATCGGAGATCCCGGCCGCCCTGGACCGGCTCAAGGCCTTTCGGGCCGAGCGCAACCGCCGGATGTTCGACCGCCTGCGCGGCCTGGGTTACGAATTGTCCTGGGAGAATCTGCTGGAACGTTCCGGCGGCGGCCAGTTGGGCCGGCCCCACTTCGCCGCCCAACTGGTGGAACAGGGCTCTTTCGAAACGCCGGACGAAGTGTACGAAAAGCTTCTGGGCAAAGGCCGGCCCGGCTACGTGGACAAGGTCCGCCTGTCCCCGGCGGAGGGGCTGGCGCTGATCCGCCGGGCCGGGTGGGCCCCGGTGCTGGCCCACCCGGTCAGCCTGAACCTGGCCCCCCACCAGTGGCCGCCGCTCTTGGGCCGCCTGGCGGAGGAGGGTCTGTTGGGACTCGAAGTCCGCCATCCCAGCCATGACCCGGATCAACAGGCTTTTTTCCAGGGTCTGGCCGACCGTTTCGGCCTGGTCCCCACCGCCGGGTCCGACTTCCACGGCCGGTACAAGCCGGCCATCGGGCTGGACTGGGTCCGGACCGGCAGCCCCTTCGGCCTGGAAATGCTGGAGCGGCTCCGCGAACGGCAAAGATGGAGGCGATAGAACCTCCGTCCCGGCCGCGGCGACACGCGCATAACGAAATCACGGCGGCGCTTGGCCCCATTCGGGGCTCGGTCCGTCGCCCCGGGCCGACGGAGCTCCGCAGTGAACGAACGCCCCGCCGTATCACAGGCGGGGAGCCGAACAACCCTATCCCCGGACGACCCAATACCAGCCAGGCCGCTCAACGGCGGCGCATTGCCCCATACGGGGCACGGAGGTTCTCTCATGGACATTCTCGCTCTCCATTTAAGCCCCCGGCCAAACGGCAACTCGGCCGCCATGCTCGACAAATTCCTGCAAGGCGCCCGTGACGCGGGCGCGGATGCCGTCAGTTTTTCCGTGGCCGATCACAACATCAAACCTTGCATCGGCTGCTCCGCCTGTGAAAAAACCGGCGAGTGCGTCATCACCGACGACGATATGGGAGAGTTGTATCCGCTCCTGGCCTCGGCCCCCATGGTGGTGCTCTCCACCTCGCTGTTCTTCTACGACGTGCCGGCCAAGGGCAAAGCCCTGATCGACCGGGTCCAGCCGCTTTGGTCCCGCCGCTACACCCTGGGGCGGACCGAAACCCTGCGCCCCGACGGCCGGGGATTCCTCCTGGCCCTGGGGGCCACCAAAGGCAAGGACCTCTTCGTGCCGGTGCACCTGTGCGTCAAATTCTTCTTTGACGCCATCGGCTTTCCCCGGACCTTCGAAAGCCTTTGCTTCCGGCAGGTGGAGCACTTGGGCGACATGGTCAATAACGACGAATACATGGCCCAGGTCTACGAGGCCGGCCGGACCTTCGGCGCCCAGCGGCCCGGGGCTTGACCGGTCAAATCAGATCAATCAATCGTTTGTTTTGACAATTGTCTTGTCTTTCAATCCGGCCCGCCGGCGGAATGCGGCCCCACGAAGCCGCCGGCCGGCCGTCAACCCTACCTTCCCCGCCGCCGAAGCGCGCCCGCCAGGCGCTTCGGCGGCCCCGGCCCTTGGGGCGATGAAATCGTTATGAATCAAAACCTGCCCAAAATCATCACTATCGACGGCCCGGCCGGCGCCGGCAAATCCACCCTGGCCCGGGAACTGGCCCGGCACCTGACCTGGATTTATCTGGATACCGGCGCGCTGTACCGGGCCCTGGCCCTCGCCGCGACCCGACGGGGCATCACCCCCGACAATCAGCCCGCGGCCGAGGAATTGGCCCGGTCCGTCAACCTCACCGCCCTGCCCAAGCCGGAGGGCACCGCCATCATGGTGGACGGCGAAGACGTGACCGCTCAGTTGCGCAGCCCCGAAATCTCGCGTGACGCCTCGACCATTTCCGCCTGGCCGGGCGTGCGCCAGGCCCTCCTGGGTCTTCAGCGGGCCCTGGGCGCCAAGGGCGAAGTGGTGGCCGAGGGGCGGGACATGGGCACCGTAGTGTTCCCCGAAGCCGGCCTGAAATTTTACCTCTACGCCTCCCCCGAAGCCCGGGCCGACCGCCGTTTCCAGGAACTGCGGGCCAAAGGTGAGAACGTGAACTATCCCGACGTCTTCCGGGATCTCACCGCCCGCGATCTGGCCGACCAGAACCGGGCCGCCGCCCCTCTCCGGATCCCCCCGGACGCGGTGACCATCGACTCCACCAACCTTGACCCCGACGCGGTCCTCAAAGTCATGCTCAACGCCTTCCGCAACCGCTTCTTCTCCAAATCCTGCCAGGGCCAGGGCTGAGCCCTGGACCCACCGGATGCGCCTGCCGGCGCATCCTCCCCGCACCCGCTTCGCTGGACGGCTGTGGCCGCAACGTCTGGGAGGCCGGGACCATCGGCGTCGTCCTCCGGGTGTGGGGCGGGCGCTGAAGCGCCCTTTGGGAGGCGGAGGACGCGACCGGCCAGCCGCCGATAACGCCTCGCGCCCGGCCGGTCAAAAGCCTTCGGATTCGCCACCTCAACCGCCCTCTTCTTCCGCCCCGTCAGCATCCCAACCAGGGAGCGCGGGCCGGAAATGCTTCGGAGGGCGGGCGCGTGGGCCCCGGCCGCGTCGCCGACGGGTCGCCGCGTCCCCAAGGTCATCACCGGCGGCGCGGTTGGGCAGCGAACGCCCTCCGAAGCATTTCCGGCCCGCGTGACCGCACGAACGCCGACAACAGCATTTTGACGAAAAACTTGCTATAATAGAGAAAGTGGCGTGCGCCTCCCCCGGAAGCGCCGCCCGAAAAGGCCGTCCCGGCCCCCTCCGAACATCGGAGAGCGGGGCCGATGAAAACGTATTTTCAGGAGGTGTCTCATGGCCGTCGGCTGGGCCAACGACAACGCGGTGCAGGATCAGATCACCGCCACGGTGGAAGACGCCGCCCGGCGGGCCCGGGAACGGCTGCCCCAGGGCGAAAGCCTGATCGAATGCGAGGAATGCGGCGAGGAAATCCCCCCGGCCCGGCGCCAAGCCCTGCCCGGGGTGCGGCTTTGCCTGGAATGCCAGAAGGAACAGGAACGGACTGAAGCCGCCTTCGCCCTCTACAATCGGCGGGGCAGCAAAGACAGCCAGTTGAAATGAAGGAAGGGAATCGTAGTGAAAAGAATTATGCCGGCGGCCCTGGCCGCCTTCCTGATGCTTGCCTTTTGCGGCGTCGCCCGGGGACAGGCGCCCAACCTGGTCGGATCGAAAGACGACTTCAGCGGTTTTATCGAAGCCCTGGCCGAAGCCAACCGGGCCACCCAGTTCAAGTACGCTCTGGCGACGCTGACCGAGCGGTATGACGAGGGCTGCGAGGCCAAGACCCGCCAGGTCAAACGGGACGAGGATCTCAAAAAATGGCCGGCCATCCTGCCCAACCAGGCCGCCCGGGAAAAGGACGACCTCAGCTTCATCGCCGAATCGACCGGCGACGGCCGGGGCCGGGTCTATCTCAGCAAAAATGAAACCTGGCTCTATGGCCTTCTTGATTTCACCTGGGACGAGGCCAACAAAAGGTGGCTCATGACCGGCTTCCAAACCGAAATGCCCGAACCGGGCGAGTGCCCGTAAAGCCGATTTGAACTCTTAACCCGGCCACTGGCCGCGTCAGTTCCCGGACGACAAAGTCCAGTGATTTCGGGCTTTGGCGAAAACACGGGGACTTTACACCTAACCAGGGCCAAATTGGGGGGGCATAGTATGCGGGAGCATTTTGATGCAAATTCGGCGGCCGCTGAGCCGCCAAAAGGACACCCTTTGCCCTATGTCGCGGTCGCGCTTACTTTTCTTGTTCCAATTTTATCCGGCATCATCGGCTCGATAGTTAGAGGGGCGGATGCCTTCTTTTTTGCCGTCGCTATGCTTTCGCCGATTGCCGGGATGCTGGCCGCAATTATCGCCCTGTGTCTCGGTCAAAAGAGGATAGGCGTTTCAGGAAGAAATATCGCTATTATTGTAATTGCGGTGCCGCTGTGCGGCATAGCTGGCATCGTGGCTTTATTGTTTGTTTTGACAAACGGCACCTTCGCCTTGCACATGTAGTTTGGGCTGCCTTATGAGTAAAAGGCCATGGATAGTAATCCGGGCGGCTATCACGTTTTTCGCCTGGCTTACGTGTGGATATTTATTGCGGAAATTTGAATATTTCAGGGCTTTTGGCGATATTGATAATTTTATCGGAATGATTCCCGTTGTTTTGCTGATAACGGCGGCGGGCGGAATAAGCGCTCTTGTGTGGATGAGACACAGCCGGAAGTTCGCCCCCGTTTCAATTGCGGTGGCTCTGCTCACTATCTTGTCGGCCACGTTTTTTCCCGTGGCGCTGCGGGGCGACTGGTGGGTCAATATGATCATACCGGAAGGCGCGGAAGCCAGGCCCGATCTATCCGCCTATGCCCCATTTTCCGAAGGCGCAAAAACGGCGAAACTCGGCGAAGAATCCACCTTGAAGCTCAAGGCTCCCTTGCCCAGACTGGATGGGGCCATCGCCCTTTACCCGGTTTACGCGGCCTTGGCTGAGGCGGTCTACGATACAGACGATTTTTCGCCGGGCCTTGTTCTGTGTACCAATACCCGGGGCGCCTATAAGGCCATTATGTCCGGCGAGAGGGATATTGTTTTTGTGGCGATCGCCTCCAAGGAGCAACTTGCCCAGGCCCGGGGCGCTGGAAAGGATTTGCGGTTTACCCCGATTGGGCGAGAAGCCTTTGTGTTTTTAGTGGGCAAGAATAACCCCGTTGAAAACCTCAGCTATCAGCAGATACGCAACATATATTCCGGCAAAACCGCGAACTGGGAAGCGTTCGGCTGGCCTGACGGCGGGAGAATAATCGCCTTTCAACGCCCCGAAGGCTCGGGCAGTCAGACCGGGCTGCAAAACATTATGGGTGAATTGCCGATACAGGCACCTCAGCCGTTGCCTGACGCGAGCTTAATCGGCACAAACAGTTTGATGAAGCAGATATCGGTGGAGTGGCAAGGTGCGCAACCGGCTCTGGGCTATTCTTACAGATACTTTGCCACGACGATGTATGCCAATCATGATGCCAAGCTGTTGAGTATAAATGGGGTGGAACCTTCGATAAAGAACATCCGAAACGGCGAGTACCCTTTTATTGTCGATTTCTACGCCGTAACGGCCGGCGAGCCGGAGGGCAATTCCAAGCTGTTTATAAACTGGATTCTGTCGCCGCAGGGGCAGGAGATAATAGCGAAAACAGGATATACGCCGATTAAATAATTTTCCAGACGGGCGGCCAAATGACGATTGCACCCAATTAGGGGCGGAGCCCCAAGGCCGCACCTCAGCCGCAGCCCAGTTTGTAGCCCACTCCGTGTTGGGTCTGGATGACGTCTTTGCCGCCTTTGGCGCCGAATTTTTTGCGGATGTGCAGGATGTGGCTGTCGATGGTGCGGTCGCTGACAACGGTATCCAGATAGACCAAATCCAGGAGCTCGTCGCGGGTGAAGACTTTGCTGGGCCGCATCAACAGAGTTTTCAGCAGTTGGAATTCGGTGGCCGTCAGTTCCACCGCCTCTTCGTCCCAGAAAGCGGCATGGGCTTCGGGGTCGAGGCGCAGGCGGCCGTTGCGCCATTTGGAGCCGGCCTCCGCTCCGGCGGCCGGCGGGGCGGAGGCGCCGCCCCCGCGCCGCAGGATGGCCTGGACCCGGGCGACCAGTTCCCGGGGGCTGAAGGGCTTGTCCACGTAATCGTCCCCGCCGATGGTCAAACCCATGACCCGATCCACCTCCTCGTCCCGGGCCGAAAGAAACAAAACAGGCACCTGGCTCTCTTCCCGAATGCGCTGGCAGACCCACAGGCCGTCCCGGCCGGGGAGGCCGATATCCAGCACCACCAGGCTCGGCGGCCGATCCCGAAAACGCTCCAGAGCCTCTTCGCCGCTGCCGGCGGTGGCCACCGTGAAGCCGGCCGCGGTCAAGGCGAATTCGAGCACTTCGGCGATATGCGGGTCGTCGTCGACCACCAGGATCAATTGGGGGGAGGACATGGCCGGCTCCTGATTACTCCCTATACTTCTACCATGCGGTTATACACGCAGGTCGGGAGAAAAGCCCAGGGCCTCCCCCAGTTCGCGCATCAGATTTTGCTCTTCCGGGGACAGGCGGGCGGAGAAAATCGGATCCAGATAGAGGGCGTACCACTGGTTCTGGCTCCCCCAGAGATCGAAACGAAAGCCTTCCTGGCGAATCAGTTTGATAAAATTCAGTATCTCGGTCAAGTGCTGCCGGAGGGCCCGGGCCTCGGCCAGGGACCGGAAGACATTCTGGAAGAACACCTGGCCCAGCTCGGCCACGATGGGCTCCTCTTTGGCCAGCCCCACCAGGCCCCGCTTGTTCAAGAGATTGGTCAGGGCGCCGAGGTTGATGGGCCGGTCGAATTCCGCCGGGCCCAGGATGCGCTGGAGCTCGGTTTCGCCCATCACCCGGAAGATGAAGCGCTCCACCCAGGTGATGGGCTGGCCGGCGGCCCGTTTGGTCATCAAAAGGTGCTGGTGGAGATGGAACAGGTCCCGAGCCCGGGCCTTGAGGTCGTCGTAAACGTCGTCGACCAGGGCGGAGAGCAGCGCGGCCCGGCAATAGGGCAGGAAATCCTCGATCACGAAGCGGGAGGTCAGGGGCATGAGCCCCAGCATGAAATCCCAGATGCTCAGGGCCGCCGGAGCCTTGAGACGCTCGCCCAGGTAAGCCCGCAGCTTGTGCTCGTCCAGCCAGTCGGGGGCGGCCCCGGCGGTTTCCGGACCGGGCTCGCCGGCCAGAATGGCCAGATGGGTGCTTCCGGAATAGATGGCCAGGCAAAGATGCGTATCGGCGCGGGCCAGGCGGCGGTCGAAGAGGTCCACCGAAGCGGCCATGATGTCCAGCCCCTCGCCTTTGAGGCGGGTAACCGTGCGGCTGTTGAAGCGCGGCGTTTCGAAGAAATCCAGCACCTCCGGCACGTCCAGGAGGGTGGAGGCCGCCCAGTGGGCCGCCAGGGTGCGGCGGTCGAGACTGTCGGGGACGACCATCTTCCGCCAGACCTCGAGGCCCGTGGCGTACTCGGGATCGTTGGGCACGATGGTTTCCAGAAAGTTTTCCAGGCCCCGGGTCAGGTCGGTTTCGGCGAAAGGCTGGGCCAGTTCGATGGCCCGCAGGGAATAGCGCAGGTTCTGCACCGGTTCCAGGCCGGAAATCTCGTCGAAGAACCAGCCGCAGCTGGTGAACATGTACAGCCCCATCAACTGCGATTCCAACAGCGCCAACGCCCGGGAAATCTCCGCCCCATCGAGCTCCCGGGCCCGGTGGGCGCGGAAGAATTCGTCCAGCGCCTCCGGGCGGTAGTCGGCGATGACCACCCGGATGTAGTCGTCGCGGGCCGCCCAGGGATCCGTCAGCAGTTCGCGCCCCCGGCGCTCGAAAATTTCGGCCAGCCGGTCGCGCAGCCAGTCGAAGCCCTCCCGCAGCGGCCGCCGCCATTTCTGGTTCCAGTGCCCGTTTCCGCCGCCGGTGTTGCAGCCGCAGTCCGACCGCCAGCGCTCCACCCCGTGGACGCAGCTCCAGGAGGTGTTGTCGATGATGCGCACTTCCTTGGTCGGGGGGAAGAGGGCCAGGTACTGGCCATAGTTGGTCAGCCGGATGGCCTCCGCCTCGCCGGCCTGGGTCTCCAGGTGGTCGAAAAGCCAGGCCAGGGCCATGTCGCCGAAGGCGAAGTGATGGCCATAGGATTCGCCGTCGGTGGCCAGGTTGACCAGGCGGGGGCCGCCGCCGGCCAAAGGTTCGCCGAAGGCCTGCTCGACACGGCCCAGGAGGGTGGACCCGTCCCGCAGCAGTTTCTCGAAGGCGATGGCCCGGGACACGGGGCCGTCATAGAAAAACACGTCCAGGCCGTCGTCCGGTCCCGGCCCCCAGACCACCCGATAGGGTTCCCGGGGGTCGATGCGCCCGCCGGTCACATCGCACCAGGGCGTATCGTCGCCCCGCTTCGCGGCGGCCAGGGGCCGCACCGCCGCCGCCTGACCCTGAGAGAGGATGGTGAATTTCACCCCTTCCCCGGCCAGCATTTTCAGCGTCTCCAGATCGGCCGCCGTCTCGGCCAGCCACTGGCCTTCCGGTCGGCGGCCGAAGCGGGTTTCGAAATCGATCAGCCCCCAGCGGATCTGGGTCAGCCGATCCCGGGGGTTGGCCAGGGGCATGATGATGTGGTTGTAGACCTGGGCCAGGGCCGGGCCGTGGCCGTCGTGGGCCTCGGCCGCCCGGCGGTCGGCGGCGATGAGCTGGTGGTAGGTGTCGGAATCGGCTTTTTCCAGCCAGGACAGGAGGGTGGGGCCGAAATTGAAGCTGAGGCGTTCGTAATTGTTGATGACCCGGCGGATCAGTCCGTCGGTCCCCAACAGCCGGGCCCGGCTGTTGGGGGCATAGCATTCCCGGTTGATGCGCAGGTTCCAGTTGGCGTAGGGCGCGGCCGAGTCCTGGGGCTCGATGGCCAGGATCCAGGGATTCTCCCGGGGGGGCTGGTAAAAATGGCCGTGAATGACCAGGTAGCGGCCGGATTCCATCCTCAGTTCCCCAGCACCTGTTCAAACAGGCCGATATACTGCCGGGCCGAATTATCCCAGGAAAAATCCTCCCGCATGCCGCCGCGGGCCATGGCCTGAAAGTCGTCCGGCCGGGAATACAGCTCCACCGCCCGCCTCAGGGCCAGCACCAGGGCCTTGGACTGAAATTGTGAAAACTTGAAGCCGTTGTCCCACAGGCCTTCCGGGTTGTGGCCGGCGAAGTCGCGGATGGTGTCGTTCAGCCCGCCCACGGCCCGCACCACCGGCACGGTGCCGTATTTCAGGCCGTACATCTGCACCAGGCCGCAGGGCTCATACATCGAGGGGATGAGCACCAGGTCGGAGCCGGCGATGATGCGGTGGGCCAGGGCGTCGTTATACCCGAGGAAGACCTTGCAGCGGTCGGGAAACCGGGCTTCCAGGCTCCGGGCCTGGTCTTCGTAGACAGGCTCGCCCGAGCCGAGGATGACCAGCCCCAGCCCCAGCCGGAAGATGTCGTCGGCCGCCTCCGCCACCAGGCTGAAACCCTTCTGGGCGGCCAGGCGGCCCACCATGCCCACCAGCGGGCGATCCGCCAGGGCGGCCAGGCCGGCTTCTTTCAAAAGAGATTCTTTACAAACCCGCTTGTTTTGGAAATCGCGGGCGCTGTAATGGGCGGGGATGAGCGGGTCGGTCTCCGGATTCCAGACGGCGTAATCCACCCCGTTCAAAATGCCGAACAGCTTGCGGGCGTGGTGGCGCATGGCGCCGTCGAGCCCCTGCCCGCCCTCCGGGGTCTGGACTTCGCGGGCGTAGCTGGGGGAGACGGTGACCATGGCCCGGCTGTAGGCGATGCCGGCCTTCAGGAGGCTGGCCTGGCCGTAGTATTCCAGGCCGTCGAGGGTGAAATAGGCATCGGGCAGGCCCAGAACCGGCCACTGAACCGGAGGCACCAGGCCCAGGTAGCCCTGGTTGTGGATGACGAACACCCCCCGGGGCCGGTCCAGCTCGGCCTGGGCCAAAAGGGGCATCAACAGGCCAGTCTGCCAGTCGTTGCCCATCAGAACATCCGGATACCGGTCCAGAAACGGCAGAACCTCGATAACGGCCTTGCAGAAAAAGGCGAAGCGCTCGGGGTTGTCCGGGTGCTCCACCCCGGCCGAGCCATACAGGCCCGGCCGGTCGAAAAACCGATCACAGCGCACCAGATAAGCCGGCACCCCCGGGGACAATTCCCCGCGCAGGAGCGACCCCGGGATATTCGCCCCGGCCTGCCTGACGGTGAAGGACAGCCCCGTATCCGTAAAGGACAGGGCCGGGTTGTTCAGAACCGATTGATAGGCCGGCATGATGACGGCCGCCCCCACCCCCTGGCGGGCCAGGGCCCCGGGCAGGCTCCCGGCCACATCGGCCAGCCCGCCGGTCTGGGCCAGGGGACGGATTTCCGGAGACGCGATCAGAACCTCTAACTTTTTTGCCACGATACCCCTCTTCCAGAAGGTAAAGCGGGGAGGCGATTGAGCCCGCCAAAACAATTTTGCGGGTGCCTCTTCCCGGACGATCAGTTTCAGCCAGACCGCTTTTCGGCTACTCGCCAACTTGTTGGCCGAGTACTCGTCAATTTATTGATCGAGGGCGCATTACCCCCTTCGGGGTGTTGAAAACCCGATCGGAAATCCACCCCCATAACCACCCGGGCCAGGCCCGGCCCTTTATTCCCAGAGGCCGGCGGCCGAAAGGCGCGCTTGTCTCAATGTATCTCTTTTTGGCTTAAAGATCAAGGGCGGGAGCAACGAAAAGCCCTTCCGGCACGGGCCGGAGGGGCGGACGGGGGATATTTTTAAAAATCGTAAAAATCGGTGTTGCGGTTCAAAAGGCGATGGCCGCCCTCGGTGACCAGCACCAGTTGTTCCAGGCGGACCCCGCCGCGCCCGGGCAGATAGATGCCGGGCTCGACGGTGACGATCTGCCCGGCTTCCAGCTCCCGGCCGTTGCGGGGGGAGAGCGACGGGGCCTCGTGGATGACCAGGCCCACCCCGTGGCCCAGGCCGTGACCGAAATACTGGCCATACCCCCGGCCGGCGATATATTCGCGGGCCACCCGGTCCACCTCGCGGGCCGGGACGCCCGGGGCGATGGCTTTGATGGCCAACAGCTGGGCCTGGCGGACGACGGCGTAAATCTCCCGCTGCCAGGCCTGGGGCGGGCCGATGATCTTGGTGCGGGTGATGTCGGCGCAGTAGCCCCGGTAGCGGGCGCCGCAATCGACGATGATCGTCTCACCGGCCCGGAATTTTCTGCTCCCCGGCTCGGCGTGGGGCTTGGCCGCGTTGGGGCCGGACGCGACGATGGTCTCGAAGCTGGGCCCTTCGGCCCCCAGGCGGCGGAACTCGGCCTCCAGGAAAAAGGCGGCTTCGCGCTCGGTCTGGCCCGGGGCCATCTGGGCGAGCACGGTGGCGACGGCCGCCTCGGTGATGGCCAGGGCCTTGGTCACCAGCTTGATTTCAGCCGGCGACTTGACCGCCCGGGGCGCGTCGAGATTGAAAGGCAGGGGCTCCAGCTTAAGCCCGGGGGCGGCCTCCCGCAGCCGGGTCAGGGCGCCCACGCTGAGAAAATCGGGCTCAAAGTGCAGGGCCGGCGCCTTTTTCAGGGCCGGGAGAGCGGCCAATTCCGCCCCCAGGCCCTGGCGGCAGAGCACCACCTTGAAGGCGGGGGCTTCCTGTTCCGCCGCTTCGGTATACCGCGAGTCGGTCAGGAGATACTGCCCCCGGCGGGTGATAACCAGGGCCCCGCTGGATTCATTGAGCATGGGGTCGCCGGCCGCGAATCCCGAAAAATACCGCCGGTTGGCCGGCGAAGTGACCAGCACGGCCTCCACCTGGTGGGCTTTCATCATCCGGCGCATCACCGCCAGCCGATCGGTTGTGAAATCAGAGGATTGGGACATTCGAGCGTGACCTCCGGGACCGCCGCCGGCGCGAACGCCCTTGATTAATGGCGGCAGGTGAAATAGAATATAATGTTTGTGATTATAGCAGACCCCGGAGGCGAAATCATGAAAAAAGCGGGGAGGCGATTGAACCCGACAAAACAAGTTTGCGGGTGCCTGTTCCCGGACGATCAGTTTCAGCCAGACCGCTCTTCGACGGCGCATTGCCCCATTCGGGGCACAGGGCATCGCGGCCGCCTCTCCCGCGGTTCCGGCCCCGCCCGCGAGTTCGACGCCCGATGAGCGCCCGGCCCTATCGCCCGGAGATAGAGGGCCTGCGGGCCCTGGCCGTCTCGACCGTGGTCCTGCACCACGCCGGGCCGGGCTTCTTTTCCGGCGGCTTTGTCGGGGTGAGCATCTTTTTCGTCATCTCCGGGTTCCTCATAACCGGCATCATCTTCCAGGAATTACAGGCCGGCGGTTTCAGCCTGGTGAAATTTTATGAACGCCGCTGCCGGCGGATCATCCCCCCGCTGGCGGTGATGGCCGCGGTCGTCACCGCGCTGGTCTGGCTCTGGTTCACGCCGCGGGATTTCCGTGATTTCGGGCTCTCCCGGGCCGCCATGGCCATGTTTCGGGGCAACCTTTTTTTCTCTGAAAATTTCGAAAGTTATAGTTGGGCCATCGACACCCAGCCGCTTCTGCACACCTGGTCGCTGTCGGTGGAGGAGCAGTTCTATATTATTTTCCCCCTGCTGATGGCGTTCCTGTTCAAGGCGGGCCGGGCCCGGATCCTCACGCTCCTGTCGATCGCCGCCCTGGGTTCGCTGGCGTGGAGCGCCTTCATGATCGAGCGGCGGCCGGTCGACGTGTATCATCTTTTGCAGTATCGGGCCTGGGAACTGCTGTTGGGCGCTCTCCTGGCCGTCGCCCCCCGGCGCCCCCGTCTCGGGCCCGGGCCGACGACGGCCTTGTCGCTTTCGGCTCTGGGCCTCATGCTCTGGCCGGCCTTCACCTATGACCTCAACACCGACTTTCCCGGCCTGACGGCCCTCCCCCCTGTGGGGGCGGCCCTGTTCATTCTCATTCACCACCGAGGGCTGGCCGACAGTCCGGTGGGCCGCCTGATGGCCACGGCCCCGCCGGTGGCCCTGGGCAAAATCTCCTATTCGCTCTACCTGTGGCACTGGCCGTTTCTGGCCCTGCCCCACTATGTCCGGGGCGAACCGCCGACGGCCTGGGAACGAGCCGGGCTGGTGGCCCTGGCGGTGATGGCGGCGACCATCTCCTGGCGCCTGGTGGAACAGCCCATCAGGGCCAAACGGATTCTGGCCGGCAGAAAACACATTTTTGCGGCCACGGCTCTCGCCCTGGCCATCCTGACGACGAGTGGATGGTTCATCAAGGCTATTAACCCGGCAGCTGACGAAGTCGATTCTCGGACGGCCAAGTCCAGCGATTTCGGGCTTTGGCGAAATCGCGAGTGTGACTTATTTAGTTGCCGGAGTAATAATAACGAATTTCGCGTGCGCCTGGCCCCGCGCCCGTCCACCGACAGACACCTCACGGAGGTGGACGCCCCGGAGTGGCCAAGTGTTTGCGGCCTGGACTTCGACGGTCTGGCCGCCGAACGCGAACGCAGCGCTCCCGGTGGAAACCAGCCATGAATCCGTCCATCGAAGGAAACAGCCGCCCGGCCGTTTTGATCAACCTGCCCTATGCCGCCGGCGCGGTGCCGGAGGCGGTGGCCCGGCGGCTGGATCTCAGCCCGGAGGAGTGGCGGCTGGAGCACTGGCGCCTGATCGATTCACACCTGGCCGCGATAGTCAAAAAAGCGGCGGTTTTTGAGCGGGCGACGGAACAAAAGGAGTGCCCGGTCATCGTCTATCCCTACAGCCCGCTGGTGGCCGACCCCTGGGGGCTGTGGGCCTCCGAACTGGGGGATCGCCACGCCCCCGGCCCGGCCCTGGCGGCCCGGACCACGGCCGGAAAAGCCCTGACCGCCTGGAGCCCCCGGGATCGGGAACTCATCCTCGGCCGCACCGTGGAACCCTTTTACCGGCAGATCGAAGAGGCGGCCGAAAAGCTCCTGGCCGCCTCGCCCCTGGTCCTGGTGGTCACCCTGCGTTCTTTCAGTCCCGACCCCCTGCCGTTCGAGAAAAACCAGCGCCGGCCCCGGCCCCAGGTCTGCGTCAGCCCGCAGGCCGGGCTGACTCCCCGGGGTCTGGCCGACCTGGCCGGCGGCGTCTTCCGAACGGTTCACTGGTGGGCCGAACTGGGCTGGCCCCAGGACCGGGGGGCCGCGCTGCCGCCGCGCCTGGCCGGGCACCCCCGGGTGCGGGCCCTGGGCCTCTCGCTCCGCCGGGATCTCTATCTCGACGAACGGACCGGCCGGCCCAAACCCGCCGCCGAAAGCGTGGCCCGTGTGCTGCGCACCGTCTTCAACAACTTCGACCAGGAACTGGCCCGGGTGGCCCGGCGGCGCCTGGAAAGGATTTTGAAGCCCAAAGAATCCCCGATCATCAAGGCGGCCGGGAAATGATCATTCTGACCATCGACACCGACTGGGCCCCCGAGGCGGCCACCCGCGCGGTCCTGGAAAAAATCCGGGCCCTGGGCATCAAAACCACGGTCTTCTTTTCCACTCCCAGCCCGGTGCCGCCCTGGCCCCTGCTGGAGGTGGGCTGCCACCCGGACCTCTCCCGCCGGCGGCCGCCGGCCGGCGACGAAGGGCCCGGCCTGGGCATGGCCACCCTGGACCACGACGCGGCCGTGGACGCGGCCGAAGGGACCATCCTGGCCGACTACCGGGCCGCCTTTCCCGGGGCCCGGGCCGTGCGGACCCATCGCTTCTACTGGCACTCGGACCTGTCGCGGAACCTGGCCGGCCACGGCTTCATCCACGACAGCTCCCTCATCCTGCCCTACCATCCCCACCTCAAAGGTTTCCGGGTGGGGCGGCTGCACCGCTGGCCGGTCTGGGCCAGCGACCACCTTCATCTGGCCCGCCGCCTGCCCCTGGACCGCCCGCGCCTGCCGCACTGGAACGAGCCGGGGCTCAAAATATTCTGTTTCCACGTGGCCTACCTCCACCTCAACGCGGCCAGCCTGGAGGATTTCAATATGATCAAAACGAGGCTGGACGGGGAGGAGCGGCCCCCCGCCGGTCACCGGCCCGGCATCTGGAATTTTTTTGAAACGCTGGCCGAAAAGGTTTACCGGGAGTCGGGCGGGCATTGGCTGAGCGACATCCCGCCGGAATTCATCACCAAGAGGGTGGAGACCGACTGAATCTCCGTCCCGTCGAAAAAGGAAACGCCGATATGAAAATAGTCCCGCCGGAATTTGAAATCCTGACCCCCCTGGAGCCGGCGGCCGTTCTGGCCCGCATCGAGCGGGCCGGCCGGACCTGTTACCGGTCCGAAGGCCGCATCACCCCCGACTCGGCCGCCGCCTTCGTCAAAACCCTGATCAAAAGCGGCCACCATTCGGTGCTGGAACACGAGAGCCTTTCGGTGCGCCTGGTCTGCGACCGGGGGGTGACCCATGAGCTGGTGCGCCACCGCCTGGCCGCCTACAGCCAGGAGAGCACCCGTTACGTCAACTACGGCCGGGGGCCGGAGGGCCGGGGCCTGGTGCTGATCAAGCCCCTGTTCTTCGAGGAGGGCACGGAAAAATACCGGCTCTGGCGCGAAGCCATGGAGGCGGCCGAGGCGGCCTATCTGGCCCTCACCACCGCCGGAGCCACTGCCCAGGAGGCCCGGACGGTATTGCCCAACAGCCTGAAGACGGAAATCGTCATGACCGCCAATCTCCGCGAGTGGCGCCACGTGCTGGCCCTGCGGTGCGCGGCGGCCTCGCACCCCCAGATGCGGGAAATCATGAAAATGGTGCTGACCCGGTTCCAGGAACTGCTGCCGGAAGTTTTCGGCGATATCGCCGGCTGAAAACAGTTGCCGGCCAAGCCGCGCTCTTATGGGTGGCGGCGATGGAGCCCTCATTCCGGCCGACGCGGTCCGGCCATGACGAAATTACGGCGGCGCATGGCCCCATTCGGGGCTTTGAATGCGATTTTTTTACGAGGGCCCCATGACACGCCGGTTTTGCCGGGATTTTTCCGCCACCGCCGCGATCGCCGCCCTGTTGGCGGTGATCGTTTCCTATACCGGTTCGGCGGTGATCATCTTTCAGGCGGCGGATCTGGCCGGCCTGTCGGAGGCCCAGACCTCCTCGTGGATCTGGGCGGTTTCCGTCGGCAGCGGCGTCACGGGCCTGCTCCTCAGTTGGCGCCTGAAGATCCCGGTCATCACCGCCTGGTCGACGCCGGGGGCGGCCTTGCTGGTGGTCATGCTGCCGGGGGTGCCCCTGGCGGAGGCGGTCGGGGCCTATCTGACCAGCGCGGCCATAGTCACCCTCATCGGCCTCACCGGCACCCTGGACCCCATCATGCGGCGCATACCCGGGGCCGTCGGTTCCGGGATGTTCGCGGGGATCCTCTTCAGCTTCGGGGCCAGGGTGTTCGCCTCCATCCAGCTCGATCCGCTGCTCAGCCTGTCCATGTTCGCCTGCTTCATCATCGGCAAGAAACTTTTTCCCCGCTACGCCATCGCGGCGGTCATGGTCACGGGCGTCATCGTTTCCTCCCTCGCCGGGCTGATGCACTTCGACCACCTGCGCCTGTCCCTGGCCCGGCCCGTCTTCACCGCGCCCGCCTGGTCGGGGGCCGTCGTCCTCGGCCTCGGCCTCCCCCTGGCCCTGGTCACCCTGACCGGGCAATACATCTCCGGGCTGGCGGTGCTGCACGCCTCCGGCTACCCGGCGCGCTCCAACGGCATCATGACCGTGACCGGCCTCTTTTCGATGCTGCTGGCCCCCTTCGGCGCCCACGCCATCAACCTGTCGTCCCTCACCGCCGCCATCTGCACCGGGCGGGAAGCCCATGAGGATCCCGCCCGCCGGTACGTGGCGGGGGTGGTCTGCGGCGGGCTGTATATCGTCGTCGGCCTGTTCGGGGCCACGGTGACCTCCCTTTTCGCCTCGCTCCCGGCCGTGTTCATCGCCGTTCTGGCCGGCCTGGCCCTCCTGGGGGCCTTCACCACCGGGTTCATGGGCATCTTCAAAGACGGCGCCAACCTCGAAGCCGGCGTCATCGCCTTTCTGGCCACGGCTTCGGGCATGACTTTCCTGGGCCTGGGGGCCCCCTTCTGGGGGCTGGCCCTGGGTTCGCTTTCGTGCTGGGCGTTGAAAAAAAGATGAGAGGCGGGCCGGGGCTCAGGAAGAGAGCGTCCGGGGCCGGAGCCACAACAGGGCCTGGGCGATCAGGGCCAGAAAAGGCAGTTCGATCAAGGGGCCGATGACCAAAGCCAGGGCGACCAGGGGTTCGCCGGGCCAGGCGGTGACGGCGATGGCCAGGGAGATGGGGGAATTGCGGGCCAGGGTGGTCAGGCTGAGGCTGACCGAATCGGCGAAGGGAAATTTGAGGACCCGGGCCGCCAGCCGGCCGACGCCGAAATTGATGACGAAGAACAGGGCCACCGGCCACAGCAGCTTCAGAAAAAGGCCGCCCCGCCCGGTCAGGTGGCCGGCCTGGGAGGCGAACATGGCCCAGACGGCCAGGCTCAGAAACCAGAACTGACCGCCGGTGAAAATTTTCTCCAAAACCAGGCGGACCGGGGCGGCCGGTTTCAGGCTGAACCGCACCGCCTGGGCCAGGCCGAAGGGCAGCGCCAGGGTCAGGGTCAGGGCGCGGGCCAAAAGTTCCAGGTCCACCTGGCCGGTGAGGCCGGAAAAAAGCAGCAGATAGACCGGCAGCAGCGCCACCTGGACCACCAGGTTGACCGGCAGCAGGGCGGCCGACAGGGGCACGTTGCCCCGGGCCAGGCCGGTGAAGGTCAGATACCAGTCAGTGCAGGGCGTCACCAGCAGCATCAGGTAGCCCAGCCGCAAGGCCGGCGAATCGGACAGAAAAAGCCCCCCCAGGGCCCAGCCTAAAATCGGTATCCAGAAAAAATTGATGACCAGGGCGGTCAGGGTGAATTTGAAGTCCCGGAACCCGTTCCTCAATTCCGTTAAGGGGAGCCCGAGGAAAAGGCCGAAGAGCATGGCCACCAGGGCCGGAGTGATCAGCCCCCCGGCGGCGGCGGCCCCCGGAAAAACCCGGCCGGCCAGAAGCCCGAGGCCGACGGCCGCCAGGAGGATCGGCGTCGAAAGTTTTTCGATGAGGGTCACAGGTGGGAAGCCGAAGGGATCAGGATTCGGATTTGTCGCCCGGCTCTTCGGTATCGGCGGGAGCGGGGGGGTCGTCCACTTCGGCCAGGCGGATCAGGTTGCGGCCGTCCTGCTTGGCCTGGTAGAGGGCCCGGTCGGCCCGGCCGAGCAGATTCATCAGGTCTTCGCCGGGCATGTACTGGGCCACGCCGCCGCTGATGGTCACCAACAGCGAAGTGCCGCGAATGGTGATGTCGGTGCCGGCGATGGTCAGGCGGATCCGTTCGGCCACCCGGGCCGCGCCGGCCAGATCCAGCCCCAGGCACATCAGAAGAAACTCCTCGCCGCCCATCCGCACGGCCAGATCGGTGCTCCGGGCCGCCTTCTTGATGATCTCGGAACAGAGCACCAGCACCTTGTCGCCGAAGTTATGGCCCCAGGTGTCGTTGATGCGTTTGAACATATCCAGGTCGAAGGCGATGACCGACAGGGGCCGGCCGGTTTCGATGGACCGGGTCATCAGCCGGGGGGCCTCGAAATTCAGATGCCGGCGGTTGAAGAGCTTGGTCAGCTCATCGATTTTGGCCAGGGTGGTCTGGTTTTTCAGCTCGGCCTTGAGGGTGGCGATGACCTGGTTGGCCTCGCTGAGCTGGCTGGAAAAATTGCCGCCGGAGGCCAGGGCCGCCTCGGTCTCCGTGAGCAGTTCGTCGAGCACGGGCTGCAGTTGGTCGGAAGTCGTCAGTTCGGCCATCTGCCGGGAGGTGTCGGTCAGCACTTTCTGGTAATGGCTGGCCTGACTCATGGCGTTTTCCAGGCTCTGCTCCATGGTGCTGGAGACGGCCATGAAGTCCATGGCCGCCTTGTTGATGGCCTTGGCCTGGAGATCCAGAACCTCGTTGGAATAAAAATATTCATACAGGCTGTTGGACAACTGGCTGTAGAACTTGGCGTTGTTGTCCAGCAGTTCGTTGACGGCCTTGTTGAGGGCGGGGTTGGAATAGAGCAGATAGTCGTAAAATATGCGGTAGTTCTTGGGTGAAGCGGGGATGCCGCGCTTGGCCAGAAAGGGCAGCAGCCGCTTGGCCACGGCATAGGAATGGGTCAATTCCTCTTTGACGGCCTCACCAGGCACTTCCGGGGGGGTAATACTCAGGGGCGACTTGTCATCCATCATAATTGAGCGACATTCCGGCTCCGACCGGCGGAGGCCAAAAAAAGACCGGGGCGTCCATAAATACAAAAACTGGCCGAGGCCAATTTTTGTATTTGGTTACAAAGGAACTGATAATCAGCGAAGCAAAATACCGGACGGCTTTATAGGGCCAACAGTTGATGTAATTTTTTTGAGTTCATAATTTTATTTCTCCGCATGATACCATGACCCGTCGGCGCCCGCAAGCAAAAAGAGGAAGGCCGAACGCCCGAATTTCAACGTGATCCGGCCAGATCCACCGGCCGGATGGCCACGGCCCGGCCGTCCCGGCCGAATTCGACGACGACCCCGTTGAGGCGGGCCCCCCGGGCGGCCGGCTCGAAGCGCTGGGGCCGGCCGGAAAGAAAAGTGGGCAGAACGCTTTCCCGGCTCATGCCGATCACGGATTGATGCGGCCCGCACATGCCGACGTCGGTCATATAGGCCAGCCCGCCGGGCAGGATCTGGGCGTCGGCGGTGGGCACGTGGGTGTGGGTGCCCACCAGGGCGCCCAGGCGGCCGTCGAGATGCCAGGCCAGGGCCTTTTTCTCGCTGGTGGCCTCGGCGTGGACGTCGATCAGGGTGAGGTCCGCGCCGGCGGCTTTCATCTCCGCCAAAATCCGGTCGGCCGCCCGAAAGGGGCAGTCGAGGCTGGTGTTGACGAATACCCGGCCCATGACGTTGCCGATGCCCACCCGGACCCCGCCGGCGGTTTCCGCCATCGTCCAGCCCCGGCCGGGGCAGGGTTCGGGCAGGTTGGCCGGCCGCACCAGGCGCGGGTCGCCATCCAGCGTTTTTTCCAGGGCCCGGTAGCGGAAGGTATGGTTGCCGCCGGTGAGCACGGCCAGCCCGCAATCCAGCAGTTCCAGGGCTTCCTCCGGGTTCAGGCCCAGGCCGCCGGAGGCGTTTTCGCCGTTGGCCACCGCCAGATCAATCTCTTCGCGCCCCACCAGGCCAGGCAGGAAATCGCGCACCACCTGGCGGCCCGGCCGGCCGAAGATGTCGCCTAAAAAAAGAATCCGAGTCATGAGATACCTTATTATCGCCCGGTGGGGGCGGAGTTGGGCGGGGTTCGGCCCCCGGCCGTCACCCTCGTTTCCCCCGGGCCAGGGAGGCCGCCACGCCCAGGGCGCAGATGGGGGCGAACATGGTGAAACAGCGGTTGGCCGCCTCCATGAACGCCGGGTATTTGTCCGGGGTGATCCGGCCGGGGCCGATGACCAGGCTGAACACCAGGGTGGTCAGGGCGATGGAGAAGACCTGGCCGCAAAGCCGGGTGGCGGTGATGGTGCCCGAAGCCTGACCCACCCGCCCGGGCGGAGCCGAACCGATGATGGCATTGGAATTGGGCGCCCCGAAGGTGGCGAAGCCAATCCCAAGCAGGGCCAGGAGGGCCAGGAACGCCGGCAGCGGCGTCTGCGGGGTGAGCACCAGGGCCATCAGGCCCAGCCCCAGGGTTAAAATGGACATGCCGACGGAGGCCATCAGCCCGGCGTCGATCCGGTCCGACAGGCGGCCGATGAAGGGGGTGATCAGGGCCTGGCAGGCCGGCTGGGTCACCAGGATGAGCCCGGCCTGGCTGGTGGGCAGCCCCTTGGTGTATTGCAGATAGAGGGCCAGGATGAAGCCCGTGCCGGTGGAGGCGCTGTAGCCGATGAAAGCCGCCAAGGAGGAAAAGGCGAAGCGGCGGCTTTCGGTGAACAGGCGGATATCCAGCACCGGGTTGGGGCTGGCCAGGCTGACCCGGACGTAGGCCCAGCCGAGGGCCAGCCCGGCGGCGGCCAGGATCGGCCCCAGGGGCCGGTGGGTGATGTTGGCCAGCCCGAAAAACAAGACCAGCATGGTCGCGGCCCACAACAGGGCCCCGCGCCGGTCCAGCTTCTCTCCCCGGGCCGGGCGCTGCTCCACCCGCACCAGAAGGCTCAGGACCAGGGGCGGCAGAAAGCCGAACGCGTTGAGCCAGAAGATGGACCGCCAGCCGAACCAGCCCACCAGATAGCCGCAGACGATGGGCCCCAGGCTGAGCCCCACGTAGACCGCGGCGATGGTGTAGCCCAGCACCCGCCCCCGCCGCTCCGGCGGATGCACCGAGGTGGCCATGGCCGTGTTGTTGGTGAAAACCACGGCCAGCCCCAGGCCGGTGACCACCCGGCTGGCCAGAAGCGACACCGCGTCCCAGGCCAGGGCGCTGACCACCAGGCTGGCCAGGCAGACGAAAAAACCGATGACGGAGGTCCGCCGGCGTCCCCAGATGTCGGCCAGCTTGGCCCCCGGCGCGGCCATGGCGGCCATGGCCATGAACTGGCTCAGGGGAATCCAGCCCAAAAGGGCCGCCGACAGTTCCAGCTCCCGCTCCATGCTCGGCAGACCCAGGTTCAGCCCGGTGAAGCCGATGTTGCCCAAAAGGTTGGTCAACACCGCCATGAACAGGATCAGGCGGCGGTCCCGGAGACTGACGTCCGTCCCGGCCTGGACAGTCGCGGTCCCGGTCATGGGGCGGCCGCGATTACGGGCTGGAAATCCGGCCAAGAGCGGTCTTTTTCGGACACGACCAGCGGCGGGAAAGGCCAGGAGATCCCCAGGCGCGGGTCGTCCCAACGCAGGCCGCCCTCGGCTTCGGGGTGGAAAAAGGCGTCGACCAGGTACAGGATCTCCGCCCCGTCGGTCAGGGTCAGATACCCGTGGGCGCAGCCCTTGGGCACCAGAAGGGCCCGGCGGTTTTCGGCCGACAGTTCAAAGCCGGCCCAGCGGCCGTAGGCCGGCGAATCGGGGCGCAGGTCCACGGCCACGTCGAAGACGGCCCCGGCCACGGCCCGCACCAGCTTGTCCTCGGCGTGGGGCGCACGTTGGTAGTGGAGGCCGCGCAGCGTCCCCCGCCGGTGATTGCCGGAAAGGTTCATCTGGACCGGGTCGAAAGCCAGGCCCTGGGCGGCGAAATCCTCACGGCAGAGAAGGCGGGCGAAAAACCCCCGTTCGTCGATCCGCACGTCCGGCTCCATCAGAATCAAGCCCGGCAGCCCGGCCGCCTGGTAGCGCATATTTCCGTCTCCATCCCTCCGAGCCAACCCGGGCCCCGATAAAATCAGGAGCCATCTTACCGATTTTTGCGGAAATATGCCACTGATATATTCCGCCGTCGAAATGCGATATCCCAGGGAGGGGTGGGGAGGCCATTATTAACCCGGCAGCTGACGAAGTCGATTCTCGGACGGCCAAGTCCAGCGATTTCGGGCTTTGGCAAAATCGCGAGTGTGACTTATTTAGTTGCCGGAGTAATAAGCCCGTTCCCGGACGATCCAGTTCCAGCCAGACCGGTTTTCGGCTACTCGCCAACTTTGTTGGTCGAGTGCTCGTCAATTTATTGATCGAGGGCGCATCGCCCCATTCGGGGCATCGCCTTCACCCTTCCCGGCCCGGATCGGGTTCCACGCCCGACGACCTATAGCGGACTGGCGTGAAAAGCCCCGCCAATGGATTGCTATTCGCATCCGATCTAGATCTCTAAAAGAAATATTGCTTAAAACCCCCCGGTGATATATATTATAGAAAATACCCATCAGCGGTCATCAAAACAGCCACTTCCCGCCCGAACCGACGGGGAGGACAAAGAGTATGCGCGCCACCGACAAAACACCCGCCCAGACAGGCCCGTCCGACGCGGGCCGGGCTTACCTGCAGTTGGCCGAGATCCTGAAGCAGCGGATTCTGAGCGGAGTGTACCGCTGCGGGGAGAAGATCCCCTCCGAAGCCGCCCTGAGCCGGGAAAACAGCCTGGCCCTGATGACCGTGCGCCAGGCGGTGGGGGTGCTGGTGGACCGGGGCCTTCTGGAGCGGATGCCCGGGCGCGGCACCTACGTCAAGGAACTGAGCTGGAGCGGGGCGCCCTTCTTCATCAACGGGCTGGTGGAAACCGTGCGGGCCCGCCAGACCAAGGTCAACATCATCAAAAGCGAAGTCCGCCGGGCCAACGCCCGGGTGGCCGCCCAACTGGGCATCGAACTGGGTGATTCGGTCATCTTTCTGCGGCGCCACATCGCGGCCGGGGAGGATATCCTCCTGGTCCAGGAGGGCTACCTGCTGTTGGACCCCAGCCGCCCGGTGGTGGAGGCCGAACTCGAGGCCACCTATCTTACCGGCCTCTTCACCGGCAGCGGCCAGGGGCTCATCAAGCGGGCCGCCCTGTCCATCACCCCGGTGCTTTTGGCCGATGAAGACGCCCAGGTTCTGAACCGCCCCTTGGGCTCCGTGGGTTTCAAGCTGGAGTATTCCTTTTTCGACGCCGCCCTGGCCCCCTTGGCCGCCGGCTGCTTCATCGCCCCCGAAGACCAGTTGAAACTGAGCGCCGAAACCGGCATCGGCAACTGGAGCGCCCCCAACGGCAACTGAACCCCGGAGGGGTGAAGCGCCGCCGCGACATCGTCAAAGGTTCCGCCGCCCCCATCCCGGGAAATTGCGATTCAACGCCCTCCGCGACTCACCCCGTTCAGCGCGCCTGGAGAAAACCCGTGTCCGACCAGCACCCCAAACCAAACGCCGCCCGCCACAACCCGGCCACCCGGGCCATCGACGAGGAACTGGAAAAACTGCGCCAGCTCATCGTCAGCCTCAACGAGGTGGCCGTGCTCCAGGCCGTGGCCAACCTCCTTCACAACGGGGCCAGCCCCCACGACATCCTGACCTGTTTCCAGAAGGCCCTGGCCGAAATCGGCGAAATGTACCAGCGCGGCGAATATTTCGTGGCCGGGCTCATCCTGTCCGGCGAGATCATGCGCCAGTCCATGCGCCTTCTGATGCCCCGGCTGGTGCGGGAGGAAGGGGGGGCCGGACGCTCCGGCCTGGTGATCCTGGGCACCATCGAGGGCGACATCCACGACCTGGGCAAAAATATGGCCTCCTATTTCCTGGAGGCCCACGGCTTTGAAGTGGTGGATCTGGGGGTGGATGTCCCGCCCCGGGTGTTTCTGAAGGAAATTCTACAGCGGGAGCCCGACGCCGTGGGCGTGTCGCTGCTTTTGACCAGTTGCCTGGAGCCGCTGGCCCGCCTGATCCACCTGGTGCGCGAGACCTATCACGGCCGACAGCCGCCGCCAATTTTCATCGGCGGCGGGGTCGTGTCCGCCGCCGGCGGCTCGAAGCTGGCCGCCGAAGTGGCCAAGCTGGGGGTGGACTACATCGTCCGCGACGCCTACGAAACCCTCAACCTCTGCCTGAACCTCACCCGCCGGACCGGCCCGGGGGCCGGGGCCGCCGACAAATAGCGCCGATCCCCGAAGCCCGCTTTCCACTGTCCTCGGCCGATCATGCCGAACGGCCGCCAAATGCTCAGCGATTTGGCGGCCGTCGCCGTTTCGTCCCGGCGGAAAAAACGGGCCGGGCTTTCGACCACGGCCCGGCTCCGCTCCCGGCCGCTACGCGGCTTCACCGCCGTGAACATTATTTTCCCCAATACGTGCTTATACTTTTTCCAGTAGTAATGTCTATTGTGTTAATGGTTCCCTTCCAACTCGCCAGGCGCATCGTTTGGTTTTTTTTATCTTCTTCAAACCGGTCAAAAAAGCCTATATAAAAATCAGAATCGGAGTTGGCCATTTCAGGTATCTGCGCCACCCGCCAAACGATTGCCCCCGCAGGGGAGATCATAAAGGCGTTTTCAGACAATCTCGTTCCATAGGGCATACGAAGCAAAACCAACAGATTGTCGTCTATCAACGTGTATTTCATCACCTCGAAGGGAAACTCCACCTGAACCCCATTGGGGCAGGTGACTGTATTTCCATTCACTTTCCAGGCGGATAATTGGTTCATCTTTTCCTTGATTCGCCCGGCGGCTATTTCAATAGTGACATCGCGATAATTCCAATTTTTTATCGTATTGTCACCTGGTATTCAGAACCGGAAAACGCGGCCCGACAGGGGCTCGTCGGTGGTCAGGAGACGGCGTTTGCCGCCGGAGGCCCGGACCGGCCGGCCGTCGGCCGGGGCATCGGGTTCCGGGCGGCCGATCTCCACCGCCAGGCGCAGGCCGGCCCCGTCCGGGCCCAGCCAGCTTCGCAGGGCCTGGGCGGCCAGTTCCGGGGCCTCTTCCGGCACCCCGGCGGTGGTGAGAAGACGCAGCGTCAAACCGCCGGGAACCGACCGGTGCTGTTGAAGATCATAACCGCGCACGAACGGCAGGGCCGTCAGTGGGGCCTCGAAATCCGCCACCCGCAGGTTCCGGCCGCCGGGTAGAGTGAAGCGGTCGGCCAGGCGCCCGAACACCTTCAAACGCGGCATCACCGAACCACAGGGACAGCTTTCACCGAACAAAAAACCTTCGTCGCCGGTGCGGTAGCGGATCAGGGGCATGCCCCGGCGGGTCAGCGGAGTGACGGTGATCTCCCCGGCCCGGCCCGGCCCGGCCACCGGGCGGCCGTCGGGCCCGAGGATTTCCACCCACAGGTCGTCGCGCAGATGGGGCCAGAGGCGTTGGCCGCACTCCACCGCCCCGCCCAGGCCGATCTCGGTCAGGCCGTAGTGACGGTAGACCCGGCAGGAGCCCCCGGCGGCCCCGAAATTGGCCTCCAGTTCGGCCACCAGGGCGTCCTCGGCCACGTCGCCGCTCAGCAATATGGTCTTAAGGCTCCGGGCCAGACGGGGCGTCCCCTCGTGGCGTGACAGGGCCAGCATCTGCGGCGGCACCCCCACCAGACAGGTGGGGCCCCAGTCGGCCAGCTCCTCCAGCCAGGCGGTTTCGGCGGCGGCTTCTTCCGGCACGAAGCCATGGGCCAGAAAGGGAATGTTCCAAACGGCCAGGGCCCGCCCCAGCAGGTCGCCGACGTTGCCGGGCCGGGCGGCGCTCATGGCCAGGGCCACCCGGTCCCGCCCCGGTTCCACCAGAAACCGCATGCCGTAAATGAAAAACTCGACGGTTTCCTGAAGATCGGCGGCCGTGGACCGGATGCGTTTGACCGGGCCGCTGGTGCCGGAAGTGGGGATGGAGACCAGGCCGGCCACCTCGTCCTGGCCCACGGCCAGAAAGGCGTCGGAATCCCCGGCCAGGTCGGCCGGGCTGGTGGTGGGCAGTTCGGCCAGGAGCGTTTCGGCCCCGACCCCTCCGGCCCGGTCGTCGGTAGGCTTCCGCAGATCGGCCGCCAGCCGCCGGACCAGGCCGGGATCAAAGAGGCGGCGATACCAGGGGGATTGGGCCGCGGCCCATTCAAGAAGATCCGCCAGCCGAGCCGCCCGCCAGCGGTCGAGGGCCGGGGCCGGGTCGCCGCCCGCCGATACTTCCGGGCGTCGGCGAAAGCGCTCATCAAGCCACCGGCGGGCATCGGCTTCGAAATGACAATCGTTCACGGTCGTGGTCCCGGCCCGGCATCCACTTACCGGGGATCGTTGAAGGGTTCCCAGTCGCTTTTGAGCGTCCCGGCGGCGGCCGGATCGAAACGCTCATAACCTTCAATGTTCAAGCCCCGGCCGGCCACGGGCGGCGGGGCGGCCCCGCCGGTCTTCGAGCCGGCCAAAAGGCCGACGTCGCCCGGCCGGGCGTGAATTCTGTTCAGGCCGTCTTCCGGGCTCGGCACCGGCGCTTGACCGCCCAATGCGCCCAACCCCTGGATCAAGCCTGACAGATCGCCGCCGCCCGACGACGAACCGCCCCCCAGGGCCGACAGAAGCCCGCTCATCGCCGACAGGTCGCCCCCGCCCGACGACGAACCGCCCCCCAGGGCCGACAACAGCCCGCTCATCGCCGACAGGTCCCCCCCGCCGCCCGCCGAACCGCCGCCCAGGGCCGACAACAGCCCGCTCATCGCCGACAGATCGCCCCCGCCCAGGGCGGGCCGGGACGCGGCGGGCTGCCCACCGGCCTGGGTATTGCGCCAAACGCCCTGCTCATCCTGGTAAAAAACCTCGGTGGAAGTCGAAATCATCGGCCGCACGGCGCGACTTTCAACCGGCCGCGAGCTTCCCGACGCGGGCGGCGGGGCGGGGGCCGTCTGATCGGCCAGGCTCCAGACGCCCTTCTCATCCAGATATGGCCTTTCAACCAGGATCGGCGGAGAAGAAGGCCCGGAGGTCACCTCCGGAGCGCCCGACGCCGGCGGCATATCCGGCGCGGCCGGCACGTCCGGTGAAGCCGGCGTGGGCGGCGGCGGTGAAGCGGGCACGTCGGGAGCCGTCTCCTCCGACGCCGGCGGGGAAACCACCACGCCATATCCCAGATAGCCGATTAAACCCAGCACCAGACCCGCCCCGAGCACCAAAAAAACGGCCATCAGCTTCCAGAAGGTCAGCCCCAGGACCGCCTTCTTCTCCGGACCGGTCACGGACCGCCGTGCCGCTTGATCCATAAAATCGCGATCAGCCATCCGGCCACCTCCGTCACTATCCACGCCCCGAATGGGACAATGCGCCGACATAACCACGTTATGGACGGGCCGCATCGTCCGGAACGGAGGTGCACTCGCTTCCATCCATACTATTTCAGGTTCTATCATAGCAGACTTGCTCCGGCTTGTAAGTATTTTTGTGGACCGCCCGCCGGCCCCGTCCCGGCGGTAAAGATATCCGGGGAGCGCGCTGGACATTTGGTTTCAAGTACGATAAAATGAACAATTATCATTTTGATCTCAGTCCGACCACGCCCCGAATGGGGCAATGCACCGCCGAAAAGCGGTCTGGCTGAAACTGATCGTCCGGGAACAGGCTCAATCGCCTCCCCGCCTTAAAATCAGGCCGGTCGGCGCGTTCCGGCCGGTCAGCTCCAGGAGAGATACATGGCGAAATCTTTTTTCATAACGGGCATCGGCCAAATTTCCGGCAAACATGAAGCCGCCGTCGCGGCCCTGGGCTTTGCGGCCAGGAAAACCGGGCGGGCCGCTTTTTTTAAACCCGTGGCCACCGGCGCCGACGATGCGGAACTGAAAGCGGCCGTGAGCGAAGCCCGGTTGCCGGGCCAACTGGCCGATTATTACGGGCTGACCCGGGAAGAAGCCGTCGGGCTTCTGCACCAGGGCAAGGAAGGCGCCGTACTTGACGCCGTTTTCCAGAAATACAACCGGCTGGCCGGCCAGTTCGACTGCCTGGTCATCGAGGGCATCGACCTGGTGCCGGCCGGCGGCGCCCTGGCCAACCTCGACGCCACCATCGCCGCCAACCTGGGCAGCCCGGTCATCCTTTTGGCGGGCGATTGCGGCTGCGGCTGCGGCCAGATCGACCTCGAATCCATCGCGCTGGGCGTCCAGGCCTATAAAAGCCGGTTCGCCGAAGTGCTGGCCCTGGCCGTCCTGACCAAGAATCCGGCCCAGGCGGCCACCGACAAGGAACTGCCGCCCCTGGCCGGCGTTCAGGTCTGGGCCTTGCCCTCCGGGGCCGACATCGTCTCCCACCTGGAGACGGCCTGCGGCACCATCTGCAACATCGTGCCCAAGGCCATGACCCCCAAGCGCTTCGAATTCGACCTCATCGAAAAGGCCAAAATCTCCAAACAGCACATCGTGCTGCCCGAAGGCAATGACGAACGCATCCTGCGGGCCGCCGACGACATCCTGGAAAAAGACTTCGCCGACCTCACCATCCTCGGCGATCCCGACGCCATGACCAAACAGGCCAAAGCCCTGGGCCTGAACAGCCTCCTGGCCAAGGCCCGGCTCATCAACATCCAGACCAGCGACCTTCTGCCCGACCTGACCCACGCCTTCTATGAACTGCGCAAGGCCAAGGGCATGACCGAGGAAAAGGCCGCCGCCCAGATGAAGGACCGTAATTTCTTCGGCACCATGCTGGTCCAGACCAAGAAAGCCGACGGCATGGTCTCCGGGGCCGACGGCACCACCGCCGACACCATCCGCCCGGCCCTGTCGATCATCAAGACCAAGCCCGGCTGCTCCATTGCCAGCTCGGTCTTCCTGATGTGCCTGGCCGACCGGGTCTGGGTCTTCGGCGACTGCGCCATCAACCCCAACCCCACGCCCCAGCAACTGGCCGAAATCGCCATCATTTCGGCCCAGACGGCCAAGGCCTTCGGAGTGGAGCCCAAGGTGGCCATGCTCAGCTATTCCACCGGCTCTTCCGGCACCGGCCCGGACGTGGATGCGGTGGTGGAAGCCACCAAGCTGGCCAGGGAGGCGGCCGAGAAGCTCTACCCTGGCCTCCCGATCGACGGGCCCCTGCAGTTCGACGCGGCGGTGGATCCCAAAACCGGGGCCTCCAAGATGCCCGGATCCCCGGTGGCCGGCCAGGCCACGGTCATGATCTTCCCGGATCTCGGGGCCGGCAACATCGGCTACAAGGCCGTCCAGCGCACGGCCAAGGCCGTGGCCATCGGGCCCATCATCCAGGGCCTCAACAAACCCGTCAACGACCTGTCCCGCGGCACCCTGGTGGCCGACATCATCAACACCGTGGCCATCACCGCCCTGCAGGCCATGGCCGACAAATAACCGGTCCGGCCTTTAAAAGCGGATAACGCGCCAGGCCGCCCCCTGCCGAACGGGGCGGCCTTCTTTTTCACGCAAGGATGGAGGTGATGAACCTCCGTCTCGCTTGTGGCGACACGTTCATAACGAAATCACGACGGCGTTTCGCCCCATTCGGGGCTCAACGAAGGATCGATCTCATGCATTTCAGTCTGGTTCGGATTTCCACCCCCCACATGCCCGACACCCGGGCTTTCGACGACGTGCTGCTGCCGCTGCGCTACGCCTTCCAGCACCTGGGTTATGAAACGGAGATCCGGATCAACAGCTTCAACCCCCACAGCCGCAACATCTGCCTCGGCGCCAATTATGACCCGGAACAGCGGTGGCTGGCCCTGCCCGCGGAAGCCGTCATCCTGAACCTGGAACAGTTGGAGGCCACCGGTTACCCCTGGCTTAAAGACGGCCGCTATTTCGACCTCCTGGCCGGGCGCGAGACCTGGGACTTCAGCCGCCGCAACATCGATTTCCTGGCCGGGCGCGGCATCCGGGCCCGTTTTCTGCCCCTGGGCTACGTCCCGGAAATGACCCGCCTGGCCCCCTGCCCGGCCCCGACCAGCGACGTGCTTTTTTACGGGGCCATGACTCCCCGCCGACGGGAGGTGCTGACCGCCCTGGCCGAGCGGGGCC
Source organism: Candidatus Adiutrix sp. (assembly GCA_031553735.1). Lineage (GTDB taxonomy): Bacteria > Desulfobacterota > Desulfarculia > Adiutricales > Adiutricaceae > Adiutrix. The sequence goes on from JAVBLB010000031.1 coordinate 57,975, forward strand.
TGGCCGTCAACCGCCTGACCCGGGCCTTCGGCCCGGCCCGCGACCAGGCCCTGTATGGGACCCGGGTTTTTTTGAACATTCACCATTCGCTCCCGGCCAGCCTGGAGATCGTCCGCCTGGGCTACGCCCTGGCCAACCGCCGGGCCGTGGTTTCCGAACTGGCCCCCGGGACCTATCACTATCCTGAACTGGCCGGAGCCTGCGCCTTCGGAACCCACGAGGAGCTGGTCCCCCTGGTCCTGGATCTGGTTCATGACGAACGCCAACGGGAAGAACAGGCCCGGCTCGGCTTCGAAGCCTTTGCCGCCCTGAAGCTCGACGAGGCCCTGGCGGAACTGGTGGGCCGGCGGCTGGTGCACGGCCAGGGGGCGGACTTCGCCCCGGAGGGGCCGAACGCCGCCGCGGCTTCATCACGGCCGGACTTTGACGGCCGGGATAAAAATTTAACCGCCTCTCCCCAAGTAAAGCCTTCGTGCCCGGACCATCTGCGGATCGGCAGCGGCCCGGATTTCTGGAACGAGGCCCTGAACGTCGACGCCGATCCCCGGATGCGGCCCGATCTGGTGGCGGACCCGACCCGGCCGCTGACGCCGGGAGCCAGCTATCCGACGGAGCGCTTCGGCCCGGTCACCCTGGAACCCGGCTCCTTCCAGACCATCAGCCTGCCCCGCCTGGCGGCCGAGGTCGAGGATCTGGACGGACTGATGACCGCCTGCCTCGATCTGCTGCGGCCCGGCGGGGAACTGATCGTCAGCGGCCCCCACGAACTGGCCGCCGAAGCTCCCGCCGCGCGCCGCGCGTTCAACGCCGCCAGTTGGCGCCGCTACACCGATCAGACTGAATGGTCAGGCTGGACCGGGGCCCGGTTCGAACTGGCCCGCCTCGATTATGGCCTCTCCGATTTCGGCCGGGCCCGGCAGGCTCAAGGCCGCACTCCGGAGGAGCTGGACCGGACGCCTGGGGCCGTGGACCGCCTGCGGGCGGTGCTGCGCAAACGTCTCCTCAGCCCCGAAGAAAAAACGGCGGCGGCTGAAACCGCCGCCCCATTGACCTCGCCCGCTTTCCGGCCGGAGGCCCCGGCGCCGCCCGCGCCCACCGATCTCCAAACCGCCGAACCGCCCCTCACCCGCGAAATCTATACCGGCCCGGCCATCGTCTGGCTGGTGGAGGATCCGGACCGCGAAGTGGACCCGGTGACCCGCCCCCGCCTGCCCTCCCGCTGGGGCCTGCGCTGGAAGCTGGTCCAATTGCGGCTGCGGCGCGCCCGCTACCGTTTCAACCTCCGGCATCAATACACCGGCCGCCACAGCCGCTATCAGGACAAGCTGGCGGATTTGGAAACGGAGATCAGCGAGGCGCGGCGGCTTTTGAAGCTGTATTGATTCGGAGCAATATATCACCCAAGGAGTTGGTATGAAAAAGATTCTATCCTGGTTGCTGCTGTCCACGATTGTATTCTGCGTCGCCGCCCGCCATGCCGGAGCCGGCGAAGAGGCGGGGGGCGCGGAGGTTCCGGCCCGGTTCGCGGGATATATTGAAATACTGGGGGATAGATATCCTTTTGGCGCGACGGTCGGCGATTTCGCCAAAAACGGCTGGGTGGACAAAAAAACCGACAACCCCAAAAGCTTCAAGTACTTCGCCGATATGGGCACGGTCATACCCGCGGGGATCAATTGCAACCCCCTCATAGAATTTTCGAAAGACGGCTATGCTATCAGCGTGTTCGCCTTCGGAAATGAATTGAAGGAAGACAGCCCGGTCGGCAATTTGATTGTGCAGAGAATTGAAATCGTCAGCGATCGGGTCACCGGGAAAAACGATGTGCCCTGGGCGCTCGACAACGGTTTTTCACACCGGGACACCATGGAACGCATGATGGCGCTCTATCCCCAGGGCCGGCTCGAAGATGAGGAAGACCGCCGGGTGGACGACCGAAACGCTGAAAATTCCTATACCGCTTCATATCTGAACGGAAGCCTGCCCAAAGACGGTTTGTGGGCCAGCCTCTATATGGAACACCGCAATGAAAGGCGGGAAATGATGTTTCATTACAATACATATGAATACATCCGCTCGCCCCGGGGCATGAAGCTCTATGCCGCGGACTGATGAAAGGAGATCATCATGGAATATGTACGTTTGATCAGGGAAAGATATTCCGTACGGAAATTCAGTCCCCAGCCGGTCGAAGAAAGCAAGCTGGCCGCGATTTTGGAGGCGGCGCGAGTGGCCCCCACCGCCGTCAACAAGCAGCCGCAGCGCATCCTGGTCCTGCGGGACGCGGCCGACCTGGAAAAACTCAAGGCCTGCACCCCCTATACCTTCGACGCCCCCCTGGCCCTGGCCGTCTGCTACCGGAAAGACGAGGCCTGGGTGCGGCCGTATGACGGGGATAACTCCGGCGTGGTCGATGCGGCCATCATCGGCACGCACATCATGCTGGCCGTGCACGATCAGGGCCTGGGCGCGACCTGGGTGGGGCATTTCGATCCGGCGGCCTTCCGGCGGGCTTTCAACCTGCCGGACAACGTGGAGCCGGTGGCGATCTTCCCGATAGGCCACCCCGCGCCCGACGCCCAACCCTCTCCCAAGCACGAAAGCCGCCGTCCCCTGGATGAGACCGTGGTCTATGACCGTTTTCGCTGAGCCTGAAAACGGCCCCGAACAACATAGCGATCTTATTTGTTAGCTGGGACCGGTTGAAGGTAAAAAAGCCCGCGACATCCTCGCGGGCTTTTTCATCGTTCGGCGGCAAAATAATTTACAACGTGTACGTCCTGGAGCCCTCGGCGAAGCTAAAAGTCTTGACTTCTACCGCGTCGATATAAAAAAGAGCAAATACCGGGTTTTCCGGCGACGTATAAATACCCTTGATCATAGGATTCTCGTCGAGCGCTCTGGTTTTGAGCTTCAAATCGTCCACAAAAACCGCCCGACCGCTGATTGAAACCACCGGCGAAAAATTCACCGGATAGCTGCAAAAGGAGACATTCGGATTGACGGTCAGCTGATTATAGACATCCTTCTCCTTGCTGGTGCAGAAGTAGATCTTTCGACCATCGGCAAAAAGATATTGAAAAACTCGTGATTTCAACGAATCACCGTCACGGGTGGTCAAGACCCCGTTGGGGGTATCGGCCAAAGCTTGGGCAAAATCGAACATGGCGGCCTCCATAATGTTTTACATAAAACCATAATGGCAAAAAAATTACACTCTTCCCAACATGCGCGTCAACTCTTCGCTCAGCTTCCTCCTGTCTTTCGGCGGGGTGTCCCCCCAAATCCGGTCTATCAACTCGTTGGAAATTCGCTCGAATGTCGCCCTGAATTTGAAGCCCTCTTCCGTGAGATGAATGGTGAAACTTCTCCTGTCGGCGGCATCCGGCTCGCGCCTGACGTAGCCCAGCGCTTCCAGCTTGCGGATCAGCACCGTCAACGTGCTTTTATCGCGGTTGATTTTTTCGCTTAGAGCCAGCATGGGCTGCGGCCCTTCATGATACAGGACCATAAAAATCGCCCCGTGCGAAGGAGCCAGGCCGCTTATCCCCTCGTCAGCCAATCTGGAAATAATATAGCCATTTATTTTGTGGCGCAATTTGCCTATGATATCTGCAATGTCGGAACCTGGATTTTTCATGTACCTTGCACCTTCTGGCTCTATTATAGTTTTATACAAAACAATGTCAAGCGTTTTTTTCAGCAAAGCCCCGAATGGGGCAAAGCGCCGCCGTGATTTCGTTATGCGCGTGTCGCCGCAGCCGAGACGGAGGTTCTATCGCCTCCATCCTTCCCTGCGCTGGGCTTCTTACAAAAAACGGCCCACAGCTATGCGCCGGGGCCGTTTTCATATGACCTCATCCAGATTAGAAGCCATTTATATTTCGAGCACTAAAACTCCTGAGCAACGACGCCAGGGAGCAAAAAGATATTTAGGACACGCGCTCCCCTTCGTCACCCCACGGCTTTGCGAAATGTCGGGGCGGCGACCGCCCGTTTGGGGCGATGTCTTCCGGTCCGCTTGGCCGGAACCGCCGCCCGAGGCGCTTCCAGCCCCGCCGCTTCCCGAACTCCAAGGCCGGTGACGCCCGATTTCTCGTTCCGCCGGTCGCGGTTTCGCGGCAAACTCACGGCGGCGGCGCTTTGCCCGACCGGGGCTTGACCCGGCTTGCTTCTCTCCGCTTTGGCCGCGGCGTTCTTTTCCCGGCCGACAGGACGGCGATCCCCGGAATCGCGCACTTCACCCCTGGCGGCCGGGGCCGCGAGCGGCATGGCCAGGGCGTGGTCCTGAACGGATGGAATCCGAACGGCGATCAGGGATTCAATGCTCCGCAGCGAAGAGCGTTCGCTGTCGTCGCAAAACGAAATCGCCCGGCCGCACCGGCCGGCCCGGCCGGTGCGGCCGATCCGGTGAACATACGTTTCCGGAACTTCCGGCAGGTCATAGTTGACCACGAGTGAAAGGCCCTGGATGTCGATGCCCCGGGCGGCGATATCCGTCGCCACCAGAACCGGCGCCGTTCCTTTTTTGAACGTGGCCAGCGCTTCTTTTCGGGCCGCCTGCGACTTATTGCCGTGAATGACCCCGGCTTTGATGCCCGAGGCGTTCAGCATTTTGCATATTTTGTCGGCGCCGTGCTTGGTGCGGGAGAAGATCAGGCTGGTCCAGGCGTCGCCGTTTTGAAGCAGATCGACCAACAGCCGGCCCTTGTCGGATTTATTGACGTGGTACACGCACTGCGCGACGCTCTCCACGGTTGACGACACCGGGGTGACCGCCACCCGGACCGGATTGCGCAAAACAGACGCGGCCAGCGAGGATATCGAATCCGGCATGGTGGCGGAAAACAGCAGCGTCTGCCTTTGCTCCGGAATGGCGGCGATAATGCTTTTCACATCGCGGATAAAACCCAGATCCAGCATGTGATCTGCTTCATCCAAAACCAGGATGGAGACGCGCCGCAAATCACACAATTTTTGCCGCAGCAGATCAACCAGCCGCCCCGGAGTCGCCACCAGCACATCGACGCCGCTTCGAAGAGCCGCGACCTGGGAATGCTGACTGACGCCGCCGAAGACCACCGTCGTCTTCAATCCGGTAAACCGCCCAAAAGCCGTGAAGCTGGCCCCGACTTGAAGGGCCAATTCCCGGGTCGGGGTCAAAACCAGGGCTTTGGGGGCTCGGCTCGGGGTCGCGTCACGCCGCTCAAGGAGCCTGTGCAGTATCGGCAGGGCAAAAGCGGCCGTTTTTCCGGTACCCGTCTGGGCGCAGCCGAAAACATCCTTCCCGGCCAAGAGGTGCGGGATGGCCTGCTGTTGAATAGGCGACGGGGAAGTGTATTTTTCCATCGCCACCGCACGTAAAATAGGCTCCGCCAAATTCAATTCACTAAAGTTCATGCAACATCTTCTATCATATAGAATTGGAGGCGAGGTAAAAAAACCCCGTCCCGGTGCGTCAGCCAAAAAACAAAGCGGCCCCGAGCGTTTGCGCTGGGACCGCTTTGATTAATTAATCGGCGGCGACCTACTCTCCCACCCTCCTAAAGGGCAGTACCATCGGCTCTGTGGGTCTTAACTTCCGTGTTCGGAATGGGAACGGGTGAT
>JAVBLB010000130.1:0-17618 GCA_031553735.1 Candidatus Adiutrix sp.
AGCCCCCGGCGCGGGTGGGTCCAGGGTAGGGCCCGCGTAGGGCCCTCCCCTGGCGGGGTCCGGGGCAGCGCCCCGGCGGACGCCGAGACCGCCGCGATTCATCACCCCGCATAAGAGGCGATCGCCCTGCCGCCCCCCCCCGGGTTGCCGATCGGCCGGTAATTGGGTATACTCCTCAAAGGGGTTTCGCTTGTTTCCCGGATCGACGCCGACATCGCTTTTCCGGATCGATGCCTGAACCCGGCAGTTCGGCCGTGATCGGCCGGGGCGGGTGAGGCCCCGGCTATACGCCATTCCATACCGCGCCTGAAAAAGGCCGGCGGGTGCGCGACCAACCGTCCACCCCGCCTTAAGGTTTGCATATATGAGTTCGAACAAGGGGAAACCCAAATTCCGCCGTTCATTTTTCCGGGCCCGCCGCCAGAAACGGGCCGGTTTTTTCGCCCGGCTGGGGGCCCGGCTCGACGGCTGGTGGAAGGGCCTGGGCCGCGGCGGCCAGCCCGAGGCCGGCAAAGCGCATCACCGCCCCCAGCCGCCGGTCCCGGCGGACATACTTGAAGATCTAAAAATAGCCGTTCCCAAATCCAAAAGGCTTTACCAGGGTTTAACCCGGGCCAAGGCCGCGCCCCGGCCGGAAGAAATGGAACCGGAGGCGGATGTCTTCGGGCCAGCCCCGGAGGAATCTGATTTCGACCCGGCCCCCGCGCCCGCCGCCCCTCCCGTAAAACGGCCGACCCGAGTCTGCCCTCCCCCACGGCCCCGGGATAGAAAATTCGAGGCCGCCGCCCCGGCCGAGCCGGAACGCCCGGCCCGAGCCCACCCCCTTCCGCCGCCCCGTGAGAGACAGCCCAAAGCCGCCGTCCCGGCCGACCCCCGCCGCCGCGCCCGGGTCTGCCCGCCCCCGGAATCTCGCGAAAGAAAATCCGAAGCCGCCGTCCCGGCTGAGCTGGAGCGCGTCTTTTCGCCGTTCGACGGGGAACCGACGACGATAGAAGCCTCGTTCCAGCCGTCGGGGCTCGAATATGGCGGCCTGTCGACGAAACAGGATACGGCCGTCGAAGCTCCGGAAGAACGGTACGCCGCCGCGCCGGGGCCGGATCGCATCGTCGCCCGGCCGGGCGACAGGCGGCTGCCGCGCGGAAGCCGATCGGGCCGGGACGAGGAATTCATTGATTCTCTCCTGGTTGAAGCGACCCGCTTTGAAACAGAGGAAGCGGGCTCGCCCCCGTCCCAGCCGCCGCAGTCCGACCGGGACGCCACGGTGTCCGTCGCTCCCCACGAGACCCCGGAGTTGGCCTCCGGCGCATCCGAGCCGATGATCGAGCTCCCGGCCGCTCCGCTCACCGCCGAGCCGGCCCGGGAACCGGAACCCTTCGAGGCCCGTCCCGCCCCAAGGCCCTCCCCGGCCAGACAGGAGCGGGCCGCGGCTTCCGCCGACCGCCCCGGACGCCGCCGTCGGGGGCTCTGGGCCGGTCTGGCGGTGCTCTTCATCAGCGTGGCCGGCGCGGCGCTGGGCCTGTGGCATTATTCCCGCCCCGCCCCGCCGGCGGCCAAGGTGGCCCGCATCCCGATCGCCAGTCTGCCCCAGGTCGCGCCCCTGGCCCCGGGTTTCTATGAACTGTATGCCCTGGAGCGCGAAGCGGCGATTCGGACCGAAGTCACCATCTCCCAGGGCTCCACCCTGGGCAAGGCCCTGGAGGAAATCGGCCTCGGAACCCGCCAGGGCGCCCCGGCCATCATCCAGTGCCTGGCCGACCAGGGCAAGGTGGCCATCGGCAAAGTGCCGCCCGGAACGGTGGTCCGGGCTTTCTGGGCCGACCGGGGCCACAGCGAGCTCAAGCGCCTGGAATACTGCCCCGACAGCGGCAGCGCTCCGATGGTCATCATGCCCCGGCCGGAGGGCGGCTTCTGGCTCTACAACCTGGCCTCCGCGCCCATGACCCTCACCGCGGCCCGGGAGGGCACCATCCCAAACGGCGGCAGCCTCTGGCAGACGGGCAGCCAGGCCGGCCTCGACAGCGACGAAATCGCCGCCCTGTCCGACATCCTGGCGTCGGAAGTCGACTTCCTGACCGACATCAAGGATGGCGACCACTTCCAGGTGCTCTTCAGCCGCGAATACCAGGATGGCCGCCCCCTGCGCAAGGACAAGCCGGTCATCGACATGGTCAAGCTCATCAACCGCGGCCGCAGCATCGAATACTACCGCTTCGTCAATTCCCGCGACGAGGTGGCCTATTACAACCACGAGGGGCGGTCCAGCAAGAAGACCTTTTTCGTCTCCCCCTTGCAGTATAAACGCATTTCCTCCAACTTCAGCATGGCGCGGAAGCACCCCATTTTCAAAGTGGTGCGTCCCCACCAGGGGGTCGATTACGCCGCCCCGGCCGGCACCCCGATCTCCACGGTGGCCGACGGCGTGGTCGTCTTCGCCGGCTGGAACGGCGGCTACGGCCGCCTGGTGACCATCAAGCACAGCGACACCTATACCACCATGTACGCCCACATGTCCAAATTCGCCTCCGGCCTGAACAAGGGCAGCGTGGTCAAGCAGGGCGATCTCATCGGCTACGTCGGGGCCACCGGCACCGCCACCGGCCCCCACCTTGATTTCCGCCTGAAAAAGAACGGCAACTTCATCGACCCGATCCCGGAACTGGCCAAGCAGGAGGGCAAGGCCATCGAGATGGATCAGAAGGAGTTCCTCGCGGTGGTGGAACTGCTCCGCAAACGCATGGCCGAGCAACTGGCCGCCAACGGCAATGAAGGCTGATCCGTCCGGGAGCCCCCGGCCCCTGGATTTCGCGCCGGAAACGGTGGCGGATCTGCTGGGCCGGGGGGTCGAGTCCGGGGCTTTTCCCGGGGCCGTGGCCTATTGGGGCTCACCCCTGACCCCGCCCCGCCGGGCCCTGGCCGGCCTCCGGGGCCGCACCCGGGACGCGGTTCCGGTGACCTTCGACCTGATCTACGATCTGGCTTCCGTCACCAAGATACTGGCCACCACCAGTCTGGCCCTCTTGTATGTCCAGCGGGGTCGGCTGGATCTGAACCAGCCCCTGGCCGAAAGCCCCTTGGCCCGGGGGCCGCTTTCCGGGCGGGCTCCGGGGCGACCCTGGTCGATCATCACCCCCGCGTGCCTCCTGGCCCACCAGTCCGGCCTGGAAGCCTGGCGGCCCTTCTATCGCCTGGCGGGCCACGAAGGGGCGGCACCGGCTCCGGTCGAACGCCGCCGGGCCACCCTGGAGGCCATCTGGTCCGACCCGCCCCCTGAAGCCGCCGCCCTCCCGCCCGGCCGACGCACCGTCTACAGCGACTTGAATTTCATTTTGTTGGGTTTTCTTCTGGAAACCGTGGGCGATGCTCCCCTGGACGAACTCTTCCGGCGGGAAATCGCGGCCCCGCTGGGCCTGGCCGCCATCGGCTTCCGGCCCCGCTCCCGCCCCCTGGCCCCCACGGAGGACGGTTTTCGCTGGGGCGGCCCCGTCGGCCATCCCGATGCCCTTTTTCAAGGTCCGGTCCCACTGGGACAACCGCACGACGACAACGCCCGCTGGCTCGGCGGCGTCGCCGGACACGCCGGCCTCTTCGCCCCGGCCGACGACGTCTGGGCCCTGGCCGAAGACTGGGCCCGCGCCTGGACTGAGGGACGGGGCCGCCTCTTCGACCGGGCCACTCTGGCCGAGTTCCTCCGCCCCCGCCCCACCGCCGAGGACGAGGGCCGCCCGTTGGGCTTCAACCAGCGGAAAAACGTCGCCTCCCTGGCCGCTTCCCCACTTTCCCCCGAGGCCGTCGGGCACCTGGGCTATACCGGGCCGGCCCTGTGGTGGGAACCCGAACGGGACTTTCTCTGGCTTTTTCTGACCAACCGCGTCCACCCCCGAACCACCAACCTGGCCTGGAGCCCCGGCCTCTTCCAGGGTGGGCCGGGAAAATAGCTCGCCCCGATGGGGCGCGCATCACCTCCCCCAACCGGCAAGTATTGCCGACACCAATAGGCATACAGACCGTACGGGAAGTGAAATCAACAGGTTGGCCAACACCAAAATATTGGCCCACCTTTTGCTTCATTTGTCGGCATCATAACCGCTCCTTTGGGAGCTTGATTCAGCCCGGAACGGCGAGGCCACTATGAAAATAGCATCCAATCAATGGGAACAGTTGCTGATCAACCCCAAACAGCGGGTCAATGGAACAAATACCCAGGAAAATCAAGGTTTTTCCAAGCTATTGGAAGAAACCCAAACGCAGGCCGCCGCCACCGGCTACGCCAATGGCGTCTCGACCCGGGCGGCCGGACTTTTGGAAAATGACTCCCTGGTGGGCCTGATTCTGGCCGGTCAAAAAGTTGGCGACAAAACCGTTTCGCCCGACCGCCAGCTCGAAAGCGCCCTGGACACCATGGAACAATATGCCGCCGCCCTGGGGGATTCCAGCCGGAGCCTGCGGGATATCGAACCCCTGGCCGACAATCTGAAGAAAACAGCCGGGCAGTTGGCTGAACTCAGCCGCAGCCTGCCGGAAGGCGACCCCCTGAAGGGCCTGTCCAACGACGCGGCCGTTCTGGCCACGGTGGAGGCCATGAAGTTCAAGCGCGGCGACTACGTATAATCTTTTGATACCCCGGTCTTCGGCGGGCCGAACCCTCCCGCCGAACCCGGTGAAAGCTCCTGAGGGCGTATGCTCATTTCCAACAGCTATAACAGCCTTGGCCGGGTCGGCCCCCACTACGAGCGCCCGGAATACCGCCCCCCGGAGCAGCCCCCGACCGAGGACAAGCAATCGCCGGCCGGCCAGGCCCGGGGCGATCGCCGCACCCTCAGCACCCGCAATACCGATACGCCGGCCAAGCCGGTCCCCGCCCTCCCCGCCGGCCGGGCCACCCTGGAAAACATCCAAAGCCTGACCAGCGCCACCGCCGATCTCATCCGCGAGCTGACCCCGCAAACCACCGGCCAGAACCCGCACCGAACCCTGCCAACCAGCCTGATGGCGCCCATCTACGTCTGAAGCATCGACCCTTTTCAAAACCCCGCAAAAAACCTTGACGGCCATCACGCTGAAACGGTAGAATCCGGGCGGCGCGACCGACGGTCGACCCGTCGATCACCGTCCCGCAGGGGCCGTGCGCCATTGATTCCCAGGGCGCGGGGGCATTCTTCCAGCACCGCCCGCCCGCCATTTAAGAGGTTCCCATGGTGCACGCTTTCGGCATTTTTTCCGGAGGGCTCGACAGCCTTCTGTCGGCCCGCCTTTTGATGGACCAGGGCCTGACCCCGACTCTCCTGACCTTCACCAGCCCTTTCTTTCCGCCGGACAAAGCCCTGGCCGGCGCCCGGGCCCTGGGCCTGGAATTGACCCTGGTGGATATTTACGACGATCTGCTGCCGCTCATCAAGAATCCGCCCCACGGTCTCGGCCGCAACCTCAACCCCTGCATCGACTGCCACGCCCTGATGTTCCGGAAAGCCGGGGAGCTTTTGGCCGCCACCGGAGAGCCCGGCTTTCTCTTTTCCGGCGAGGTGCTGGGGCAGCGGCCCATGAGCCAGAATCCCCGGGCCCTGAATATAGTGGCTGAGGACTCCGGCCACCGGCGCCTGGTGCTGCGGCCGATGTCGGCCAAGCTGCTGCCCCCGACCGAGGCCGAAGAAAAAGGTTGGGTGGACCGCGAACGCCTCCTGGGGCTCTCCGGGCGGAGCCGGCGGGCCCAGATGGATCTGGCCGCCGGATACGGCCTGGACATTCCGCCCCCGGCCGGCGGCTGCCTTTTGACCGATGTGGGTTTCAGCCGCCGCCTCCGCTGGCTGCTCGACCTTCCCCTGGCCGCCGAACCGGCCTGGCCCCCGGCCCGCCTGGTGGAGATGCTCAAACACGGCCGCCTGTTCTCGGCGGAGCCCGGCCAGTGGCTCATCGTGGGCCGGCACCAGGCCGACAATCAGGCCCTGACCGCCCTGGCCGGTCCCGGCGACGTGACTTTCCATTTGGAAAGCGGTCCCGGCCCGACCGTGATCCACCCTTATTCCGGCTCGGAGCCCGGCCTTCAAACCTTGGACCTGGGCCGCCATCTGGTCGCGGCTTACGGCGACCCCGGGCCGGAACCGGAAGCGCCCATCCGCCTGGAACGCCGGGGGCTTCCTCTGGTCCGGGAGTGGGTGGCCGTCACCAGGCCGGCCGACTGGGAACGGTTCATGATCAAATGAATGACGGCGAAAAACGCGTATCTTTTTTTCGAGCATGATAGTTTTATAGCGGCCGCCAGGGCTGAGCCCTGGACCCAACTCCGCACCCGCTTCGCTGGACTTGGTCATCTGCAACGTTTGGGAGGCCGAGACCATCAGTTCGTCATCCGCGGGTCCATCGGCGACGCGGTCGGGGCCCACGCGGCCGCCCTCCGAAGTATTACCGGCCCACGCCGCCTGACGGTTTTGGCTTCCCTGACAAGGCAACCATCACGGAATGATATAGTGTGGTTTCCGTAAAAAAGCTGACACCGCGAAGTAAGTGCGGAAATGATACGGCATCACCCCCATTGTTTCAGCTTCATCTGGTTTCATTTGGAATATTGACTCGCCGACTAAACTTATTCGGAGTGATTTGGTCAAAGCCCCAAATCACAAGACTTTGGTCGTCCGAGAAGGAATATGTTTAGTCGCCGGAGCTATAGAAAGACACCCGCAGAATAGAACCGAACCTGTAATATCAATTCTCCTTCAAGACGGCGTTATTGGTGTTCGCACTGCGAGCGAACCGACTTGTCCGAAAAAGTAATTATAATATTTCGCAATTTTAATCACAAACAAAGCCGGCACCGCCGGCTTTCCTCATTTCAACGAACCGATGGTCCCGGCCGCCCAAACGTTGCGGCCTCGGCCGTCCAGCTAATCGCCCTACCGGGCGATAACCAGAGATTGCCCGGTAGGGCAATGATGCGGGTGCGGGCAGATGCGACAGCATCTGTGGGTCCAGGGCTATGCCCTGGTGGTGAAGAGGAGGAGGCCGGACCAGATGAGGGCGAAGGCGACCAGATGGACGGTGGTGAAGGGCTCGTGATAGAGGAAGACGCCCAGAAGCAGGGTCAGGGTGGGGGAAATGTATTGGATGATGCCGATGACGGTGAGGGAGAGACGATTGAGGCTGTAGGCGAACATGATCAGGGGCACGGCGGTCACCGCGCCGGAGGCCACCAGCAGCAGATAGGTGGGGGACAGGCCGGGCGGCAGCCCTTGGCCCCGGCTATACAGGGTGATGAAAAAGACCAGGGCCAGGGGGGCGATGAGGGCGGTCTCCAGGGTCATGCCGACCATGGCCGACAGGCCGGTGACCTTCTTGGTCAGGCCGTAGACGGACATGGTGCCGGCCAGGATCAGGGCCACCACGGGCAGGGAGCCGTGGTGGAGGGTCAGGTGCAGCACCCCGGCCGCCGCCAGAAGCACGGCCACGAACTGCCGCACCGACAGACGCTCCCGCAGCACGGTCACCCCGATGAGCACGTTCAGGAGAGGGTTGATGTAATAGCCCAGGCTGCTCTCCACCACCCGGTCGTGATTGACCGCCCAGATGAAGGTCACCCAGTTGCAGCTGATCAGAACCGCCCCCACGGCCAGGCCCAACAGCCGGCGGCGGTGGTTCAGAAGCTCCCGGGCCTCGCGCCGCAACGTCGGCCAACGCCTGGTGGCCAGCACCAGGCCGACCAGGAAGATGAAGGACCAGAACACCCGGTGGGCCAACACTTCATGGGCCGGCACCCCGCCGAACAGCTTCCAGTAGACCGGCAACACCCCCAGAGACTGAAGGTGGTCACGGCCACGGCCAGAGCCGCTGTTTTCGATGACTGGTCCTCCATGCCTCGGGCCTATTTTTTTTGATATTGGGCGGCGTTGAGGCCGTTCATCGCGTCGCGCCAGGCCAGGCTCCGGGCCTGGGTCTGGGCCACGGTCGCCGAAGAGCCGTATTTCTCGAAGAAAGCCAGAAAGACCATCTTATCCCCCACTCCCAGGGAGGTGGCGGTGAGGTAGACGTCCGAAGGCTGGCCGTAAATCTTGAAACCCACCCGGGCCCCCAGAGTGAGGGAGCTGCTGGTTTCGGCCACTTTTTTGGTGTCGCCGCCGGTCCGGAAGGCGAAGCCGATGTCCACGCCCATTATTTCCTTCAGTTTGCTGTTGCCCTGGGAAGTCAGGAGCGCGGCCACCGGCGGATTGTTGGCCGCCAGGTCAAACCACTGGTTGTATTTTTTGTGTTCCTTGCGCATGGTCGGGCCGTCGAAACTCTTTTTGGCCATTTTGCGGGGCACGCAGATCATGGCGTAACGGGGGATGGCCGCGGGTTTCCCGGCCGAAGCCTGATCCGCGAAGGTCTTCCACTCGGCGGGGACGGCATAGACGGCCAGCACGTTGAGCTTGAGCTTGGCGCCGCGGGACTGGATATAGGCGTCGACTTTAGGGTCCAGGCCGTCGACCCGGGTCAGCCCTTCCGGGCCGGCCAGGGTGACGGTGACCTTGCCCAAGGCCGCTTCATTGGCCAGGGCCGCGCTTTTGGCGGCCTGCCCCTGGGCCCGGACCGGCCCGGCGAAAATCAGGGCCGCCGCCAGCAGCAGCAGCCCCAGGGAAAATATTTTTTTCATAGTTGAACTCCTCATAAACGGCTGAACGGCCGGATACGGTCTCCGGCCGGCAACAGGAAGCCCGGCCTCTCCGGAAACCGCCGAGGCCAGGCCGATTCAGACACCGTTACGCGACTCAGATGATAACGGCGACGTCTTCAAAGTTCAAGCGGGGCCCCCGGGGGAAATATCCGTTTTCGGCCCCGTAACCGAGATTGACGAGAAAGTTTGATTTGAAGCGGCCGTCGGGAAAGAACTCGGCATCCACTTTCGCGTTGTCGAAGCCGCTCATGGGGCCGCAGTCCAGCCCCAGGGACCGGGCGGCCAGGATGAGATACGCTCCCTGCAGAGAACCGTTGCGGAAGGCCACGGTCTCGGCCAGGCCCCGATCCTCGCGAAACGGGGCGGCCGCGTCATAGGCCGGCCACTGCACGGCCAGGTGTTCGTAAAATTGGCGATCCAGGGCCACGATGGCCGTCACCGGGGCCTGTTCGACCTTGGGCACGTTGCCCGGCATCAGGGCCGGCCGCAGCCGGGCCTTGCCTTCTTTGGATTTGATGAAGATATAGCGCCCCGGCTGACAATTGGAGGCCGTCGGCCCCCATTTCAGCAGGTCATACAATTGGCGTATGGTTTCGTCGCCCACCGGTTGATCGGTGAAGGCGGTATACGTGTGGGCTTCCAGAAAAATCTGGGCCAGAGCGGCCTGATCAAGCCGGTTTTTCATATTTTCCCCTTTCACTGCCCCTCGGGGGCGATGCGCCGCCGCGACCGCGTCATGGGCGGGCTGTATCGGCCGAGACGAAGGCTTTACCGCCTCCGTCCTTGCTGAAAGCATCATGAGCATCAGAACCACTTCTTTTTGATGAACAGCAGACTGACCGCCAGCATCAGGCCCGCGCTCAGCCCGCAAAGCCCCCAAAACGCCCCCTCGATCTCGGCGACGGGCAGCGCGACGTTCATGCCGTAGAGGCCGGCGATAATGGTCGGGAGCATCAGGACGATGGTCACCCCGGCCAGGAATTTCATGGTCGCGTTGAGGTTGTTGGCGATAATGCTGCCGAACGCGTCGCTCATGCTGGCCAGGACCTGGCCGAATATTTCGGCCATGAAGACGGCCTGCTGGTTTTCGGTCACGGCGTCGTCCAGCAGATCCTTTTCCTCTTTGGACAGGACCAGGCCGAAGGGATCGGGCTGACGAAACTTATCCATCAGCCCGTGGTTGGATTTCAGGGCCACGGTGGTGTCGATGAGGGCTTTTTCGATATTGAGCAACGCCAGCAGTTCCTCGTTTTCCGGGGAACGCCGCAGGCGCGCCTCGGCCTCTCTGGACAGATCTTCCAGTCGCCCCAGATTGTCGATGAAGCCGGTTCCGGCCGCGTAAAACAGGGCGAAGGCCAGCCGCGCCCGGGTCCAGTTCCGCCGGCGGCTGAAGAGGCGGTTCAAATGAACTCGGACCAGGTCCCGGCGCCGACAAACGGTCACCACCAGCCCGGGGGCGATGATGATGCCCACCGGCACGGTATGAAACAGCGGCCCTTCGGCCAGTTGGTCGTGCACCGACAGGCGCGCCACGATCAGGATGGACGACCCGTCCTGGTCCACCCGAGGCCGCTCCTTGGGATCCAGGGGGTCGGTCAGGAGCCAGCGCGGCAGGGCGAACCGCCCGGCCGCCTCGTCCAGTTCCGCCTCTTCGGGATCGTCCAGGTCGACCCAGTCGGGCGCCCGGTCCGGAGGACAGGGTTCGATGTTCTCGGTAAAGATATACTGATTGATCATACCCACCGCCTGGCACAAAACCGGGTTTTTTACCGGCAAAGCGGCTTCATCTTCATCCCGGCCGCTCCAGCCCCGATTTTTTATCATATCACAAACCGTCCCCTTCGAGGCATGTTTTACGATCACCCCGGCCATGGCTTTCTTTGGCCCGCTTCGGCCCCCGCCGGCTTTTTTCAGGGTCGATCCGGCCCGGGCCCGATAATTTGTCGTTTCCGTTGGTATACCCCTGATTATGGACGGAGACGACAGAGCCTCCGCCCTTATTATAGATCCGGCGGCTAAACATATTTTTTCTCGGATGACCAAGGTCTTGTGATTTGGGGCTTTGACCAAATCACTCCGAATACGTTTAGTCGGCGGGTCAATATCACCGGAGGGAACAACAACATGACCGTATCCTCTTCGACCGCCAAGACGGTGCACCTGACCAGCGGGGCCGTTGGCGATTACGCTTTCAATTTCAAGGTGTTCCGGGACGCCGAATTGTCGGTGACTTTGGTTGACCCGGACATCGGAACGGAGACGCCGCTGACGTTGGGGACCGACTACACCGTGACCGGGGCCGGCAACGATTCCGGCGGCGCGGTGGCGCTGACCGCCGGCGGGAAGGCCAAGGCCGGGACCGGGCAACACCTGGTGGTGCTGCGGCGGATGGAATTTCTCCAGGACACCGATTATCGCCCCCACGACATTTTCCCGGCCGAAACCCACGAGCGGGCCCTGGACATCCTGACCATGCAGGACCAGGAGCTGCGGGAGATGATGCAGCGGGCCATCATCGCCCCGGCGGACCGCAACGCGCCCATCCAGTACACCGAGTTGGTGGGGCTGCGGGACGAGGCCACGGAGGCGGCCCGGGACGCGGCGGCCGACGCGGTGGAGCAGGTGGCCAACCTGATGGCCGATTACGTCGACCACGCCCGGGGCTCGGCGGGCCGGGCCGAAGCGGCGGCCGACCGGGCGGACGCGGCGGCCGTTACGGCGGCGGCGGACGCGGTGGCCGAGGCGGAAACGCTTCTGGCCGACTACATCAATACGGCCCAGACGGCGGCGGGAAACGCCGAATCGGCGGCCGACGACGCCCGGAATTCAGCGACGGCGGCGGCGGCTTCGGCCGGCCAGGCGGCGGGCTCGGCCACCACGGCCGGAAACATTCTCGCTTCCGTCCAGACGGCGACCGCCGGCATCGGCGTGTCGGTCACGGCCGCCCAGACGGCGGCCACCAGCGCCCAGAACTCGGCCACGGCGGCGGCGGGGTCGGCCTCCAACGCGGCGGCTTCGGCCACCAGCGCCGGGACGGCGGCGGTCAACGCGGCCAACTCCGCCACCTTAGCCGGGCAGTCGAGCGCGGCGGCGGCCAATTCGGCCGCGTCCATCACCGGGGCGGTCGCGGCTTCGGCCGCTTCGGCCGCCGCCGCCGCCCAGAGCGCGGCCACCGCTTCGGATGAAGCCGCCCGGGCCGAGGTGGCCGCCGCGCGGGCCGAAAGCGCCGCCGGCCAGGCCGAGGGCGGGGAGACGGTTTTCCCGGCCAGCCAGGCCGAAGTCAACGCCGGCGCGGTGGCGGACAAGTTCGTCTCGCCGAAAACCCTGGCCGGCCGCGCCCATGCGGCGGTGGGCTTCGCCGGGCTGGTGGAGCTGGCCGCGACCACCGACACCGCCAGCGCGAACAAGGCCGCGACCCCGGCCGGGGTGGCTTCGGCCATTGCGGCGGCGGCCGTCCCCGACGCCACCACGGCGGTCAAGGGCAAGGTCATGCTGGCCACGTCGGCGGAAGTCGCGGCCGGGACGGATGCGTCCAAGGCGGCCACCCCGGCGGCGCTCAAGGCCTCGTTCGATCTCAAGGCTCCGTTGGTCAGCCCCGCGTTGACCGGGACGCCCACGGCCCCCACGGCGGCGTCCACGACGAATTCCACGCAGTTGGCCACCACCGCGTTTGTGCAGACCGCCGTCAGCGTGAAGGCCAACACGGCCGACGTCTACACCAAGACCCAGACCGACGCGGCCCTAGCGCTGAAGGCCCCGCTGGCCAGCCCGGCCTTGACGGGGACCCCGACCGCGCCCACGGCCGCCTCCACGGTCAACAACACCCAGGTCGCCACCACGGCTTTCGTCCAGACGGCGGCGGCCGTCAAGGCCAACAGCGCCGACGTCTATACCAAAGCCCAGGTGGATGCGGCCGTGGCTTCAGCGACCACCCCGGACGCCACCACCGCCGTCAAAGGCAAGGCCATGCTGGCCGCCGTCGGCGACGCCACCAGCGCGGACAAGATCGCCACCCCGGCCACGGTCGCGGCCCAAGTGGCGTCGATTCTGACCGGAATCCCCCTGGCGGCCAACACCCGCACGGTGGTCACCACGTCCGCATCGACCTGGAAGGCCCCGGCCACGGGCTGGTACAAAATCACCCTGATCGGCGGCGGGGGCGGGGGCGGCAAGGGCGGCGGCAACAACATCGGCGGCACCGGCGGTGCCCAGGGCGGCACGACCACCTTCAACGGTCAATCGGCGACCGGCGGCTCCGGCGGAGGCGGGGGCGGCTCTTTCGCCGGGGCCGGCGGCGGGGAATGCGGGCAGGTCGTGACGGTCTACATGTATTTGACCGCCGGACAGACATACGCCGCCACCATCGGGGCCGGCGGGGTCGGGGCCACGGCGGCGACAGCCTCCGGGCAGGAAGGGGCCGATGGTTCAGGGCCTTACGGCGGCAGCGGCGGACAGATCGGCAACGCCGGCAGCGGCGGGCCCGGAGCCAGCAACGGCAGCACTTACAACACCTCAACGAAGGGCGGCCCCGGCGGGGCGGGCGCCAGAAATGATCATGGTTACGGCAATGGCGGCGGCGGCGGCGGCGGGTATTCCGCCGGCAAGGGCGGCAAAGCCGGCCCGGGGGCCGTCGCCGGTGGCGCCAGCGCCGGCAACGGCGGGTCCGGCGGCAGCGGCGCGGTCATCTTCGAATATTACAATGCGGCGTAAAGGAGAATCACATGCCCATCTACGTTAATCCTGATACCGGCAATCATGAAATCTGGGCTGATGGCGATCAACCGGCCGGGTACATCACCCCGGAGGAATGGGCGGCGGCCCACCCGGTTCCGGAACCTGAGCCCGCGCCCTTCAACCCCGGCCCCGAGTATGTGGAGCGCGCCGACGGCTGGTGGAAAATCCGCTTCAGCAAAAAGGATTTTTTACTTCTCTGTGGTGTGCCCCGGGTCGTGGCCCTCAATACGGCCATCGCCGGCGGCAACATGCTGGCCAAGACGGTGCACGATCTGCTCTTTGCCGCCGAATACGTCGACGTGACCGATCCGGACACGGTGCAGATGATCCGGCTTTTGACCACGCCGGACGCGGGGAGCGTGCTCACCGCTGAACAGGCGGCCGCAATTCTCACGGGGGTGAAATATGAAGAAACGGCTTAAGGCCTACGCCTGGAACCTCCTGGTGGCCGTTGACCAGCTTTTGAACGCGGCCCTGGCCGGCTACCCCGACGAGACCCTCTCGGCGCGGACGCACCGCAAGGCCGAGGCCGGGCAGTGGTTCTGGCGGAGCCTAAGATGGTTCATCAACGGCCTCTTCTTCCGGCAGGACGACCACTGCGAGGACTCGTATCTCAGCGAGAAGGAACGCCGGCACTCGCCGGCGGAGCTGAGGGGTTGACCGTGCCCGGCGAAGACCTGAGAAAAGCCATCGGCGGCATCTATGCCCGGCTGACCCGGATCGAAACGATCCTGGAAACCCGCGATTCCTTCGGCGAACGGCTTCACGACCTGGAGATCAAATATGCCACCTTCGCCGGCAAGGCCATCGGCCTGGCCGCCGCCGCCGGCGCGGCCGTCAACATCATTCTGAAAATCATCTGAGGTGGGCCATGGGTTTTGAAAACGCATTGAATCACACGCTGCAATTCGAGGGCGGCTATGCCGACCACCCGGCCGACCGGGGCGGGGAGACTTTTCGCGGCATTTCCCGCCGAAATTGGCCCGACTGGCCGGGCTGGACGTTGATCGACCGGCTCAAAGCCCGGGGAGCGACCACGCCCCGGCTGATCAACGCGGCCCTGGCCGGAAATTCCGCGATGGAGCGGCTGGTCTCGGATTTCTATCGCGAGAACTTCTGGCGGCCTAGCGGGGCGGCGGGCGGGCCGCCCCGAACCACGGAAAAACTGTTTGACACTGCGGTGAACGTTGGCTTCGGCGGGGCGGTGAAGATCCTCCAGCGGGCCGTCAACGCCCTGGAACCGGCGTGGCCGCTGGTGGTGGACGGGGCCACCGGGCCGAAGACCCGGGCCGCCCTGGCCGAGGCGCTGGGCCGGGCCGGTGACGCCGAAGGCGCCCTGTTGCGGGAGTTCTGTCAGGAGCAGGAGGCTCATTACCGGCGGATCATCCAGCGCGACCCCGGCCAAAAGGTTTTCGAAACCGGCTGGCTACGCCGCGCGGCCTGGCTGCCGGAGTGACCGACCGGGAATGGGAGGCCTTTCGCCCCGGCCACGGCGGCGAGAGCGCCGACCCGATGTGCGAAGGCGGAACCCCTTCTGGGTCCGGCCTTCTGACCAACGGCGAGGGCCGGCTTTCCGGGGCCAAGCTGGTGCTGCTGCTGCCCTGCGCCCTGGCCGTGGGCTGGCTGGCGCGGGACCTGGTCGGCGGCCGGGAGCTTTCCGAGACCCACGCCGCCCTGTTGGGAATCATGCTGGTGGTGGGCCTCGTCAACCGCCTGAGCGCCCGGGGCCGCTTCCGCCTGCGCCTGGGCCGCGACGGCGCCGAATTCGAAGGAGAGGACGGGCCACATGGGCGCCATATTGACGAAATGTAAACTGGCCCTGGTCATCGGGACCGTGTTGACCGTGGCCGCGCTGGCCATCCACGTGGCCGGGCTGAAGGCCGAACGCGACCGGCTGGCCGCCGAACTCACGGCCCTGGGTCGGGAGGCGGCCGGCCTGACCGAGGCGAACCTGCGGCTCAAAACCGCCGCCAAGGCGTGCCACCTGGCCACCGCGGCCCAATCGGCCGCCACAATGGCCGCTTTGGCCCGGCGGGAAGAACTGAACGCGATTATGGTCAGCCCGGCCCCGAACCTCGGGGCCGGGCCGACGCCTAAGGGGGAAGTCCTCAATGATACGCAAGACCGCAAAATGGTTGGCTATTGGAACGATCTGTTCGCTGGCCTCGGCTTGCGGGGCGAACAAGCCGGCGGTGGTGATCCCCGTGGCCCTGCCCTGTCCCCGACCGTCGGCCCCCCTGATGTCGCCGCTCAGTCCCGATGAAAGCGTCTGCTCCAAAAACAACGAGACGGCCAAGGCCGTGAATGTCTCGGCCCTGAAGGCGTATGTCGCGGGGTTGGAGGCCGCCCTGGAATGTTTCGAAACCCAGACGGAAAAGTGAAAATCTGAAGACCCGGAGCTTCAGCGGTGGGAAGGCGATCGAGCCCGCTCAACAAATCGGCGGGCTTGATCGCCTTTCCCCGTTGACATATCCAGATCGAAATCAGCCGCTCGCCCGTCGCTCAGCCGGCTTTGGAAGCTTTCAATTTCTGCATTTCAAACGTATCGGTGACCATGGCTTCTTCCATGGTGCGCATTTCGTTGAAGTGGGCCGCCGCGCATTCCAGGATGAACATGGAGATGGCCGCCCCGCTGCCCTCTCCCAGCCACAGGCCCAGATCCAGGAGAGGTTTGAGGCCCAGGTATTCCAGGGTGGCCCGATGGGCTTTTTCCCGGGAACAGTGGCCGGCGAAAAAATACTGGCGGATGGATGGGGCCAGCTTTTCGGCCAGAAGGGCCGCGGCCCCGGCGATGAAGCCGTCAATGACCACCCCGGCCCGGCGGATGGCCGCGCCGAGGTAGACGCCGCACATGGCCCCGATCTCCAGCCCGCCGACCTTGGCCAAAACGTCGATAGGGTCACTGGGGTCCGGACGGTTGACCTCGATGGCTTTGCGGATGACCGCGGCCTTGTGGGCCACCTGGTCCGGGGCCAAGCCGGAACCGATGCCGGTGGCCTCTTCCGGGCTCATGTTCATCAGCACCGAACAGATGGCCGACGACGGCGTGGTGTTGCCGATGCCCATCTCCCCGGCGGCCACCAGATCCACCCGGGGCTCGCCCAGCACGATCTCCAGGCCGACCAGGATGCTGCGCACGGCCTCCTCCCGGGTCATGGCCGGGCCCTTGGTCATGTTGCGGGTGCCGTGGGCGATCTTGCGGTCGAGGATGTTGGGGTTGGGGGGAAAATCATAATCGACCCCCACGTCGGCCAGCACCACTTTGGCCCGGGCGTGGCGTCCCAGAACGGTGATGGTGCCCCCGCCCTGGGAGAAGTTGGTGATCTGCTGGCGGGTCACCTCTTTGGGAAAGGGGCTGACCCCCTCTTCCACCACCCCGTGGTCGCCGGCGCAGACCACGATGAGCCGGTGCTCGTGCTCGGGACGCCGCCGGTTCTGGATGGCGGCCAGTTGCACGGCGCAATCCTCGAGCTGGCCCAGGGTGCGGCGCGGCTTGGCCAGGGCGTCTTCGCGCTCCCGGGCATAGGCGGCCAGGGCCGCGTTGGTGGGCATGATCTGCTTCAAATGTTCCTGGAGTTGTTCTTCGAGTCGCATCGGATTTTTTCCTCTTCATGGCTTCGGTGGCTCACAAAAAATCCCGATGGACGGATGATCGTCATCCGTCCATCGGGACCGCCTTTGCCATCGGAGCCCTCGCCGTTTTTTCGAATCGACACGTCTTCTGGCTTCCGGATCATCCCCGGGGCTTCGGCCTTCCCTCCCGGTCTGCGAGAAGTGGCTCTTGAGTGAAGCCTCGAGTCCCCGGTTACAGCGGCGGGACCGCCGCGGATTCGCACCGCGTTCCGTTTGTCGATTCGTCAGGATTCAGTGGAAGCCGCCGAGGCGGCCGTTTTTTACAGACCTTTGGTAATCATGTAGTCGGCCAGATCGGACACCCGGCAGGAGTAACCCCACTCGTTGTCATACCAGGCCACGACCTTGGCCATCTTGCCGCCGAGCACCTGGCAGAAGGGGGCGTCGACGATGGAAGACAGGGGGCAGCCTTTGTAGTCCATGGAGACCAGGCCTTCCTCGTCATAGCCCAGAATGCCTTTCAGCTCGTTTTCCGAAGCCTTCTTCAAAACGGACTTGAGCTCGTCAGTGGTTGTTTCCTTCCCTATCTCGGCCACGAAGTCGATCACCGACACCGTCGGGGTGGGCACCCGGAGGGAATAGCCGTCGAAGCGGCCCTTGAGATCCGGGATGA
>JAVBLB010000151.1:0-18930 GCA_031553735.1 Candidatus Adiutrix sp.
CCGCAGAAGTTCGCGCAGGAGCCCGAGAAAATCCGGCGGCCAGGGCGCCCGGAAGGTTTCCGGCCGTCCGGTGGCCGGGTGGGCGATGGTCAGCCGCCGGGCGTGGAGCATTTGGCGCTGAAGATACGGAATGAGCTGTGGAAACCGGGCCGTCAGATCGCCCACGCCCCGGCTGTAGACCGGATCGGCCAGGACCGGCGTCCCCAGGCTCTGGAGATGGACCCGGGCCTGATGGGTGCGCCCGGTGATCAGGGTCAGGAGCACCAGACTGACGGCGGCCGAAGGGAAATGGCGCAGCACCCGGTAGCGGGTCCGGGCCGAGCGCCCCCCGGCCACGCCGGCGGCCATTTTGTGGCGCTGGGTGGGGTGGCGGCCAATGGGCGAATCGATCAGGCCCCGCGTTTTGGCCGGGCGCCCGCGAACGAAAGCCAGGTATCGCTTTTTCGTCTCCCGGAGGCTGAAGGCCTCGGCCAGGCGGCGCAGGGCCGTTTCGGTGCGGGCCGTCACCAGGACGCCGCTGGTGTCTTTGTCCAGGCGGTGGACCAGCCCGGGGCGAAAGGCCTCCCCCACCCCGGCCAGGCGCTGGTCCCGGGCCAGAAGGCCCCCAGCCAGCGTCGGCCCCCGGTAACCCGGAGCCGGGTGCACCGCCAGGCCCCAGGGCTTGTCGATCACCAGCAGGTGCTCGTCCTCGTAAAGGACGTCCAGAACCACTTCGGGTTCGGGCCGCAGGTCGGTCAGCGGGGGTTCCGGCGGCGGAAAGGTGATGACCTGGCCGGCGGCCAGAACGGCCCCGGCCTTGGCCGGCCGGTCGTCCAGCCGGATAAGGCCCTCTTTGGCCAGGCGGGCCAATTGGGTTCGGGAAAAATCGGGGCACCGGGCCGCCAGGGCCGCATCCAGCCGCCGCCCCGCTTCCGGGGCGGCCACCACCAGCCGAATCAGCCCCTCCTCCCAGTCCGGTTCGGCCGGTTCTTCCGGCCCCTCAAAATCAAAAAGGGAAGCCCCCGCTTCCGAAGAAGACAGGCTTCCCTCCGCCCCGAAGGGGCCGGCGGACATCGGATCGGGATCGCCCGAAAGGCGATCGGACTCAAACGGCGGATCACCCGCCTCCGCTCCGGCCATGGCGGCCGGCCGCAGCCGATCCCGGGAAAAACGCTTTTTCACGATCTCTGGCCCGCCCCTTTGGCCGGCGGGAAAAAGCCGTTGATTTCGGCCTCGACTTCCTCTTCGGTCTTCCCCGAAGCCAGGGCGACCTCCTTGACCAGCAGCACCCGCACCGTATCCAGAAGTTTGCGCTCGCCGAAAGAGAGGTCCTTTTCCACCCGCATGGACAACAGTTCACACATCACCGCCGCCACGTCGAAGGGGGAGCCGGTCTTGATCCGTTCCATGTATTCGCGGTGGCGGCGGTTCCAGTTGGTGGTGTCGGGGGCCTTGGGCGGAGTCTTGAACATTTCATAGACCCGGCCGACCTGCCCCTTGTCGATCAGGGGGCGCAGCCCGACCTCCTCGACGTTTTGGGCCGGAATCCTGATTTTCATGCCGTTTTCCAGGATACGCATGACCAGGAAATCATACTCCCGGTCCCCGACGGTGCGCTGTTCGATCGCCTCGATCCTTCCAACGCCGTGGGCCGGATAAACGGCCAAGTCTCCAAGTTCCAACCGCACCAAAAAACTCCTTCCATTACTTCTATATCATATCAAAGTAAATATTCAAGGTCAAGAGAGATTTTTCGCCGCCGGGCTCGCGCTTTTTCCGCCGCCGCCAGAGCGTACTTGCAAAATACCGCGCAACGTGTATAATAAGTTAAATATATAATACATGTAGTTACGATGCCCACCCCGCCCGACAGGAAGCTTCGAAGCCGGCCATGGGCCGAGAAGTGTAGCCGAGGCTCGGCGAGACACCACTGATATAAAAATTCTGAACGACCTCCCGCCGAATTCGCTCCCCCGGGAGGATCGAAACCCGGCGACAACCGGGTTCGCGGCTTCCGCCACGGCGGAACGGCGACGGCGCCCGACGCCGGGGGAACGGTGGTTGACATGGAGGCGATCCAACCTCCGTCCCGGCCGACGGGACCCGTTTCATGGCGCGGGTGCGGCGGCGCCTGGCCCTTTGGGGTATGGAGCGATGAAAATGTTGAAAGCGAACACTGGTTCCAGCGTCAATGATGAACCCCGGACAGCCGGGCGGGAGGCGGCCTCTAAAGCGAAAAAAGGTTTGGACCGGGTCAGTCTGGTTTTCGTCTACGCCAGCAGCGACTATGACCTGGAGGCCCTGGTGGCGGGCATCCGGGAGATACTGCCGGGCATTCCCCTCATCGGCCACACCTCCTATCGGGGGGTCGTTCTGCCGGAAGGCCTGATCGGCGGCCGGCATTTCGTGGGCCTTCTGGCCCTGGCCGACGACCGCCTGACGGTGGGCGTGGCCGGGCTCCGGAACAACTGCTGCGACGACGACCCCGTGGCCGTGGGTCGGGCGGCGGCCGAAGCGGCCATGAAAAAAGCCGGCCGGACCACCCCGCCCGATTATTTTCACCTGGCCACTTCGGCCTGTTTCGAGGAACTGTATCTCAAAGGAGTGGCCGAAGTCATCGGCCGCCGCCCGGTTTTCGGTTCCGGAGCGGTCGACAACCTGGTCATGGGCGACTGGCAGGTCATGACCGAGGAAGGCCCCTTGGGCGACGGCCTGGCGGTGGCCTTTTTTTACGCCGACAAACCCCTGGCCGGCCATTTCACCAGCGCCCCCTATTATGAGCTGCCCGAACGCTGCCTCATCACCCGAATGGCCGGGCCCCGCAAGCTGCTGGAGGTCGAGGGCCACCCCATGCTGCACCGGATCGCCAGATGCAGCGGCTGCGATCCCGAATTTCTGGCCGGCGCGGACCTGCAGGTGGCCACCAGCCTCAACCCCTTCGGCGTCAAAGACCGCTTGGGCGACCTGACCGCCCTGCGCTTTCCCATGTATCTCAATCCCGACGGCTCCATCGACGTCGCCAGCAGTCTGGCCGAGGGGACGGCCATCATCCACATGCGGGCGGAACTCGACGACCTGGTCGCCTCCGGGGGCGCGGAGCTGGAATCCCTGGCCCTGCGGATGGAAAATCCGCCCGCCGCCTACCACCTGTCCATGGGTTTCGGCCGGGCCATGGTCATGCGCGACGAGGGGCGGCTGGAGGAAGCGACGCGGCTCATCCGCCGGGCCGCCGCCGGGGTGCCCTTCATCATGACCTTCTCCCTCTCCGAATTCGGTTTCGTGGCCGACGGACTGAACACCTGCGGCAACCTGATGCTGTCCCTGGCCGGTTTCCCCCAGTGAAACCGCCGGGGCCCCGGCGGTTTCCAAAAAGGCTTGCCTTATGTCTTTAAAAGCGATATAGTTAAATACGACATAACGATACGCATTTATACTGAAATAAGTTCTGAAAAATGTGCCGACGCATCGATATGTACTTAAGTATAGTAATGCGAAACCGCCATTTTTCAGTACGGCATGATTTTCAGGTTGAAGCCGGCCACCCGGCCCAGCCTGAAACCGGGAGGACGGGGTCTTTCCAAGGATGAGGCGACTTACCCCCATTTCGGACTAATCGCTTTGTGGGTGAAAGCGGCCTCTCGCCTGGAAGGGCGACGATGTGATTTGTTCATGACGCGGTTACGGCGGCAAAGACTCCTTTGTGGGGGCCCCGGGCGGTTCGCTGCCCGCCCGGATCGGCAAACGGGGCGCATGCCGCATGACCCGTTCGGCCATGAAATACCGCCGTCCCGTTTCCCGGTCATCGAAGGGCGGCGAAAACAGGCGGTCGGCAAGGAAGTGGGCGCTTTTTTGTCGATATGGTTATGTATTTAATAGTAACAACAGGGGAAAAAATGCACAAAAATCACATTGCATCGGCTCTGGCCGCGGTGCTGGTCGCCGGCGGCCTGTCCGCCGCCACGGCCCGGGCCCAATCAAATCCATCCGACGCCGTCGAACTTCTGGGCGAAGGGAAAGCCACGGTCCAGCTCAGCGCCGCGGAATTGATCATGCCCAAAGAGACCATCAATTACATCACCCAAGCCGAAATGGAACGCAAAACCGCCACCAACCTCTGGGAGGCCCTGCGCGGGGCCCTGGGGGTCAACCTGGGGGTCTCGGGCGGCCGGGGCGAGACCTTCGTCAACATTCGCGGTTCCAGCCGTTACCAGGTGGGCATGTATATCGACGACATCCCCATCGCCACCGCCTGGCGCGGCGAATACGACCTGAACAACACCCTGATTTTCGACCTGGAATCGGTCGAGGTATCCAAAGGCTACAGTTCGCCGCTCCTGACTTCCAACAACGGCCTGGCCGGAACCTTGAATGTGCGCACGGCCGCGCCTCAGACGGAATTTGAAGTCAAGGTCAAATACCGCAACTATTTCGACCGCCCCGGCGCCGACCAGGGGCGGCTGGCCGGTTTGACCCTGGGCACCAAGCAGGAAAAATTTTATCTCAAGGCCACGGTGGTGGCCGATGACCAGGATTTCTTCACCCTGCCCAGCAGCTTCACGGACGGCTATTACCAGAAGGAAGGCCGCCGGGACAACTCGGATTATAAAAACCGGCGCCTGGCCCTGATGTTCGGCCTGACCCCCACCGAGGGGGTGGATCTGCGTTTTGGCCTGGAAAAACAGCGCTATGAAAAAGGCCAGCCGGTCACCGCCCTCGACGGCCTCCTCTCCCCTTTAGGCACGGGCATGGGCAACAGCACCCGCCTGTGGCGTTGGGAAAACTACGACAACGACCGCTATTATTTAAACGCCAACGTCGACCTGACCGAAAAGGCCCGCCTCAAATGGATCGTCTATGTCGATCAACACAAAGACACGACCGTGGCGTACAAAGACCTTAAATTCCACAATCCGGTCTTAAACGACAGCAATTACGGCCCTTATGACCAGTATACGGCCGGCAGCCAGTTGCGTTTCGACTACACTTTCAACGAGGCCAACAAGCTGGCCGTGTCGACCGGCTATCGCCGCCTGTCGCACAAAGCGTATCTCAACAAATATTACAGCAACAACCCCGGCGGCCTGGACACGGAGGCGGTGGAGGATTATTGGGATTTCGGGGCCGAATACAGCTGGAAGCCCATCGATCCCCTGACCCTGGTTTTGGGGGCCAGCTACACCCGGGCCGAGCCGAAAAAAATCGACTATTACGACCGCAACAACCCGTATGTGGTCAACCACGCGGCGAGCAAGGCCGACTTGAGCGACGATTTGTTCAACTATCAGTTGGGCGCTTTTTACGACCTGACGGAAAACCACCAGTTATTCGCGACCTTCGCCAAAAAGAGCCGATTCGGCTCCATGCGGGAACGGTTCTACTGGAGCAGCAACCGCTTCACCAGCCTGGACCTGTCCCCGGAAGAGGCCTATCATTATGAATTCGGGTATCGGGGTTTCATCGACCAGTGGCTGAAGATCAACACCAGCGTCTTTTACAGCGACACCAAAGACAAAATCATCCAGAGCCGCGACGCCGGCAACGTGACCTATTTCGCGAATCTCAACAAGGCCAAAACCTACGGCTTCGAACTGGGCGCGGAAGCGGTGGTCAACGAATACCTGAGCCTGGGCGGCACGTTCAGTTACCTGAAATGGAGCACCGAAAGCACCGATCCCACCCTGAAGAACCTCACCGAAGCCCCGACGACGCAGGGTACCCTGTACGCCGTCATTTCGCCGCTGGAAGGGCTTTCCATCATCCCCCAGATCGACATGACCAGTTCGTTTTACAATACCGCCAACCCCAATCCGACCTACACCCATCCCAATCCGACTCCGCCGCCGGCCAACGCGACTTCTCCCCGGTCACCCAAGTCGCCCGGTTTCGCCACGGCCGATCTCAAGGTGGTTTACGATTGGGATGAACATCTGTCGTTCGAGATCGGGGCCCAGAACATCTTCGATAAACTCTATTACTACGACTGGTACTATCCCCAGTCCGGGCGGACCTACTTCGTCGGAGCCCAGTATACATATTGACCCGCCGGTAAACCGACTCCGGGGAGTCCCGGTAACCTCCACGATCTTCACGAAGTCAGCCCCGTGAAGCGTAACCGGGGTTCCCCGGCAAACGGCGGGCCGGAAGCCCGGAAGGGCCGGCCCTCCGTTTTTACCTTGTGTCCGGTGCGACATGTTTTTTCCGGACGATACAGTGCCCGCGATTTCAGGTTTTGCCAAAAATTTCTTTGAAAAGACTTCGTCGACGGGTCAATAATTTGAGAAGAGTGGAGCACCTATATTAATATCAATTAAATATCAAATATACTCAAATATGCCTTACTATGTTTGATACGAGGGATTATTGCCCAATCCCTAAAAATCTCTTGCATTTATATGTCGGCCACGCTATATTCTTTGCAAATTGATTCAGCATGAAAGCAATTTGCGAAGACACGCAAGGTGGAAAGGTCTGTGCCGCGCGGCCGGTTTGGCGGCGTGACCGATCCGAAGCTTGGCTGTGGCTGGGGATGGTTTCGCCGGGCGAAAGGCGCCGCCGGCGGGGCATCAAAAATCCCATGGTCCCGGCGGACCGAACGACAAAAAAACAAGAGAAAATTTGGGGAGCACTATGAAACGTTATTTGATGACCGTGGCCGTGGGCTTGGGCGCCGCGGCCCTGGCCGGTCCGGCCTGGGCGCAGGAGCTGACCCCCCAGGAAGAACTGGGCGAAGGCAAGGCGGTGGTTCGCCTCAACGCGGCGGAACTTATCGAAACCAAAAACACTATGGAAATTCTCACCCAGGCCGACATGGAACGGAAAACGGCCACCAATTTGTTTGACGCCCTGCGGGGCGAGCCGGGCATCACCTTTCAGGAAGCCGGCATGGGGAGAAACAACACCAGGATGATCCGCATCCGGGGTTTCAACCAGAGCCAGATCAAAATAGTGCTGGACGACATCCCCGTTTCCACCAACTGGCGGCGGGAATACGACCTGGGCCGTTTTTCGGTCTGGGATCTGGAATCGGTGGAAATTTCCAAAGGCTACAGTTCGACCCTCCTGGGCGGCGTCAGCGGCATGGGCGGCGTGGTCAATATGCGCAGCGCCCGGCCCCAGAAGGAACTGGAATTCAAGGCCCTTTACCGCAACTATTTCGACCGGGAATTCGGTGACGAGGGCCGGGAGATGGGGGCCAGCGTGGGCACCAAGCAGGATCAATTTTTCCTGAAGGCCTCGGCGTATAAGATCAAGAAGGACTACCTGATGCTGCCCGACGGGGTCAAGGACTATTCGGCCGACAAGGACGGCAAGCAAAAAGATTATCACAACGACGACACCCAGATCAACCTCATGGCCGGTTGGACCCCGACCGAGGACACCGAACTCATGGTGGGTTATTTCAAGCACGACGGCGAAAAGGGTGGATTCTGGGGACCGACGGGCACGTCCAAAACATATACCATAGAATGGCCGGACTGGAACACCGAGCGGACGTATATGACTTTCAGCGCCAAGCCCACCGATAAGTCCTATCTCAAGGCCAACGCCTATTACGAAGAGCATCAGGATACCGTCAAGCGCTACGTCAACGGCGCACCGCCGCCACCGCCGCCGGGCAATCGTTCGGACTACACCTGGTCAAAAAAGTTTGACGACAAAACCTACGGCGGCCGCCTGGAATACGGCTATGCCTTCAACGAACGCCACAAGCTGGCGGTTTCAGCCACGTATCGTAATGAAAAACACAAGGAGAACCTGTCTTTCTCCGGCGACCCGTATTATGACGCGGACGTGTCCACGTATGATCTGGGCGCCGAATACACGTATAAACCCATTGAGCCCCTGTCGCTGGTCCTGGGGGCGGCCTATCGGGAGCAGAAAACCGACAAGGTGGATTATTATGACGCCGGCGGCACCAACCGCTGGTACAAAATCAACAAGAAGCCGACCTACGACGCTTTGGATTACCAGTTCGGCGCCTTTTACGACCTGACGGACCAGCACGAGATCCATTTCACCTACGCCCGCAAGACCAATATCCCTCCCCAGCGGGACCTGTTCAGTTGGAACAGCTCCCGTTGGAACAACTACGGCATCTGGGCCGCGGATTGGCTCAAGCCGGAAAAGGCCGACCATTTCGAACTGGGCTACAAGGGCGACATCAACGACTGGCTCGAGTTGACCGGAGCCTTCTTTTACAGCCGGGTCCACGATCTGATCGGCAACCGGACGCTGGCCTCCGGGGCCACGGTCAGCGCCAACGTCGGGAAGGTCGACTACTCCGGCTTCGAAGCCGGCTTCAAGGCCATTTCCACCGATTGGCTGACCCTGGGCGGGAACGTCAGCCACCTGATCACCAAGCCCAGATCCGCCATTTCAGACAAGGAACTGATCGATATGCGGCCGGAATGGACGGCCCAGCTCTACGCCGTCATCACCCCGGTGGAAAGCCTGTCCATCATCCCCACCCTATATGCCTCCGGCAGCGGTTCATATTATGATGACAATTTTGATGAAACCATCATCTATTCCGGATACGCTACCATGGATCTGAAGGCGCTGTATGACGTCACCGAGTGGTGCGCGCTGGAAGTCGGGGTGCAGAACCTCTTCGACGCCAACTACCGGGCCGGCGCTCCCGGCCAGCACCAAAACTCCACCAGCAAGTACTACCAGCCGGGGCGCACCTTTTTCCTCGGCGCGCAGTTCAACTATTGATTTTCACCGCCGGAAACCGGCGAGCCCTGGAAGATTTCACGTTTTCCCCGGAAAACAGCCCCGTGAATTCCTCCGGGACTCGCCGGCAACGGGCGCGGCCGGCCCCGCCAGGCCCGGCCGCTCCCCCTGTCGGGCTCCGATACCAACCGCTTGGATGGCGGGGGCCGGCCTCAGGCCGGTTTCCCGATTTCGATTCCGGATCGTTATGATTAAAAATGTGATAGTGACCGCCCGGCTTGTTTTGATCCTGACCGCCCTTCTCCTCTGGGCCGGCCGGGCCGCGGCCGATGAAAACCCCAGGGTCTACGGCCCCACCGCGCCTTCCGCCTTCATTCTCTACGCCCTGGACCCCGAGCTCCTGGCCGGCTGGAACACCCCGCTGCGGAATTACGAAAAAAAATACATGCCGGAAAAATACCAGCGCCTGCCGGTCCTCGGCGGCTGGTACGGCGAGGGCTTCATTCCCGACCGGGAGGTCTTTCTGGCCCAGGGCATCAAAAAAGCCCTGTTTCTTTCCAGCGAGCGTCACGACAATATGGGCATCATCCCGACCCTGGAGAAGCTGGGCATCACGGTGGTCTCGGTCCCGGGCGAACTGACCCGGTCGCCGGAGTGCTTCCGCCTCATGGGTCAGCTTTTCGACCGCCGGGAACGCGGCGAGGCCCTGGCCGTCTATGCCGAAAACGCCCTGGGCAAAGTGCGGGCGGCGGTGGGCGACCTGCCCCCCGACAAGCGGCCCCGCATTTACCTGGCCCTCCAGACCGACGGCCTGGCCACCATCTGCCAGGATTCGGAGCGGGCCGAAGCCCTGAACATGGCCGGCGGCCGGGCGGTCGAGGTCTGCCCGGACGGCGCCCTGGAATCCACGCTGCAAATTTCCTTCGAACAGCTCATGACCCTCGACCCCGATTTCATCCTGGTCTACCAGCCGGCCCTGGCCGCGGCCATCCCCACCGATGCCCGGTGGAGCCGGCTGCGGGCGGTGAAGGAAGGCCGGGTCCACCTGATGCCCCGGGGGCCCTTCACCTGGCTGGAGCGCCCGGCCACCTTCATGCGCCTTTTGGGCATCCAGTGGCTGACCCATATTCTCCATCCCGACCTTCTGCCGCTGGATATCCGGCAGGAGACCAAGGATTTCATGCGCCTGTTCTTCCACCTCGACCTGAGTGATCAGGAGGTGGCGGCCCTGGTCAACTCGGCCGCGAATGCGGACTGATCCGCCCCGAACGGATTTTATTTCATGAATAGAAAAGCGGTGCTGATATTGCTGATCGCCCTCCTGGCCGCCCTGATCCTGGTGCTGCCGGTGGGGCGCTACCCGGTCACGGTGCGGGAAATATACGACGCCCTGGTCGTCTTCTTGAACGGCCGGGAACTGAGCTTCCGGGAAGAGCAGGTCCTGTTCGTCTTCTTCCAGGTGCGTCTGCCCCGCATCCTGGCCGCCCTGCTGGTGGGGGCGTCGCTGTCGGTCTCCGGGGCGGTCTACCAGAACATTTTTCGCAACCCCCTGGTCTCGCCGGACATTCTGGGGGTGCTGGCCGGGGCCTCCTGCGGGGCGGCGGTGGGCATCGTGGTCTTCTCCTCCTGGCCGCTGACCCAGTTGTTTTCCTTTCTGGGCGGCCTGGCCGGGGTGGGGCTGTCGCTGTTCTTCTCCTATCTCTATCCCAAGGCCCCCATCCTGGCCCTGCTGGTGGGCGGCCTGGTCAGCACTTCGTTCTTCATGGCCCTGACCTCCATTTTCAAATACGTGGCCGACCCGGCCCGACAACTGCCCGAACTGATCTACTGGCTCATGGGCACCCTGTCCCGCTCCAGCTTCGAGCAGCTCCAATGGGTCAGCCCGCTGATGCTCCTGGGCCTCGCCTACCTGACCCTGAGCGGCAAAACCGTCAACGCCCTGAGCCAGGGCGACGACGAGGCCCGGGCCCTGGGCGTCGAAAGCGGCCGCGTCCGCCTGGGCTTCATCGGCGTGGCCACCCTGATCTGCTCCCTGTCGGTGATCATGACCGGAATCATCCACTGGGTGGGCCTGGTCATTCCCCACGTTCTGCGCCTCATGGTCGGGCCGGACAACCGGACCCTCCTCCCGGCGGTGGCCCTGGGCGGGGCCCTGTTCGTGCTTTTGACCGATACCCTGGTGCGGTCGGTCTGGACGGTGGAGTTTCCCTTAGGCGTGGCCACCGCCCTGATCTGCACGCCCCTGTTCGCTTTCAGCCTGTGGCACGACTGGCGGAGGCGGCCATGATCGAAGTCCGCCGCCTGTCCTTCGCCTACGCCAAAAAAGCCCCGCCGGTGCTGCGGGAGGTCTCCTTGACCATCCAAGCAGGGGAGGTCATCAACATCCTGGGGCCCAACGGCTGCGGCAAGACCACCCTTTTGCGGGCCCTGTTGGGCTTCCTGCCGAGCCCGCCGGGCTCCATCTTCGTCGACGGCGCCGACCTGGGGACCCTGCCGCGGCGGGAACTGGCCCGCAAGCTGGCCTACGTGCCCCAGATCCACAACGGCATTTTCAACTACACCGCCCTGGAGGTGGTGCTGATGGGGCGGACGGCCCACAGCCCCTGGCTGCATTTCCGCCAGGTGGATCACGACCTGGCCCGGGCCTCGCTGGCCAAGGTCCGGGTCGAGCACCTGGCCGAGCGGTCGTATCTGCAACTGAGCGGCGGCGAGCGCCAGTTGGTGCTCATCGCCCGGGCCCTGGCCCAGAAGAGCGAGTTTCTGATCATGGACGAGCCGGTCAGCGGCCTGGATTACGGCAACCAGTTTCACCTTTTGACGGTGATCCGGGATCTGGCCGCCCAGGGGCTGAGCATCGTCCTGACCACCCATCACCCGGAGCAGGCCGTCTTCCTCGGCGGCCGGGCGGTGCTGTTGAAAGAGGGACGGCTGTCGGCCGACGGCCCGGCCGGGGAGATCATCACCTCGGCCATGATCTGCGACCTTTACGGACTGGACCCGGAAATGCTTGCCCAGGCCCGTCTGGCCGCCTGCTGACTGAATGGTAAAGGCGATCAAACCTCTTGCCGGACGATAAAAATCAGCCACACCGCCTTTGGGCGGCGCATTGCCCTTTTCGGGACAATGACAGGTGAACCGATGGACCAGGCGATCGACACCGACGGTGTGAAACACCTGACCGGCCATTTGGAGGACCACCCCACCTGCGGGCTGGCCTGGCTCGATCATGGCGCGCCCGCCCCGGCCGCACCGGCGCCCATTGAACTGGAAAACGACCTGGTCTATGAAGATGACGACCTGGTGCCCGAAACCAGCCGGCTGAACCGGGTTCAGGATCCGGCCGTGGGCCTGGCGGCCTCGGTGGGCCTGCATGTGCTGGCCGTTTTTTTCTTCTTGTATTTCGGCTCCTACGCCCCCGGTTTCGGCGGCATTCCCGGCCCCGGGACTGGAGTGATGATGGTGGGGCTGTTCGAGGGGCTGGGAGCCCCCGACGAAGACGGCGGCAACGAGACCATCGGCGACCCCGGGGGCGGCGAAGCGGCGACGTCTGGACCGGAAACGCCCACCCCGGAATCGGAGGCGGCGATCACCCCGCCGCCCGAGCTTGAGACGGCGTTCGTCTCACCGCCGGAACTGGAAAAAATGGCCGTTTCGCCGCCCGAGCCGGAACCGGTCGAGGTCGCGCCGGATCCCGAGGCCATAGCCCTGGAAAAGCCCAAGCCCAAACCGGAACCCAAGCCGGAACCGAAAAAAACGCCGCCGCCAAAAAAAGAAAAAAAACCGAAAGCGGAAGCGGCCCCGGCCAATGAAGCGCCGTCCAGGCCGGCCCCGTCGAATGCCGGGACCGCGGCGGCCGAAGGGCGCGGCGGCGGTTCCGGCCCGGCCGTCGGTGAAGGAAGCGGCGGCCGGGGCCAGGGCTCCGGCCGGAAAGGCGGCGGGGGCGGCGGAGGAGGAGGCGGGGGCGGATCGCTCGCCGGTTACAAGAACTCCAACTACAACTATATCGTCCGCCTCATTCAGCGCAAGATGGTCTACCCCCCGCAGGCCAAACGGGCCGGCCTCACCGGCACGGCCACGGTCTCCTTCACCATCACCCAGAGCGGCCAGGCCACCAACATCCGCCTCACCGGCTCCAGCGGCCACGCATCCCTTGATCAGGCGGCCGTGGCCGCGGTCGGCCGGGCCTCGCCCTTCCCCGCGCCTCCGGCGCCGGCCAGCATCAGCATCCCTTTGCGCTTCGGCCTCAAATAGTCGGGGCGGCTCCCGGCGTTTTCTGTTTGAAAGATCGAGGCACGCCCGTCTTTCAAACAGATGCATTTGAAATTGACCCCACGGGAGAAAAAATGACGTCAAAACTGATCCAAGTTTTATTTTGTCTGCTGCCGCTCCTGTTACCGGCCGGGTGCCGGACCGACCCCTCGGCGGAACCGGCCCCGGGCCTGAAAATATTCATCACCACCGACGTGCACGGAGCCGTGGATTTCGACCCCGACCGGGGCCGGCTGGGCTATGCCCGGCTGAAGGGTCATATCGAGCAGGCCGCGTCCCGGGGCTACCGGACTTTTCTTTTGGATTCCGGCGACGCGTTCAGCGGCACCGCCCACGCCCAGCTCGACCGGGGCCGCTTCGTGGCCGAAATGATGTGGCGGATGGGCTACCGGGCGCTGACCCCGGGCAACCACGCCTTCGATCACAACGAGGCCGAAAACGATATCCTGTATTACAGCCACAGCCTCTTGCCGGCCTTGCGGCGGGGGGAGTCCGGCCCGGTGGACGTGACGGCCGTCAACCTGAGCTTCCACGGCGGGGAACTGCCGGGCACGATCTGGCGCCCGGTGGTCATCCACGATGAAACCGCCGGAAACCCTGAAGGACGACGGGTGATCGTGGCCGGGGTCGCCAACCCCTACACGGCCCGCTCGAGCCTGAAGGAAAGCATTCCCGGCTATGACTTCGGGCGGATCCCGGGCGACGGGCCGACCGGCGCCGCGGCCACCAAAGAGAAAATCCTGAGTCTGTTGACCGAAGCGCTGAAAGAGTATGACCGGCCGAACGACCTGGTCATCGTGCTCAGCCACCTCGGCGAGGGGGAAAAAAGCGACCGGCCCGAAGGCCGGATCACCGGCCCCGACCTGGCCGGGGCGCCCAACGTCGATTTCGTGGCCGACGGTCACAGCCACCAGGCCATCGAACCCCAGATGATCGCCTCGGCCGTCTACGCCAACGGCGGCTGTTATCTGGAAACCTTTTTGGAAATAACCCTGGAGCCGGATTCGAACCGCCTGGAACTCAAAACCTATGGCGACGTGATCGGGGCGCCGGCGGACCCGGTCCTGGAGGCCCGGATCCGGGAATTCGAAGAGGCCCACCACCTGCGCGAAACGCTTTTCACCCTGCCGGGCCCTTTCTTCCTCAGTGAGCGGGATCTGCGGAGCCGCAGCCTGCCCCTGGGCCGCCTGGTCACCCGGGCCATGCGGGACGCCGCCGGGGCCGATGTGGCCCTGCACGGCCAGGGGGGGCTGCGTTCCGGCCTCGCCGCCGGGCCGGTCACGGTCGGCGACCTGTATGACGTCATCCCTTTC
The DNA here is from genome assembly GCA_031553735.1 of Candidatus Adiutrix sp. Taxonomy (GTDB): domain Bacteria; phylum Desulfobacterota; class Desulfarculia; order Adiutricales; family Adiutricaceae; genus Adiutrix. Next base: position 14,238 of record JAVBLB010000151.1, read on the forward strand.
GCCGACCGACTGGTCACGTTCAGCCTGACCGGCCGGGAAGTGGAGGAAATGTTTGCAGCCTTTCTGGCCGACCGCTGGCACCGGCCCCAGTTTTACGGCCTGGCCATCTATGCCTGGGCGGCCGCCGACGGCCAACCGCGCCTGGCCGGCCTCAGCGGACTCGACGGCCGGCCGCTCGACCCGGAACGGAACTATCTGGTGGCCTTGAACGGCTTCATGACCAAAAACCGCGGCGTCTTCAACTTCCACGACCGGCCGGCCCAAACCGCCCATGAGGATCTGACCACCGCCGTCATCGACCGGCTGCGGCCACCCCAGGCCGTAAATCTCGACGAGCTGAAGCCCGACAACCTGTTCATTTTCGCCACCCAGCCGGCCGCCGAGGCGGCCTGGCGGGCCGGCTTCGCCAATTTTGGTTTGCTGATGGAGGGAAGGACGGAAGTTCAGCATCAACCTGCACCGGAGAGCGCAAACTGAGCTTTAGCGTTCGCTCGGTGAAGCATTGGCATAGACGAATATTATGCCGCTTGCTCCCTTCAAGAAAAAAGCCGGCGTTGCCGGCTTTTTTTCTTCCACCCTGCAAACGACCCAGATGGTCTCGGCCGCCCAGACGTTGCGGCCTCGGCCGTCCAGCGAAGCGGGTTCGGGGAGGATGCGATCTTTGCCCTGTCGGGCAATCTCAAAACTATTACAATTCTATCGAATTGTAATTTGCATCCGGTGGGTCCAGGACTCAGCCCTGGCGTTTGAGGTGGAAGAAGGTGGTGATGAGGGTGCGGGCTTCTTCGGAGAGGAGGCCGCCGTGGATTTCCAGACGGTGGTTGAGGCCGCCCAAGGCGGCCAGGTCGACGAGGGAGCCGGCCGCGCCCCAGCGGGGCTCCGGGGCGCCGAAGACGATCCGCGCCAGACGGGCGTGGATGGCGGCCATCAGACACATGGGACAGGGTTCCAGGGTGCTGAAGAGGACGCAGCCGGTCAGGCGGTAGTTGCCGAGCCGGCCGGCCGCCTCGCGCAGGGCCAGAATTTCGGCGTGGGCGGTGGGGTCGCTGCGGGTGATGACCTGGTTGCGGCCCCGGCCCAGGATTTCCCCGGCCGGGTCCACCAGCACGGCCCCGGCGGGCACTTCATCCTCGGCCCCGGCTTGGGCGGCTTCCTGGAGGGCCGCCCGCATGAGGGCGGTTTCGCTTTCGGTGAAGGCGGTCATGCCCGCGCCTCTGACCGAGGTGAGGCCGACGAAAAAAATCTGAAAAAAATCTTGACACGGAACATGGAATCGCCTATTATCATTTTTTGCGGGACGTGGCGCAGTCTGGTAGCGCACCTGAATGGGGTTCAGGGGGTCGCTGGTTCAACTCCAGTCGTCCCGACCACTTTACTCAAGGGGTCAAGCCGATGTCGGCTGGCCCCTTGAAACCTTTTTTCGCCGGCTTGCGGCGAAAACGGGCCGCCGGAACATCGGGACCGGCGGCGCCGAACGGCGGCCGAAAGGGAGATCATACTCCAAAGCGGCCGCAAAAATCAACGATCGTTTCACGATCGTCACCATTTCACCACCAAAAGGCCGGCCCGATCCGGTTCTTTTCACGTCAAGACCCTTCTTACCTAACTATTCCTGCCATACAACATTCTTGCATATACGGGCGGGGGGGGACCCCCGGTGGGCGCCCCGTCGGGGTTGGGGGGGGGTCTAACCTCGTTTCGCCCCCGCTTCCTCTTTGTGGTCAGATCTCACTTTTTCCCGACCGAAGCCGGGCCGGGCTCCCGGTCGAAGCCGAACCAGGCGCGGCGGAACCAGGGCTCATTGACGTAATCGGCCAGGGCCGGGTCGTCGACTGCGACCTCAAAGTCGGGAGAGAGCCAGGCCCCGCTCTTTTCCTTTTCCATCCGGAGCCGACGCAGATGTTCCTTCATGGCCGGGACATCGCCCCGCCAGGCCGCCCAGCGGGCCCGGGCATAAAGGCTGGAGCCGGGCCGCAGTTCCTCCGCCTCCCGCCACAGGTCCTCGGCTTCCCGCAGATCGGCCGCCTTCCGGCCGGGCTCCGCCAGGGTCCGTTCAGCCAAGAGGAGGCCCAGTTCGGATCTGGTCAAGCCCGGCTGATCGGGACTCTGTAAATACCAATCCCAATATGCCCCATCCGATAATCGAACCTGTTCCTTCCAGTTCAGAATCCGACGCAGCAGATCTTCGGCTTTTTGCCGATAAAAGCGACTGTAGGCAGGGCTCAGCATGTCCGAAGCGGCCAGATGGCGATACAGACCGGCCAACTGGCTAAACTCCCAGGCCTTCATCCGGTTGAAATCGCCGGCCTGGTATATTTGGCGGACCTCCCGGGCCGCCTGCCCGGTGAGGTGAGGCCGCACGGGCTTAGGACGATTTCGCACGAATATGTCGACCTCGTTCAGGATTTCATCGGTTGACCGGTGCCCGGAACTTGATGAGCGGCCTCCGCTGGAGCCCCGCTCATTACGAAGCGGCAAAAGGAAGAAGTGGCGGCGATAGAAACCCATGGCCTCGCCCAGAAGTTGCCGGCCCGGCCTGTCCAATTCTAGCCAGTCTTGCGATCCACGATTAGCCGCCTCAGTGGTCAGCACCTGGGCCAGCGTAAAATAGAGATCGGAATCGTCGGAGTTGACGCGGCCTTCCCTCTCCGGTGTTTCCGCCGCTTTGAAATACTGATCCAGGGCTCTGGCGGTGAGCGACCGGCGGTCGGGCGAATGTTCACTTTCCAATTGAGCCAGTTGATAATAGATCGCGGCCAGGGCGGCCCGATCCGCCCGGCGATCTCCAAACCCCAGGACCTGTTCATAGCCTTCGGCGGCGGCTAAAAGTAATCGGCGTTTACGATCCGAGACCCGTTCCGCTCGGGATAGGCGGGCGGTCGCTTCGGCCTGCCGCAACCGAGTCATCCTCCGGTCCACGGATTCTTCCACAGCCTGACGCAAGTTTTCGGCGGAGCGGGCGATCAGGGCTTGATATCGGCCGGGAGGCGCTTGGCCCATCCGGGGTTCCGAACTGGCCGGCAGCAGCAAAACCAAGCCCCAGTCGGTCAGGATTCCAGCTTTGGATGACCGGTCGGCGCTGTCATAGAGCTTTGTAAACCCGGCTTCGGCCTCGGCGATCATCGCCTCGCGTTCGGGGCCGTCGGGCAGAAGAGCGGCCACCTCCATCATCATCATGAATCGGCCGGTGGGATACTTCGATCCCGCCGGGTCGAACCTCTCCGGCAGCAACGGACCCAGATCGCACGTCGATTGCTCGTATATCGATTGACCAAGCATCAATTGAGTGCGCAATATACCGAAAACCGGATCCCGCCCGTCTTTTTGAGATTCCCGTTCCTTCTCCAGGCTTTCAGATATGTGCCAGGCCGCGAGGGCGATGGCCCGGCGCTTTGCGGGGTCGTCAACCCGGCGGGCGGTATCCAGCCAGCCGCGACCAGTTCGCCCCCGGTGGGCATAATACAAACCACGCTTCAGAGGCCGCGCCAGCTCATACAGCTCCACAGCCCGAGCCAGCCGGGCCCGCCAATCGTTTTCAGCGGTATAGAGTTCGGCCAGTTCCAGGTTGAGCCTCGCCGCCTCCCGCAGCGCTTCCGTCGATTTCGGCATCACGTCCAGAATGCGCTCCTGGCTTTTCAGGGCCGCCTCCCGCAGGGCCAGGCGTTTTTCCGGCGAAATACCGGGCTGAAAGCCGGCCGAGGCCTGAAGCGCGCTCAACACCCGCCAGGCCTCGATTTTTCGGCGCGGAACGGGATCGACAGCGTCTGGAGAGGAACTCGGGAACAAATCGACCGACCGGCCCCAACATTTTTCAGCCTCGGCCAGGAGCGCCGACCATCGGGCCGGGTCATCCTCGCTCACCGCCGCTTCGAACAGCCTCCGGCCCCAGGCCTGCCAGATCTCCGGATCGTTCGGCTTCAACTCGATGACCCGGTTGAAATATTCCGACGCCTCGGCGATCATTTCCCGGCGACGGGACGCGTCCTTCTCCAGAGCGGCCCGTCGAAGCAGGTTGGAGCCCCGGTCGGCCCAAATCCCGGAATCCAGGGGGGCGAGTTCGGCGGCCTTCCGGAATTTTTCCTCCGCCTCCACCAGAACGTTGAGCGGCACGGCCGGCCTCGGCTCGCCCACCCGGGGCGGCTCATCCCAAAGAGGATCGAGCCCATGTTTCTGGGCCCAGGTCGGCGAAGCCGCGCCCCGGCAGGGCCCGAACTGTTCAATACTTCGCCCCCAGCCGCGCCAGGCGGCGGCGTTGGTCGGGTCCAGCTCGGCGGCCCGGCGAAAACGCATCCCGGCGGCTTCCGGCCGGTCGCAGGTCTCTTCATACCAGAGCGGATCGGCGGCACTGAACCGGGGGCGAGTCAGAATGTCCCAGCCTTCTTCGGTCAGGGCCGCCGCTTCGGCGACCGCTTTGCCCGAAGCCGCCGCGTTTTCCGCCCCGACTTCGGCCGGCCAGACCGCCAAAACCGCCAATCCCAAGGAAAACAACGCCGCCCGGCAATATGCTTTGCGCATGTGGTTGGCCCTCCCAATATTTTGATACAGTATATCAAAGATATGGGGCGGCGGCCAGGAATCCGGATTCAACCCAGGGCCGACGCTCTAAAGTCGTCGACGCCCGGGACCGGCCCGTGGCCGGCGGGGGGGGTTTGGGGTGGGGGGGGGTGTTTGTGGGGGCGAGGCGGGGGGGGGG
>JAVBLB010000155.1:0-3476 GCA_031553735.1 Candidatus Adiutrix sp.
CTTTTTACTGTCCGCTATTTAGTTTTCAAAGATCTCTTCTCGCTCATCCCGCCTCCACGTTTTCCCGCGGCGACAAGAGGCAATACTAACTCATCCGTCTCTCTCTGTCAAGGCCTTTTTTTAATCAGCCTCACTTTTTTCTCCGAGAGACGCTCGCCCGATTTCCGCGGCGACAAGAGGTGATAATACTCGGATTGAAGTAGAAGTCAACTCCTTTTTTCCATTTTTTTTAACACCCGATATGTTGCTGAAATTAAACCCTTAATTCAGCGTCCCGCCGGAGGGATTCGCCGGCCAGGCCAGACTTCAGGCTTAAAACTCGCTGAACATGGTCTGGGCGATCTTCTGTCCCAGGTCGGCGATGAGCCATTCGAAGGCCTCGTTCTGGCGCAATTCCACCTGGGCCTGGTCCTCGTTCACCAGAAAGGTGCGCTGGCCGTTAAAAATGTGGCGCCGGACCAGGGGCTGGCCCCCGGCCGGGCTGGGGCGTTCGAGCGTGGCCTCCACGGTCATGTTGACCACCCGGCTGGCCGAGTTGGTGGGCAGATCGTCATTGCGGGTGTCGGGCCGCCAGGCGCCGCCGGCGATGGAGACGGTCTTGATGGCCAGCACCAGCCGGGCCGGAGCCCCCTCCCGGACGGAAATATTGGACGAGGCGTCCAGCCGGGTGATGAGGTCCGCCGTCAACAGGGGCCCAAGGTCGGCGAAGCGGCTCTGGTTGGTGGCCACCGGCACGCTCACGGTCATGGCCTCCATGAGGCCGTAAGGCGTGGGCGACAGGCTGTATCCGCAGCCGCCGAAGATCAGGGCCAGGCTCAGGGCCAGGGCCCCCAGGGTCACGGGCGTTCTCATGGGTCACCACTTTCCGGTCAGGTAAGCTTTCAGGCCGCGCTCAGGGCCGTTTACCGCGAAGGCGCCGGGCCGTCGTCCGGCGCCCCGGACGGGCTCTCGGTTTCGAGCCGGCGCATCAGGCGGTCCAGCACTCCGTTGATAAAGGCCACCGAATCGTCGTCGCCGTAGCTTTTGGCGATTTCCAGGGCCTCGTTCAAGCTGACCCTGGGGGGGATGTCGTCGCGGTGCCGCATCTCATAATAGGCCAGCCGGATGAGGCCCCGGTCCACCGGGGACATTCGGCCCAGGCTCCAGTTGGCCGCGGCCCGGGCGATGTCCCGGTCCAGCTCGGCCAGATGCCTGGAGACACCGACGAACAGTTCCCGGGCCAGGGGCCAGGCCCGTTTGAAGTCGTCGGCCGTCACTTCCAGGCTGTTTTCCTCGTCCGTCTCCGGGCTGAAGCTGGCCTCGAAGGTCAGGATGGTGACCTCCGGCCCCCCGCCCTCCAGATCGCGCTGGAACAAAAGGCGCAGAGCCAGCTCCCGGGCCACCCGTCGGGTGCCCGGGAGCTTGCGGTCGATCCTCTGGGTATCGTCGGTCGCCGTCATCACCGGGCGGAATCCAGGGCTTTGAAGAGGCTGACCATCTCCATGGCCGTCATGGCCGCGTCGAAGCCTTTGTTCCCGGCTTTGGTGCCGGCCCGCTCCACGGCCTGCTCGATGGTGTCGCAGGTCAGGACCCCGAAGGCCACCGGCACGCCGCTGGCAAGACCCACCTGGGCCAGCCCTTTGGAGACTTCGGCGGCCACGTAGTCAAAGTGCGGGGTCGAGCCCCGGATGACCGCGCCCAGGGCGATGACCGCGTCGTATTTTCCGGATTCGGCCAGCTTTTTGGCGGTGACCGGCAATTCGAAAGCCCCCGGCACCCGAACGACGGTCAGATCGCCCGCTTCGCCTCCGTGGCGCAAAATGGCGTCCCGGGCGCCTTCCAGGAGGCGCTCGGTGATGAAACTGTTGAAACGGCTCAGCACCAGGGCCGCCTTCAGGCCCCGGGCGTCCAGTTGCCCTTCATATATTTTGGTCATATTCCTCTCACTGTTTTTCCGTCCGGCCCTCGTCGGGGCCGAGGTTGTGGCCCATTTTGACGCATTTGGTCCGCATGTACCGCGCGTTTTCCGGCCGGGTCGGAACGACGATGGGCACCCGTTCCACCACGTTCAGGCCGTAGCCTTCCAGCCCGACGATCTTGGTGGGATTGTTGGTGATGAGGCGCATGTCGGTGACCCCCAGGTGGCGCAGCACCTGGGCCCCCAGGCCATAATCGCGCAGGTCGTCGGCGAAGCCCAGGGCCAGGTTGGCCTCCACCGTGTCATAACCCTGGTCCTGCAGGGCATAGGCCTTGATCTTGTTGGTCAGGCCGATGCCCCGCCCCTCCTGGGGCACATACAGAAGGACGCCCCGGCCGGCTTCCTGGATCATGCGCATGGCCTCGTGCAGTTGCTCGCCGCAGTCGCACCGGAATGAGCCCAGGGTGTCGCCGGTCAGGCACTGGGAGTGGACCCGCACCAACACCGGGCCGCCGCTTGCGGTCAGGTCGCCGCAGGTCAGGGCCACGTATTCCGTGCCGTCCACCTGGTTGGCGTAGACCGTCAGGCTGAATTCGCCGAACTGGGTGGGCAGCATGGTTTTGGCCACGGGCTTCACCAACTGCTCGTGCTTGAAGCGATAGGCGATGAGGTCGGCCACGGTGACGATTTTCAAATCGTGTCGGGCGGCGAAGATCTCCAGGTCCGGCATCCGGGACATGGTGCCGTCCTCGTTCATGATTTCGCAGATGACCCCGAAAGGTTTCAGGCCGGCCAGCCGGGCCAGGTCCACCGAGCCCTCGGTCTGGCCGGTGCGCTGCAGCACGCCCCCGGGCTTGGCCCGCAGGGGGAAGATGTGGCCGGGCACTACGATGTCGCGGGGGCCGGCCCCGTCTTTGATGGCCGCCAGGATGGTGATGGCCCGGTCGGCCGCCGAAATGCCGGTGGTCACCCCTTCCCGGGCTTCGATGGAAACGGTGAAGGCGGTCTGGAAGGGCGACTGGTTGTCGACCGACATCTGGGGCAGGCCCAGTTCGTCCACTTTTTCCGGGGTCAGGGTCAGGCAGACCAGGCCCCGGGCGTGGGTGACCATGAAGTTGATGGCGGCCGGGGTTACCTTTTCCGCGGCCAGCATCAGGTCGCCCTCGTTTTCCCGGTGTTCGTCGTCCACCAGAATGACCAGCCGGCCGGCCCGGATATCTTCCAGGGCGGACTCTATCGTGGCAACAGGCATGATGTCCCTTTCTTCAAATCGTGAAGCCCGGAGCGGTCTGACGCTTTCGCGCCGTGCGGCCCGGGATCGAACGTCGATCGACTATCGTACCACGAAACCCCCGGCCAAGACAAGGCCTCGGAGGGCCAAGCCCGGGGCGAGAGCGTTATAGCGTCCGTACGACGGACAGGGGAATAAGATTTTCTCCATCAGGATTGCTTTTATTTCGTCGGCCAAGTCAGTCAAGCGGGGCGGGCCGGTAATACTTTGGAGGGCGGCCGCGTGGGGCCCGACCGCGTCGCCGACGCGCTGTTTCGGAGGTCAGGGCCGCCCTCCAAAGTATTACCG
>JAVBLB010000120.1:0-7732 GCA_031553735.1 Candidatus Adiutrix sp.
GCTCGATTTCATCCTGGGCGTGACTGACGTAGACCACCGGCAGGGTCACCTCGCGCAAACTTTCCAGATAGGGCAGGATTTCTTCCTTGCGGTCCTGCTCCCGGGCGGCCCGGGGTTCGGCGAGGAGCAGTATTTCCGGGCTCGCGGCCAGGGCCCGGGCCAGGGCCGTGCGCTGGCGCTCGCCGCCGGACAGGGTCGCCGGCTTGCGGTCCAGAAGGTGGCCGATGCCCAAAATGCCGATGAAGTGGTTGAGATCCAGGGTGACGCGGCCGCGCCGGCGCCGGGCGCGCCGGGCCCCCGAATCCACGGTCTGCCGCCCCGGCCGGGGGGGCAAGAGGCTGGCCTCCTGAAAAACATAGCCCAAAGGGCGCCGGTGGGTGGGCAGAAAAAAATCCTTTTCCTGCCAGGGGCGGCCGTTGATCCACAGACGGCCGGCGGCCCGTTCCAGGCCGGCCAGGCAGCGCAGCAGGGTGGTTTTGCCGGCCCCCGAAGGGCCGGTCACCACGGTGATGCCCGCGCCGGGCAATTCCAGATGAAAGTGAAAGGCCAGGCGGCCGCCGCCGGGCTCCGGATAGCTGAGCTTGAGGTCGGCTTCGATGGTCATGTCCGGTCCCTCCTGAACTTCTCCCGCTTGGGCTTCAGCATCTGCAGAATCAGCATGGTGACGATGGAAAAGAGCACCATGCCGCCGGCCAGAACGTGGGCCCGCCCGTATTCCAGCCCCTCCACATAAACATAAATCTGCAGCGACAACACCCGGGTCACGTCCGGAATGTTGCCGCCGATCATCAGCACCACGCCGAATTCGCCGATGGTGTGGGCGAAACCCATTATCCCGGCGGTCAGGAAGGCCGGCCGGGTCTGGGGGATGATGACGGTGAAAAAGGCATCCAGGGGGCCGGCTCCCAGGGTGGCCGCGGCTTCCAGGGGGCGTTCGCCCAGGGCCTCGAAGGCGTTCTGCAGGGGCTGGACCACGAAGGGCAGGGTGAAGATGACCGAGGCCACCACCAGCCCGCTGAAGGTGAAGGGCAGGGGGCGCAGGCCCACGGCGGCGAAAATCTGCCCGGCCGGGCCATGAGGACCGAAAAAGACCAGCAGGTAGAACCCCAGCACGGTGGGAGGCAGCACCAGGGGCATGGTCACCACCGCTCCGCACAGGCGCCGTCCCCAGCCCTCGCCCCGGCTGAGCCACCAGGCCAGCGGAGCGCCGAGGGCCAGGGTGAACCCGGTGGTGACCAGGGCCAGTTTGACTGACAGGCCAATGGCGCTGAGGTCTTCGGGGGTCAGCATCGAATGCGATCTCGTTTCGTCGGGTCGGGTCGGTTTTTTTGACGGGCAGAGGCGCGCTGGCCTCCAAATTTTCCGGGTGAGTTCCGAAGATTGTACCGTTGCCGTAAATCCCGGTCAATGTCCGGTCAAATCAAGCATAAGCCGGGGAGGCCGCTCCGACCTCCCCGGCCCTGGTCCGCGCGTTTACTTTTACCTGAAGGAGACACGCGACGACGGTGGACGGCTATTTTATTTCAAACCCGGAGCCCGGTCAGGGCAGGGTATAGCCGAAGCCCAAAATGATTTCCCTGGCCTTGGGGTTGGTTTTGAGATAGTCGGCGAAGGCCTGGGCGGCGGCCTGGTCGGCGGCGCCTTTTAAAATAACCGCGTCCTGGAGAATGGGGGAGTAGAGGTCGGCCGGCACCAGCCAGGCCGAACCCCGGGACAGTTGGCCGTCGCGGCAGACCTGGGACCAGGCGATGAGGCCCAGATCAGCATTGCCGCTTTCGGTCAACTGGAAGGTCTGGCCGATGTTGTTGCCGGTGACCAGGCGTTTTTCCTTCTCCAGGGAACCGAGCAGGTTCCAGGCTTTCAGGAGCTCATAGGCCGCCTCGCCGTAGGGGGCCAGTTTGGGGTCGGCCACGGCCAGATACTTGAAGCGGTCGCTTTTCAGCACCTGTCCCTGGTCATCCACCAGATCCGCTTTGGCCGACCACAGCGTCAGGGCGCCCTGGGCATAGGTGAAACGGCTGCCGGGTTTGGCTTCGCCTTCCTCCTCCAACTTGGCCGGGGTTTTGGTATCGGCGGCCAACAGCAGGGCGAAGGGGGCCCCGTTTTTTATCTGGGAATAAAAGCCGCCCGTGGCGCCGAAGGACAGGACCGGCTTATGGCCGGTTTCCTTTTCGAATTCGGCGGCGATGGCTTTGGCCGGTTCGGTGAAATTGGCGGCCACGGCCACCTGGAATTCGTCGGCCCGGGCCGGCCCCGAACAGAACAGCAGAACGGCGGCGAGGATGAGCAACGATTTTTTCATGAGCTTCTCCTGAAATTTGGCCTTCACGGATTTATATTTCTTACGTTACGTTACGTCATTTGACGTATGATTAAGGGTGAAAAATCCGCTTGAATGTGCTATCTTGTCACTGTTCGTTTCTTTTCGTTAAGTTTAGCCCAGGGGTGGTTATATGTCAAGAGTTTATAACGGTGGGATTGGAAATCACTTCCGCCCACCGATCACGGCCGCCGGGGCCGGAGCGAAAGGGGACCGGGCATGAGCGCCGCGGAGAATAAAACGGCCCTGACGGCCCAGGACGTGGCCGACATCCTGAAGATCGCCAAGAACACGGTCTACGAGATGATCAAGCGGGGGGAGATCAATTCCTACAAGGTGGGGCGCAAGGTCCGCTTCACCATGGCCGACGTGGAGGAATACATCGCCGGCTCCCGGCGGCTCGGCCCGGTGGTGGGCGACGAACGGCCGGGCGACCGGGCCATGCCCCGGCCGGAGACGGGCGAGGGCGGCTTCATCATCGGCGGCCAGGACGTCATTCTGGACGTTCTGGCCAATTGCCTGGCCCGGCACCCCTGGGGCCGGTCGGTCCTGAGGGCCCATATCGGCAGTTACGACGGGCTGGTCGCCCTGTACCGGGGCGAAATCCAGGCGGCGGCCGTCCACTTGTGGGACGGCGACACCGGCGAATACAACCAGCCCTACGTCCGCCGGCTCCTGCCGGGTATCCGGGCCCTGATCATCCGTCTGGTCGGCCGGGTTCAGGGACTGTATGTGGCCGAGGGCAACCCGAAGGACATCCGGTCCTGGGACGACCTGCTCCGGCCCGGCCTGACCATGATCAACCGGGAGAAGGGGGCCGGCTCGCGGGTGCTCCTCGACGAACACCTGCGGCGGATCGGCGCCTTCGGCCGGTCGATCAGGGGCTATGACCTGGAGGCGCGGTCGCTCCACACGGTGGTCGCGGCGGTGGCCCAGGGCGAGGCCGACGTGGCCGTCGGCCATCGGCAGGCGGGCGAGCGGGTGCGGGGTTTGGAGTTCATCGCCCTGCAGGAGGAACGCTATGACCTGGTGATAAAGAAGGAGGACTTGCGGCTGCCGGGGGTCCAGGCCACGCTGGAGATACTGCGCTCCGGAGCCTTCCGGCGGGAATTCGAGCCGCTGGGCGGCGGTGACCTGACCGGGCTGGGCGAGATCGTGGCCGAAACCTGAGGCCAAGCCGCCATCGAAACCCCGACGGGCTTTGATGACGGCCTGGCCTGGCGACGCTTTTGGATGACCCGGTTTTCACCGCCCGCCGGCAACTCGGCGGGCGGTTTTCGTCTGGCGGCGGGATTGAGCCACGGCGGCGCAATTGCGTCCTGGCCGGATCGCGGCGGCCGGGCGAGGGTACGGCCGTTTCAATCCAACTTCTCCATACCAGGCGGCCCGCGTCCGGCAAGCTGGAATAACCCTGTTGACCGGCAAGGCCTTCGGGAGTTCGCGGCCCGGCCGGATCGGGCCGCATTCGGTGGTAGGCAAAACGAAGCCGAAGTTGTATAATAGATGGGATATTGGCCTGAGGGCCGTCCGGGCTCGGCCAAAGCAGGACCCGAAGGGATGTCTGGCTCCGGCGGGTGCTTGTCGCGGCTTGTTGACGAGTTCCGCTAAATTGAAAAGCGCTCCAGGCCCCGGAAGGGCCATGCGCCGCCGCAACCGCGCCATGGACGGACCGCGTCGGCCGGGACGGAGGTTAAACCGCCTTCACCCGAAATGTATTATCGGCCGGAGAATCACGGGAGGATATGCGACGCGTGACGGAAAAAGGGCAGATTACCATTTTGCTGGTCGACCCCGCCACCAGGACGCTGGACCATCACGCCTCCATTCTGCAGGAGATGGGTTTCTTCAACCACCTGCAGGCGGAAAACGGCTCCGAGGCGCTGGCCATGGTCAACAATTTCGGTCCCGAGCTGATCGTCGCCCAGCAGGCCACCCCGCTCATCAACGGGCTGAGCCTTCTGCGCCTGGTGCGGGAACAGGATACGCCGGAGGAGGAAACCATCTTCGTTCTCTATGGCGAAAACCTCACCAGCCGCCAGGTGGCCCAGGCCGGCCGGGTGGGGGTCAACGCCATCATCATGATGCCCTGCGACGCGGAAACCTTCAAGGCCCGCATCAGCGAGGCCCTCGATCCGCCTTTGGAACCGGAGGATGAAAAAGCCGAGGAACTGTATGACCTCAGCGTCACCCAGATGTCCGAGGGCAAGCTCGATCAGGCCCTGGAGACCTGCCAGTCCATTCTGGACATACACGACAACGCCGAAGTGTATTACAACAGGGGCTATATCAAGAGTTTGAAAGGCGAACTGGAAGAGGCCCTGATCTGCTTCCGGCGGGCCACCACCATCAACGGCCACCACGCCAAGGCCTATCGGCAGATGGGCCTGATCTACCAGAAGCTGGGCCGGGACGACGAGGCCCGGAGCAGCCTGGAGCTGGCCGCCGAAATTCACATGGAGCGCAACCAGAACAACGAGGCCGAGGAAATATTCAACACCGTGCTGGCCCTGCGCCCGGACACCACCAACGTCTACAACAGCCTGGGCATCATCTACCGACGCCAGGGCCGGCTGGACGAGGCTTTGAAGGCCTATGAAAAGGCCTTGAAAGTCAACCAGAACGATGAATACATCTACTTCAACACCGCCCGGGTCCATCTGGACATGGGCAGCCCGCTGCTGGCCCAGAAATGTTTGCGGCACGCCTTGAAAATCAACCCCGATTTCACGGCGGCCATCGACCTGTTGCGGGCCACGGAACTGGGGCTGAAGATCAATATTTAACGCCGGACCCGAGCGGTGGAGTGGAAGAGGAAAAGCCGTGTCCAAACGAAAACCGCTGCTTCCGGAAGTGCTGGTCAGCGGCACCAGCATCCGCCTTCTGGCTCTGGAGACCACCAAGTCCAAGTGGACCACGGTGCTCATCGGCGCCCGCCCCGGGCGCTATCTGCTGGTGGAGATGCCCCGGGTGGCCGGGGCGCCGGTGAAGCTGGACGAGGGGACCCACTGGGCGGCCAACTTTATCAGCAAAGGGGCCGTTTACAGCTTCAACACCGAGGTGCTGGGCTATACCTATCGCCTGGTGCCGCTGTTGTTCCTGGGGTATCCCCAGGAAGTGGACGTCTCCAACCTGCGCACCGAAAAACGGTATCCGGTGAATATTCCGGTCGTTTTTCAGATTGCGGACAGCCCGCCGCCCCCGGCCGGCGCCTCGGCCGAGACCGCTGAATCCGTCGCTCCCGATGAGCCCGGCGAGCCCGCCGTTCCCGCCGAGCCCTCGGGGCCGCAGAAAGCCCTGGTGGTGGACATTTCCGAAGGCGGCTTCCTGATGGCCGGCCCTCTGCCGCTGCTTCCCGAAGCCCAGTTGGAAGCGACTTTTTATCTGCCCAAGGGCGAACCCATCGCCGGCGTCAAGGCCCTGGTCCGGGCCTGCCGGGGCAAGCCCGGCGGCTATTACATCGGCCTGGCTTATTCCCAGTCCAACCCTCCCGAGGTGGTCGGGCGTTTGGACAATCTGATATCAAGCATTGAAAATACGCCCTTGAGGTTGTAAAATGGCTGGCAGTCCGGGTCGTCGACCGGGACGAAGCCTGTGTCAGCTCTTGAAGGATGGAGACGATCGACCCCTCGTACCGGCCGCCGTGACCCGACCATGATGCAGCCCGCGGCGGCGCATGCCCCTCCGGGGCCCAGTGAAGCGGTTCGACGGCGCCCGACCCCTTCGGGATGGAAACCCTTCCCGGAGGCGGTCGCCGGCCGTAAACGATCATCAGCGCCGCCGGCTAGGCCAGCGGCCGAAAGGTGTGGATAATGAAATTTTTGCCCCTGATTCTGCTTTTGACCCTGCTGACCCTGACGGTCGCGGCTCCGGCCTCGGCGGACGACCAGTCGAAGCGTCACCCAACGTATACCCTGATGGGCCGCGACAACCCGCCCCCCGATTCCCCCCTGAACCCCAACTTCGTAGTGGAGGAGGGGGGAACCCAAGTGTCTGAAAGCGGTTTCTGGCGCAGCACTTACATCCAGGAAAGCCTGGTCGGGCTGGCGACGGCCGACATCGACGGCGACGGGCAGAACGAAGTGGTCTACGCCTCGACCCGCAACGTCTACGTGACCCGCTTCGCCGGCAACACGCTCCAGCAGTTGGCCAAATACAGCGTCGCGCCCACGGACACCATCATTTCGCTGGACGCCATGGATCTCACCGGCAACGGCCGGATGGAGATCATCATCTCCGTCCAGAACGAGCTCAAAACCGCCGCCAGTCAGGTCCTGAGCTTTTCCGGCAGCGATCTGACCCCCCTGGCCAAGAACATCCCCTGGTACCTGCGGGTGGTCGGCGCTCCCGACGGCCGGTTCCTGGCCGGCCAGAAACCGGGCGTCGGCGGCGGCAACGAGTATTACAGCGGCAACGTCATGCGTTTGCGCTTCACCGGCTCCGGCGTCTCCAGCCAGGGGCAGGTGGGTCTGCCGTCCTTCGTCAACCTCTATAACTTCACTCTCGGCCGTCTGGGCTCGGGGGGCACCCAGATGACGGTGGCCATCAAGTTCCCCAGCGAGCACATCTTCATGTTTGAAGGCCCCAACCGTTCCTGGGAGAGCAAGGAGGAATACGGCGGCACCATGAACTATCTCGACCTGCCCAACGCCAGCGCGGACCACAGCCGCCGGGAATACCTGCCGGCCCGGATCCTGATCGCCGACATCGACCGCGACGGCCAGAACGAACTCATCGTGGCCAAAAATGACCGCGGCGGCGTGCCCTTCATGAGCAAGCAGCGCGGCTTCAGCAGCGGTACCATCCAGGCCTTCAGATACGCCAATATGTCCCTGACGCCGTTCTTCCGCACCCGGACCCTCCCCGGTCCCGGCGTGGATTACGCCCTGGCCGTCTTCAACAACAACGGCACCCTGGACCTGGTGGTGGCCGTGGTCACCGAACAGAAGAGCGGCCTGCTCAAGGAAGGGCGCTCGGTCATCGTGGCCTATGAAATCGGGCCCGGTCGGGCTAAAGAATAACGGTCGGCCCCTTTCGACGCCGGTTGCAGCCGATTGATCCGGCCCCCGAAGACGCCTCTGGCGGTGTCTTCGGGGGCCTTGGTTTTCGGGGCGGCCATCGGCGTGGAGACTGCCTCCGGTAAACGCAAGAACATAAATGCTTTAGTGGCTATGTAAAATTTACGCTTGACATGCGGCTGATGGATTGATATTCTACACGTCCGTCCGAAAGGTGTTGAACCTGAAGTTGAGATCGGGCGGGTCTCTTGGCTGGGAAAAAAGTGAGGCTGATTAAAAAAAGGCCTTGACAGAGAGAGACGGATGAGTTAGTATTGCCTCTTGTCGCCGCGGGAAAACGTGGAGGCGGGATGAGCGAGAAGAGATCTTTGAAAACTAAATAGCGGACAGTAAAAAG
>JAVBLB010000006.1:0-39064 GCA_031553735.1 Candidatus Adiutrix sp.
GCCCTGGCCAGGGCTGAGCCCTGGACCCACCGGATGCTGACGCATCCTCCCCGCACCCGCTTCGCTGGATGGCCGAGGCCGCAACGTTTGGGTGGCCGGGACCATCGGCCCGTTAACACGAACGGCAAAAGCCGGCAAAGCCGGCTTTTGCCGTGTGGATGCGAAAAGTACGCGGCCGCCCTCTGAAGTATCGCCGGTATCACCGACCCGCTCTACTTGACTGACTTGGCCGACGAATTAAAAGCAATTTTGATGGAGAATAGGTATAAAACCGGCATAGCCGGCTTTTTCTTACCTTGATAACGGGTAGATGGTCTCGGCCGCCCAAACGTTGCGGCCTCGGTCGCCCAGCGCAGCGGGTGCGGGGAGGATGCGTCAGCATCCGGTGGGTCCAGGGCTATGCCCTGGTCAGCGGCTGAAGAGGCAGCCCCGCAGCTTGATGTAGTTGTCGGCGACCTCGGTGAATTGGCCGCTGACCTTCAGGCGGTCGCCGCTGCGAAGACTGCGGAGATCCACCCGCTGGGGCGCCTCGGCCCAGGGATAACAGACCAGCCCGCCGACCGGGCTTCGCAGCGCGAACTCCACAAAGACCTGGCCGCCGGCATCCTTCCCCACCCGCCGAACCTGGCCGCTGAAGGTCAGGGGCAAATCGTGATAGGTGCCTTCGGCGGCCAGCACGTTTTCCTGGAAATCGGTCAGCACCTTGTCGGGGTTGACGCTGTAACCGACAGCGTGCCAGATGTCGTAAGGACCGACCCCGCCCGCGTCCACGAACTGGCTGGAGACCTGAAGCCCCCTTTTTTCCACCAGGCCGATGGTGCCCTCGGCTTCACTGTCGTGGACCATGACCACGATCTGGGTGACGGTGCTGGGGAACTTCAGGTTCTTGACCCGGGTTACGAGGGCCTCAAAGGCCGACTTGTCGATCCGTCCCGTCTGGGGCGCCCCGTACATGGCCCACTTGTTGTCCACGAAAAACACAAGGTTCAGGCCGGCGTCCGTCAAGCTCTCCGCGACCGGATCCTGGGCCGGGGCCGGCGGAGCCAGGGCCAGGTTCAGGATCAGGGCCAGAACAGTCAGCCGCAGAATACGCATCGCACCCTCTTTCTCCCGTCCGCCGGCCGACGGGATAGAGATTTTAGTCCGCCTTCGGCGACCACGGCAGCATCGAAGAGCGCCGGCCGTTGTAGCGCGAAGGATCATACAACTTGTCCACGTCCACCACATACAGCTTTTCGATGGCCTGCTTGAGGGACACCGAGGTGATCTGGCCGTTGCGGAACGCGACCATACGGCCGAAATCCTCTTCCAGGATGAGGTCGACGGCGGCGATGCCGTAATAACGGCCCATCAGGCGGTCCCGGGCCGAAGGCTGCCCGCCGCGCTGGATGTGGGAAAGCACCACGTGGCGGGTCTCAAAGCCGGTGATCGCCTCCAACTGCTTGGCCAGGAACTCGCCGATGCCCCCCAGAACCTTATGGCCGAAGCCGTCTTCCTTGTCGGAAAGATAGTGCTCGCCCTGCCCTTTGACCTTGGCCCCTTCGGAAACGACCACGATGTCGTAGCGCACCCCGGCGTGGCGGCGGCGCTCCAGGAGGTCGGCCACTTTGGAGACTTCGAATTCATATTCGGGAATCAGTATAACATGGGCGCCGGCCGCTTCGCCGCCTTCCAAAGCCAGCCAGCCGGCGTGGCGACCCATGACCTCCACCACGAACAGGCGGCTGTGACTGCCGGCGGTGGTGCGCAAGCGGTCCACTTCCTCGGTGATCACGTTCAGGGCGGTGTCGTAGCCCAGGGTGTAGTCGGTGGCGTTGAGGTCGCGGTCGATGGTTTTGGGAATGCCCACCACCCGCTGGCCGAGGTTGTGCAGCTTGTAGGCCACCGAGAGGGTGTCCTCGCCGCCGATGGCCACCAGGGCGTGGAGATCCAGGCCGGCGATGTTGGCCAGACACTTTTCGCTTTGATCATGCTTGGGGTTGAAAGGGTTGGTGCGGGAGCTGCCGAGAACGGTGCCGCCCTGGCGATCCCAGGTGCGGGTCACCAGTTCATCCAGGGGCATGGTCCAGCGGGCCACGGAATCGGGATCGGCCGGGTCGACGGAGACCAGGCCCTTCCAGCCCTCCCGGATGCCGATGACCTCCAGAGTTTCGCCCCGATGAGCGGCCAGTTGGGGGTCGGTGGCGGTCTTGGTCACCCACTTGACCGCGCTGTTCAGGCCGGCGCAATCGCCGCCTCCGGTTAGGACGCCAATTCTGAGAGTCATAGCTCCTCCTTCAAAAACCAGGCCGGTTAAAAATGAGAACAGATGAATTTAAGGATGGAGGCCATGGAGCCTCCGTCCCGGCCTAATCGCTCGATCCGTCGCCTGGCGGAAAATTATATCGCCAGGCGGGACGATGAGGCGGCCCCTTCACGACGAGGTCCCGGCGGCGCTTGACCCTTCCGGGAGCCGGGCTCAGAACCGCAAAAATTTTTCGATGCGGAACGCGTCGGCCTGAAAGGCCCGGGCCGCCCGGGCCCGGTGGGAGACGCGGTTTTTGGCCTCGGCCGTCAGTTGGGCCAGAGCGCACCCGCTTTCCGGATGAAAAAAAATCGGATCGTAGCCGAACCCGTGACTCCCGCGCGGTTCACGGGTGATGAGGCCGTGCAGTTCGCCGCGCCAGAGGAGAGCCGCGCCGTCCGGCCGGGCCAGCGCCAAAACGGAGGTGAAGAAGGCCCGCCGGTCGTGAACGCCGGCCAAGGCTTCCAGAAGCAGCCGGCAGCGCCCGCCGTCATCCAGGCCTGGGCCGCCGTACCGGGCCGACAGAACCCCCGGCGCCCCGTCCAGGGCGATCACCGACAGCCCCGAGTCGTCGGCCAGGGCCGGCAGGTTTGTAGCCCGGGCGTAATACTCGGCCTTGGCCAGAGCGTTGGCCTCAAAGCTGTCCGCCCCTTCCGGCGGCTCGGGCAGCACCCGGTGGCCCGCTTCCCAGTCGGCCAGGGACAAAACCGGCGGGACGGCGATTAAGCCGGTTCTCGGACGATCAATTTCAGCCAGACCACTTTTCAGCGGCGCATGGCCCCAGTCGGGGCCCGGAGGGGCGGCGATCAAAACCCCGCCCGCGGCCACCCCGGCGAACAGCGCGCCCAGTTCGGCGGCCTTGTGCCGGTTTTTGGTGGCGATCAAAACGGCCGGTTCCGGCGCCCCCCTCATCGCTGCCGGGGCGACGCGTCGCGGCGGCGTTCGTAATCCTTGAGATACTCCAGAAGGCGGCGGTCCAGTTCCTGCTGCGGCATGGTGGAGAAATTCGGCCCCCGGCCCCGGGGAGTGGCGGGGCTGCGGGGATCATATTCCCCGCCGTAGTCGCCGGCGGCGAGAGACGAGGAGCCCTGGTCGGTGCGGCCCCGTCCGACCTCGCCGACTTTGAAGACGAAGGAGCGGCCGCTCATGGCCATGACGTCGTCGTCTTCCATCTGGTCGTCGCTGAGGTTGCGGCGGACCACACCCTCGGGCACTTCAAAGCGCCCGACGGGTTTGCCCTCCAGGAAACCCTTCATGAATTCGATGAAGATGGGCGCGGCGCTGCGTCCGCCCTGCTCGCCGTGGCCCAGGTTGATCCGCAGGTCGCGTCCCACCCAGATCCCGCAGGTATAATCCGGGGTGAAGCCGACGAACAGGGCGTCGGCCTGGCTGTTGGTGGTGCCGGTCTTGCCCCCGATGGGAATGCCGCGGAAAGCCGCGCCCACCCGGGCGGCGGTGCCCCGGCTGGCCACGCCCACCAGCATGTCCACCATGATATAGGCGGTCTGGGGCGAGACGGCCCGGGTCAGATAGGGATCGAACTTGCGCACCACGGCCCCGTTGCGGTCCTCCACCCGGTCGATGAAGATGGGCCAGCACCACGAACCCTGGTTGGGGAAGGTGGAATAGGCCTGGGTCAGTTCCAGAAGGGTGACTTCCGAAGCGCCCAGGGCCAGCGGCAGGCGTTCCACCAGCGGCGATTTGATGCCCATTTTGCGGGCGTATTCGGCCACCACCTGAGGGCTGATGGCGTCGCAGACCTTGACGGCCACGATGTTGATGGAAGAACGCAGGGCGTCGTACAGGGTGATGGGCCCGGAAAAACGGCCGCTGTAGTTTTTGGGGGTCCAGGGCGGCATGCCGGGGCCCTGGGGATAGCTGACGGGGGAATCGTAAATGACGGAGGCCTCGGTGAAGCCATTGTCGATGGCCGCCGTGTAGACGATGGGCTTGAACGAGCTGCCCGGCTGGCGGCGGGCCTGGATGGCCCGGTTGAACTGGCTCTGGCCGAAGTCGCGCCCGCCGATGATGGCCAGGATGCGGCCGGTTTTGTTTTCCATCAACACCAGGCCGCCCTGGAGATCCGGCGGCGGGGCGGTGACCAGGTTCCAGCGGCCGGTCCGGGGGTCGCGCTCCTGGGCCCGGATCATCACTAGGTCGTTCACGGCGAAGAACTGGTCCAGCTTCCGGCCGGCCAGGATCCAGCGGGCGGCCTCCAGGGGCAGGAAGCCCTCCTGATCGCCCAGGGCCAGGATGAGGCCCGCGCCCTCGGTCCCCTCGTTCACGATGGAGGTGACCAGGCCGGCCATTTCCTGGCCGGGCAGAAGCGGCCGGTCTTTCATCTTGTCCCGTTGGTCGCGGACGTATTCCCGGGCCTGGACCTGGTTGAGCCGGGAGACCCGGGGCGACATGCGCTGCCGCCTGGCCAGGGCGTCGAGGCCGTTGCGGACGGCGTCGCGGGCCATGGCCTGGGCCTTGAGGTCCAGGGTGGTGTGAATCCGGTAGCCGTTGGTCAGGAGTTCGTCCTCGCCCAGAAGCTCCAGGGCCTGCCGCCGCACCACCTCGGTGAACTGGGGCGAGGTTTCGCGGTAGAGGTTGGGCCGGAAGGGGATGAAATACAGGGGGGTCTTCAGGGCTTCCTGCTCCTCCTCCGGGGTGATGAAGCCCACCGTCTTCATGCGGTCCAGGACGTACCGCTGGCGGTCGCGGCTCCGCTCGGTGCCCAGGTGGGCGGCGATGACGCTGGGGGCCTTGACCAGGCCGGCCAGCATGGAGGCCTCGGCCAGGTTGACCTCACCGATGCCCTTGCCGAAATACAGGCGGGCCGCCGATTCCACCCCGTAGGCCCCCCGGCCGAGATAGATGCGGTTGAGATAGAGATAGAGAATCTCGTCCTTGGTGAAGGTGCGCTCGGCCCGCCAGGCCAGGACGATTTCCCGAAGCTTGCGGTCGTAGGTCTTCTCGTTGGAAAGAAAAAAGGTCCGGATCATCTGCTGGGTGATGGTGGAAGCCCCCTGCACGGTGTGCCCGGCCTGCATGTTGGCGTGAAAGGCCCGCACCAGTCCCAGGAAATCCACCCCCTGGTGCTGGTAGAAGTTGGCGTCCTCGGAGGCCAGGAAGGCCTTGATGACCAGGGGAGGGACCTTCTCCAGGGGCAGCACCAGGCGGTGCTCGCGATACAGCTCGGCCAGGGTGGTGCCGTCGCCGGCATAGATGTAGGAGATGGTGGGGAAGTTGTAGTCCCGCAGTTCCTCGAAGGGCACGTCGGCCATGTCCGAACTGTAGATGTGCAGAACCCCCAGCACGATGACGATCGGCCAGAAGATGAAGGGGGCGATGAAAAGCAGGAAACTGATTTCCTTGGGCACCCAGGCCTGGGGGTGCCGCCAGCCCTTGGCCTGGACCTTGGCTTTGTTTTTCCGGCTTTTTTTGGGGGGCACCGGCTCGAAGGCGGAGGCTTCAGGGGTCGGCCCGGCCGGGTCGTCGGCGGGACGGTCCGGCGGCGTCAGGCCCGGCGGAGGCGTTCCCGGTTTCGGCGTCATTTCCAGATTGTTCTCACCCACGGCAAAACTCCCCGCCCCCGGCTCCGATCCGCCCTCGGAAGGCGGTTTCGAATCCAGCGACACCCACGAATATTGTTCCCGGTTCCAGTCCGGTCCAGGCTTGCTCATGATAAAAAAACCCAATCGAATCAATAAAAGTTCTGGCGGCCCTTCAACTCCGGAACGCGCCGCGCCCGCTTTTCACGGTCGCCGCCGCGCCGGATTTGGGATACTGGCTCAAAAGCTGATCCAGGGCGGCCATGGCCTGGGGCCCGTCGCCCATCTGGTGGTAGCTGTAAGACAGCTTCAAAAGCGCGTCGGGCGCCTTGTCCGACTGGGGATAATCGGCGGCGCAACGCTGGAACTCGGCGGCGGCTTCGCCCCAGCGGCCGGCGGCGTACCGGCATTCCCCCAGCCAGTAGCGGGCGTTGGGAGCCAGGCGACCGCCCGGATACTGGCTCAGCATCTGGCTGAACACCTCGGCGGCCTGGTCATATTTCTTCTGCTTCAAAAGGCTCTGACCGCGCTGGTAGGCGGCGCTTTCACCGCCGGAAGTCGCGGCCGCCGCCGGGGCCGGCCCGGCGCCCGGCGGCAAGAGGGCGCCGGCGGCCGCGGGGGCGGCGGGTGTCGACGCCTTGGTCCGCTTCGTGGTCGAGGCGGCGTGCGGCAGACCGGAACTGGTCAGATTGCCCACCGAGACCTCCAGGTTGGAGACCCGCCCGGCCAGGGCGTTGAATTCGTCGCGCTTCACATAGCCGCCGCAGCCGGCGCTCCCGCCGACGGCCGCCGCCAGCAGCAACCCGAGCCAGAACCGGCCCTGACCACCCGCTTCACCCATCGCGCCATCCTTCGCCCCGAATTTTTTCACCCTGACGGCTCATCCTGCGGCCTTCCCTCTCCCCGTCCGAGCCTCGCCGGGACTTCCGGGGGCGGAAGGAAAAATGAGGAACCGCCAACCTTAGAATTTACTTAAAATCGAGCTCAAAGGCAAGTTTTTTCGCCGCCGCCCCCAAAGCGCCCCGATGCGGCCCCGGCCGCCTTACACCGTGGCCAGAATGACGTGGGAGGACTTGACCAGGGCGCTGGCCTGGAGGCCCACCCGCAGATCCAGATCCCGGAGGCTCTGGTTGGTCATCCCGGCCACTATGGATTTGCCGCCGGGCAGCTCCAGCACCACCTCCCCGTTGACCGCCCCGAAGTCGCACTGTTTGATCAGGCCGGTAAAATGGTTGCGGGCGCTGGTCTTCAGGTGTTCGTCCGGCGTGATGATGACGTGGTTGGCGTTGATGAGGACGTAGACCTCGTGGCCCGCCTCCAGCCCCATGTTCTGGACGCTTTTGTTGCTGATCACGGCCACCAGGGCGTCGCCGCCGATATCCACCAGCACTTCGCTGTTGACCGCCCCCCGGCGGACGGCGGTCACCCGGCCGCCGAACTGGTTGCGGGAACTGGTGGTGAAGCTGATGATCTTCATATACTGGGTCAGGGCCTCGAAGTTTTTGGGGGTTCGGCCCAGGGCCTTCAGGAAAAGATTGAACTCAAAATCCATCTTTTTCATGAAATTCAAGACGTTGAGCCCATGCTCGGTCAGGGTGGTGCCGCCGCCGGCATCGCCGCCGATCTTCCGGTCCAACAGCGGATACTCCGAAAGGTTGTTCAACTGCTCCACCGCCTCCCAGGCGGCCTTGTAGGAAACCCCCAGCGCCTTGGCGGCGGCGGAAATGGAGCCCAGCTCATGCACCAGGGTCAGAAGTTCCAGCCGGTCGATCTTGGTTCGCCGCTTCCTCGATTCCGCTATGCGCATGGAGGTCCTCCTGAAAAAAACCCGGCGCCCGCCCGCGGCCCGGAAAAGGGAAGGATGGAGGCGATGGAGCCTTCGTCCCGGCCGCCGCGCTCCGACCATGACGAGGTCACGGCGGCGCATTGCCCCTCCGGGGCCGGGGTCACAGGGAAGCCTTGAGCTTCCGGGCCGCCTCCAGGTCCGGATTGATGGCCAGGGCCCGGGTCAGGGATTTGCCGGCCAGCACCTTGTCGCCATTTTCCAGGGCGGCCCGGGCGATGTTGAACAGGAGGTTCTCGTCGTCCGGGGCCAGCTTCAGCGCCTTCAAGTAGAACTCGATGGCCTGCCCGTACAGGGCCAGGCCGCGCAATTCGATGCCCAGCTCGTTGAAAAAGTGTTTGTTCTCGGGGGCCAGGAGGTTGTCCTGCTTGGCCAGGTCGCTGAAAACCTTGGAGGCCTTGTCCACTTCGCCCGTCAGCAGATACAGCTTCCCGAGGCCGAAGCCGGCCCGCACATTTTCCACGTCCAGCCTCAGGGCCTTGCTGTATTCGTATTCGGCGCTGTTGTATTCCTTGCGGGCCACGTGCCGTTCCGCCGTGGCGATGGCTTTCTCCGCGGCCAGGTCACCCGGGCTCTTGCGGGTCTGGAACTTGTCCGGCTCGTAGGTGAACCGCTTGAGGAACTCGGTTATCGACACCTTTTCCACCAGCGGCATGGGGTCGCCGTACATATCCAGAATCTGGATGCTCATGGTCTGGTCGTCGAGCCGGCGGCACCGGTAATAGTCCACGATGGTCTGGGTGCGGCTGGTGCTCATGGTGCCGATCTTTTGAACCTTGGTCTCCGAGTAAACCCCTTCGGGAATGGCGGTCATGACCTGGGAATCCTCCACGCCCCATATGGGGCATTACGCCGCCGAAAAGCGGTCTGCTTGGTATCGGTCGTCCGAGAACCGGTTTAATCGCTTCCCCACCTTGTTTTTTCAAGCGACGATAACGGCCAGGAAGGTCAGGGGCTCGTCGCCGTCGTTGGCCAGGCCGTGCCCCTGGCCCCGGCGGGTCAGGGTCATGTCTCCGGGAAAGACGGGCTGAACCTGCCCGTCGTTTTTGGTATACAGCCCCCGGCCGGCGGTGATGTAATACATCTCCTCGTCGGCCTCGTGCCGGTGAAAGCCGATGGCGGAGCCGGGCGGCAGGGTCATCTGGGCCGCCATTTTAAAGCGGGTGTCCTCCGGCCGGTTGTCGGCGGTCAGGGAGTGCAGGCCCATAATCCGGCCCTCCCCGTTCTGAGGCTTTTCCCGAACGCTCTCCAGGCGGTTCCCGGCGGGAATAATCATACGGCCTCCTTAACGCCGGGCGGGAATCACCCGGCGTCGGCATTCAAATGTTCGCGCAAACGATCTTGGAGTTCTTCCTCGCTCAACCCTTCGATGCGGACCAGTTTACGGCGGTCCCGCCGCCCGGCGGTCAGGCTGAAGCGGGCCGGGGCGAGATCCAAAAGCCCGGCCAGGAACTTCACCAGGGCCTGATTGGCCGCCCCTTCGGCCGGCGGGGCGGCCACCCTGATCTTCAGGGCCCCGTCCTGAAAGCCGACCAGGGCGGTGGCCCGGGCCCGGGGGGACAGGAGAACCTGAAGATGGCAGACGGGCGTCTCCCGAGTCATGGCCGACTCAGGCCAGCGTGGCGGCGATCTTCCGTATCCACTCCAGGGCCGCCGCCGACAGGGAAGCCAGGAGCACCCGCTGAACCAGCAGGGTCACCGCCAGAAAGACCAGGGGACGCCAGTCCATGCCCCGGGGGCCCGGGGGGAAGAAGCGGCGCAGGGGCGCCAGAAGCGGCTCGGTCAGGCCGTAGACGATCTGGACGATGATGTTGTACGGCGAAGGGCGGACCAGGGACATCAGGAGCCGCGCGGCCATGACGATGACCAGCAGCCAGGCGATGGAATCTAAAAGGCTGATCAGCCCCAGGGCGGCCAGGGGCGCCAGCATCAGGGGCGGCCCTCCATGTCCGAGGCTGATGAGCCACTGGCCCAGCACCACGCCCGCCAAGTGAATCACGATTATAACCAGGACCGGGGAAAAATCAAGGCCGCCCAGGGTGAAGGGCAGCCGCCGCCGGGCCTGGTTCAGGAGAGGGTCGGTGATCCGGGACAAAAGGCGCATCAGCGGGCTGTAGGGATTGGGGCTGATCCAGGTCAACAGCACTCTGAGGATGATGAGCCAGACATAGATGCTCACCCCGTAATACACACACTGGCCCAGAATGACCAGAAAAGGATGGACCGGTGCGCCGGGCAAGGGGAGCCTCCATTTCTCTAAAAAAGTTTGGTGGCGAGTGGACTGTCGTCCCGGCCGCCGGGGCGCGACCGCGGCGGGAGTGGCCGGATTCAGGGTGTCCGCGAACCGGCCGCGAAATTGGTATTATACCCCGACCCCGGGCTTTTTTCCACTGCTTAAAACAGAGCCGGCGTCACCGCCTCGATGATCGCGCCCGGCCGGTCATGAGCGGAAATGACGCCATGAGGCCTTACCTCCCCTCCACCGACACCGGAGGAAACGACGGGTCTCGGTCGGCCGCTGAAAATTTTTAAATATTTGACCCAAATCAAAGCGCGCCGGCCGGGGAGGATTTATAGTAGTATACAGATCGAGGGTGATCGAGCCTTCGCTCCAGCCGCCGCGCCTCCGCGAAAGGATGACGGCGTGCACCGCCCCCCGGCGAAATCGACCTCAAGGAGGAACAGCCATGACCAACCCCGTTCTGAAAAACACCGAAAGCGTTCGCGACATCATTGAAATCGACGAAGACCTGTGCAACGGCTGCGGCGAATGCCTGACCGGCTGCGCCGAAGGCGCCCTGGCCCTGGTCGACGGCAAGGCCAAGTTGGTGAGCGATATTTATTGCGACGGCCTGGGAGCCTGCCTGGGCCGCTGCCCCACCGGGGCGCTGAAGATCATCCGGCGCCGGGCCCCGGAATTCGACGAGGACGCGGCCATGGACCGGGTTCGCGAGCTGGCTCAAAACGAGGCCAAGCCGGCCGCCTCCCACGGCGGATGCCCCGGCTCCCAGGCCCGGACCCTGGCCCCGATCGCGCCGGCCCGGACGCCGAGCGGCGCCGAAAAGCCCACCGGCCTGGCCTTCTGGCCCATTCAGTTGAAGCTGGTGCCGCCCCAGGCCCCGGCCTTCGACAGCCCCGTCCTGGTGCTGGCCGCCGACTGCACCGGCTTCACCGGCCCGGCCTTCCACCAGACCTTCCTGACCGAGGGGCACCCCCTGGTCATGGCCTGCCCCAAGCTGGACGAGGTGGAACCCTATATTGAAAAAATGGCGGCCATCCTCAAGGCCCACCCGGCCATCACCGAACTGCGGGTGCCGATGATGAGCGTTCCCTGCTGCGGCGGCCTGGGCTACATCGCCACCCAGGCCATCAAGCGCTCCGGCCGAGAAGGCCAGGTGAGCTTACGCACCTGGATCATCACCCCCCAGGGCCAGGTTACCGAGGAACACCTCCGTTGACCCCAGGCCAGGAGATGATGAAGCTTGGTCCCGGAAGATCAAATTGCAGCCGGACCTTTTTTGGCTGCTCGCCAACATCTCGGTCGAGGGCGCATGGCCTCATTTGAGGCCGATTCGGGACGCCTTGCGGAAATAATTTTAATGATTATCCTTTAATAGGAATGAAGAGAGGCGCCGAGTCCGGCGGCTTTTCGAACGACGAAGCGCCCCGGCGAAACCGAGGCGGGAAAGGGAGGGCATCATGGCCGTTACCATGTGTCCGGGCCAGAACACGGCTTTCTGGAGACCCGGGGATATTTTTGACATCACCTGCCCCAACTGCGGGAGCGCGGTGGAATTCTTCAAGGACGAAGCCCGGCGGCGCTGCCCAGGCTGCGGCCATGTTTTCACCAACCCCAAGCTCAACGAGGGCTGCGCCAAATGGTGCAAGTTCGCCGACAAATGCCTGGGCCTCAACGACGCGGTGCGCGTTGACAACGCCGCGGCCGAGGCCCGGCCGGAAGATGAGGATCCCTCGGCCGGGAAGGCTTCGGAATCGGCCGCCTGAGCGGCAACGCCAAACAATCGCCACCAACAGTGGCTTTTTATATAAAGACCGGGCCCCGATCGGGGCCCGGCCTTTTTTATGCGTCGCGAGCGGATTTCAAGGGCGGCCGCCGGCGAGCCGCCGACAGCGCTTTCTCAAGCTTTTATAGAGCCTCAAAGGCAGGCCCTTGAACCCTTTGAGCGATTTCTGATAAGAGGGGTAGTCCCGGAAAGACCGGGGCGGCCGGCTCATCAGCTCCTCGAAATCGCTCGCGGTCAGGCCCAGCCGGCCCAACACCGCCTCCCGATCCTCGGCCGCCAGTTCGGGCGGATAATCGCTGGCGGCCAGTTCCCGCAAGGCCTCCTCCCGGGTCAGTTCCCCTGAAACGATCAGCGACGACAGGTGGGCCCGCCGCTTGTCGATTCCGAATTTGACCGGCAGGATATAGCCCTGCACGAAACGGGTGTAGATCGATTCATAATGCTTGCCCCCGTAATTCCGCCAGCCCAGTTCCTCCTCCAGCACCCTGAGGGCCGCCTTCTTCGAGTAACCGAGGTGATCCAAGAGGCTCACCACTTCCAGCCGCCCGGAATATTCCTGATCGACCAAATCCCGATACGTGAGGTGGGGAAAGGCGGTCAAAGGCCCCCGGCCGAAACGTTCGTGTATCGACCGGATATACCGCCAGTCGCCGTGCCCCTGAGCCCAGGCCGTGGGCAGGATGGATTCAGTGCTGACATTGGTGCCGAAAATCATGTATTTAAGATCATGCCGCAAGGTCAGCCGGCGTAATACCGCGGTGAGGGCGTGGTCGGTGGGGATATCCAGGTCCGGGACCGAAGCCCGCAGAAATGCCAGTTGCAGTTCTTTGAATTCCGCCCAGTCCAGGGTGTGCACCTGGAGTTCGACCCCGATCGCCGCCATCAGCCTGCCGATGTTTTCCAGGCTCAGGGGGGTGTTCCAGCCGTTGTCCACATGCACGGCCAGCGGACGCAGGCCGAACTGGTGCACCCGATAGGCCAGGTAGGTGCTGTCCACCCCGCCGCTGATCCCGATCACGCAGTCATAGGGTTTGCCCCGGTTGCGTTTTTTGATCGCGGCCACCAGCTCTTCCAGGGAGCGCCCGGAAAAATTTGCATTCGTGGCCCGTTGTGATTCCAGCAGCAGCGCCGCCCGGCGACAATGGTGACAGACGCCGTCCGCTCCGAAGGTAATCCCCGGGTCGGAGGTATCCATAACGCAAAAAGCGCATATCTTATATTCCGCCATCCTGGAGCCTTCTTCCCCGCGATATCAAGATTTTCACCATTATGGCGATACATGGCAATATTGCGATTTTTGAATAATTATACCAAAAACAGATTGAACGGAATATCAATTGTTTTTAGTATGTTTTCGGCATTTACCGATTCTGGCCCGATCTAGTCGGCTTAAATAGATTTGCGCCTTCACGGGTGGACTGAAAATGGTATAATAAAAAAATATATTTAAGCGGTCCATCCCATTCAGGGATAACGTCTGCCGCGCCAAGGAGAATAACTGTGCTCAAAGCTCCCCGGTCCGTCCTGTTTTTATTGCTGGCTTCAACCCTGGTCATGAATGCCGCCTGCGCCTCGACGATCAAAAAAATGGCCGTGGACAGCATGGTCGAGCGGGTCCGCCGGGAAAAGCCGCTCACCCAGGGCGACCTCAATACCGTGATGGACATGCTCCGCGGCGGGTCCGTGGCCGGAAATTTCACCGAGAGCCGCAAGATTTACGTGGTGGGCAAAGTGGCCACGGCCCTGGCGCGGGAATACTCGCAGCCGCTGGCCATGGCCGGTTTCAGGGTCGACACGGAAAACCTGACCGCCAACGATGTTCTGAGCCTTCTGGATGTGGCCGGCCTGATCAAAAAAAGCGAATATGACTACCTGCGGGATGTCGACCTGAAGATCTTCAACCCGCTGGATCAGGAAACACAATTGATTTCACAGAATAAAACCTCGCTGATCCTGGCCGTGGCCCAACTGGCCCTCAGGGAGGGGTGGCTGAACAAGTAAACCGCGCCCGGACCGGACGACGGCGTTATCCCGGCCGCGTGTTGACCGCCGCCAGTCAGGCCGCGATGTCGCTTTTGAATTCCAAACTTCACCCCGGCGACGCGGTCGGCCCAGGCGCCACCCGTAAAACATCTCAATATACCGCTCTTGATTGATATGCGATCTCAACATATGGTATACTCTGGACCGAATCAGCGACGAAAAGCGAGCCGGTTACATAATTAAGGAGACGACATGAACGCATCAAAAGTGTACTTTACCGATATGCGCTGCAAGGTGGGCACCAGCCTGCTGGAGAAACTGGACAAACTGATTGTGGCCGCCGGGATTGAGCGGATTGATTTCAAAAATAAATTCGTGGCCATCAAAATACATTTCGGGGAGCCGGGCAATCTGGCGTTTCTGCGCCCCAACTTTGCCAAGACCGTGGCGGATCGCATCAAAAGTTTAGGCGGCAGACCATTTCTGACCGACAGCAACACCCTTTACGTCGGCCGACGCAACAACGCCCTGGTCCACCTTGACGCCGCCTATGAAAACGGCTATTCCCCGCTCTCCACCGGCTGCCAGATTATTATCGCCGACGGGCTTAAAGGCGGCGACGAAATGGAGGTGCCCGTTCGGGACGGGGTCATCCTGAAAAGCGCCCGCATCGGCCGGGCCATTATGGATGCCGATATAGTCATTTCCCTCAATCACTTCAAGGGCCATGAACTGACCGGCTTCGGCGGGGCCATAAAAAACATCGGCATGGGCAGCGGCAGCCGGGCCGGAAAAATGGCCATGCACTGCAACGGCAAAACTATGGTGAATCAGGAAAAATGCGTGGGCTGCCGCACCTGCGCCAAATATTGCAATGAAAACGCCATATCCTTCAATGAGGATAAAAAGGCGGTCATCGACCATAATTTGTGCGTCGGCTGCGGGCGCTGCATCGCCACCTGTAATTTCGACGCCCTGTATCCGCCATTCGACGGCAGCGGCGACGATGTGAACCTGAGAATGGTCGAATACGCCAAGGCCGTGGTGGATGGGCGCCCGCATTTTCACGTGAGCGTCGTCAACCAGGTTTCGCCGTATTGCGACTGCCACGGGGAAAGCGACGCCGCGATCATTCCCGATATCGGCATATTCGCCGGTTTTGACCCGGTGGCCCTGGACAAGGCCTGCATCGACGCGGTCAACTCGGCCCCGGCTCTGCCCGGCACCGCTCTGGCCGACAGCGCGGACCGGACGGCCGAACAATCCTCCGGCAGCCATCAAGCCGATGCCCCGGATCATTTCCACAGCATTCATCCGACTACCAACTGGCGCAGCCAAATCGCCCACGCCGAAGCCATCGGGCTTGGCAGCGGAAACTACGAGTTGGTAGTCATCAAATAGCCAGGGCTGAGCCCTGGACCCACCGGATGCTGACGCATCCTCCCCGCACCCGCTTCGCTGGGCGGCCGAGGCCGTAACGTTTGGGTGACCGAGACCATCGACCCGTTTGTACGAAAAGGGGAAGCCGGCTTTGCCGACTTCCCCTTTCGCATACCCGATTTTTCATTCGAAGGGCGCAAAGCGCCCGCTCCCACCCTGTAGATGACCCCGATGGTCCCGGCCCCCCAAACGTTGCGGCCTCGGCCGCCCAGCGAAGCGGGTGCGGGCCAGATGCGAGAGCATCTGGGGGTCCAGGGCTATGCCCTGGTTAGTGGGCGGCCAGGGGTTCTTCGGGGGTGGTGGGCGGCACCAGGGGGGTGGCCGGCTCCATTTCCTTGAAGATGGATTCGCCCTCGGCCAGAACCAGGGCCACGGGCAGAACCTCGTCGACGTGACTGACGGTAACGATCTCCAGGTTCTTGAGGATGCGTTCCGGGATGTCCTTGAGATCCTTTTCGTTCTCCTTGGGGATGATGATGGTCTTCATCTCCCCGCGGTGGGCGGCCATGATTTTTTCTTTCAGGCCGCCGATGGGCAGCACCCGGCCCCGGAGAGTGACCTCGCCGGTCATGGCCACGTCGCGGCGGACCTTGCGCTTGGTCAGGGCCGAGACCAGGCCGGTGGTCAGGGTGATGCCGGCGGAGGGGCCGTCCTTGGGGATGGCGCCCTCGGGGATGTGGATGTGGATGTCCACCTTGCGGTGGAAGTTGGGGTCCAGCCCCAAGCGGGTGGAGATGGAGCGGACATAGCTCATGGCCGCCCGGGCCGATTCCTGCATGACTTCGCCGAGTTTCCCGGTGAGGATGAGGTTGCCCCGGCCGGGCATGATCAGCACTTCGGTGGTCAGGGTGTCGCCGCCCACCTCCGTCCAGGCCAGGCCGGTGACCACGCCGATTTCGTCGGCCTCCTCCACGATGCCGTAGCGGTATTTGGGGATGCCCAGGTACTGGCTGACGTTCTTGCCGGAGATCTTGGGCTTGTCCTCGGGGTTTTTGAGGGTCTCCCGGGCCACTTTTCGGCAGACGGAGGCGATTTCCCGCTCCAGGCCCCGCACCCCGGCCTCCCGGGTGTAGCGGCGGATGGTGGTCAGGATGGCGTTGTCGGTGATGTCGAGCTGGTCTTCCTTCAGGCCGTTGGCCGCCACCTGCTTCTTGATGAGGAAATTCTTGGCGATGTTGAGCTTCTCATCCTCGGTGTAGCCGGAGATGCGGATGATCTCCATGCGGTCCTGCAAGGGGCCGGGGATGGAGAAGAGGCTGTTGGCCGTGGTGATGAACAGGATTTCCGACAGGTCGTAATCCAGGTCCAGATAGTGGTCGTTGAACTTGGAGTTCTGCTCGGGATCCAGCACTTCCAGGAGGGCCGCCGAGGGGTCGCCCCGGAAGTCGGTGGACATTTTATCGACCTCGTCGAGGCAGAAGACCGGGTTGTTGGTCTTGGCCTTGCGGAGGCTCTGGATGATCTTGCCGGGCATGGCCCCGATGTAGGTGCGGCGGTGGCCGCGAATCTCGGCTTCGTCGCGCACGCCGCCTAAGGAAAGGCGGGTGAAGTTGCGGCCCAGGGCCCGGGCCACCGAGCGGGCCAGGGAGGTCTTGCCCACGCCCGGGGGGCCCACCAGGCAGAGGATGGGCCCTTTGTTCTTCTTGACCAGGCTCTGCACGGCCAGGTATTCCAGGATGCGCTCCTTGGGCTTTTCCAGGCCGTAGTGATCGTCGTCAAGGATCTTTTCGGCCTCGACGATGTCCAGGCGGTCGCGGCTGCGGTCGAACCAGGGCAGGGCCAGGATCCAGTCGATGTAGTTGCGGACCACCGTGGCCTCGGCGCTCATGGGCGACATCATCTTCAGCTTCTTCAATTCGTGCCGGACCTTCTGGCCGGCCTCCTTCGACAGGCGCCGCTGCTTGATCTTCTCCTCGAGCTCGGCGATCTCGTTCTTCATGTCGTCCGAGTCGCCCATCTCCTTCTGGATGGCCCGCATCTGCTCGTTGAGATAATATTCCTTCTGGGTCTTCTCCATCTGCTTTTTGACGCGGTTTTTGATGCGCTGCTCGATCTGGAGCACCTCGATTTCGCCGCGCATCAGCTCATAGAGGGCCTCCATGCGGGCCAGGGGGCTGATGAGGCCCAGGAGGACCTGCTTGTCCTCCAGCTTCAGGGTCAGGTGGTTGACCATGCTGTCGCAGAGCTGGGAAGGATCTTTGATGGCCGCCACGGTGGAGACGATTTCCGGGGGAATCTTTTTATTGATCTTGGCATACGCTTCAAAGGTGGAGTTGAGGCTGCGGAACAGGGCCTCCACCTCCAGGGGCGGCTCCTCCGGTTCCATCAGGCTCTCGACCTCCACATAGAAGAAGTCCGGGTTGTCCAGAAACCGCTCGATGCGGCCGCGGGCCTTGCCCTCCACCAGGGCCTTGACCGTGCCGTCCGGCAGGCGCAGAAGCTGCAGCACCGTGCCGATGGTGCCGATCTCGTGGATGTCGCCCTCCAGGGGCTCGTCCACCTTGGCTTCCTTCTGGGTGCAGAGGAAGATGCTCTTCTCCAGGCTCATGGCGTGTTCCAAGGCCTTGATGGATTTCTCCCGGCCCACGAACAGGGGCACCACCATATGGGGGAAAACCACCACGTCCCGGAGCGGCAAGAGCGGCAGGTGCAGCCGCTGCCCGGGGCCTTTCGTCTTATTTTTGTTGGAACCAAAAAGCATTATTTCACCTTATGCCGGCCGCGCCCGCGGGCCGGGCCGAGCGGATCAGGCCACGTCGTTTTCGTATTTGCCCGGGTCGCTCCCGTAAATGATGATGGGTTCTTCGCGCTTCAAGATGACCTCTTCGGAAATGAGGCACTCGCGGACCTTCTCCATGGTCGGCAGGTCATACATGATGTTGAGCATGGCCGCTTCCAGGATGGAGCGGAGCCCCCGGGCCCCGGTCTTGCGCTTCAGAGCCTCGGCGGCCACGGCCACCAGGGCCTCCTCGGTGAACTTCAGTTCCACGCCTTCGTAGCGGAAGAGCTTCTGATACTGGCGCACCAGGGAGTTCTTGGGCTCCTTGAGGATGCGGACCATGGCCTCCTCGTCCAATTCGCCCAGGGTGGCCACCACCGGCAGACGGCCGACGAATTCGGGGATCAGGCCGAACTTCAACAGGTCCTCCGGCTGGCAGTCGGCCAGCACTTCGCCGACCCCGCGCTCGTCGACATTGGTATTAATATCGGCCGTAAAGCCCATGGTCTTGACGCCCACGCGGCTTTTTATCAAATTATCCAGGCCCACGAAGGCGCCGCCGCAGATGAACAGGATGTTGGTGGTGTCGACCTTGGTGAATTCCTGCTGGGGGTGCTTGCGCCCGCCCTTGGGCGGCACCGCGGCCACCGTGCCCTCGATGATCTTCAAAAGGGCCTGCTGCACGCCTTCGCCGGAGACGTCGCGGGTGATGGAGGCGTTGTCGCCCTTGCGGGCCACCTTGTCGATTTCGTCGACGTAGACGATGCCCCGGGAGGCCCGGGCCACGTCATAGTCGGCGGCCTGCAGGAGGTTGACGATGATGTTCTCCACGTCCTCCCCGACATAGCCGGCCTCGGTCAGGGCAGTGGCGTCGGCGATGGTGAAGGGGACGTTGAGGATGCGGGCCAGGGTCTGGGCAAGCAAGGTCTTGCCGCTGCCGGTGGGCCCGATCAGGAGGATGTTGGACTTGGACAACTCGACGTCGTCGCCGTCCTCCTGACTCTCGATGCGCTTATAATGATTGTAGACGGCCACGGCCAGGATCTTTTTGGCCTGCTCCTGGCCGATGACGTAATCATCCAGAATGGCCTTGATCTCGTGGGGCTTGGGAATGGCCTGGCTGGTCCGGGCCATTTTGATGGCCGGATCGGAAGCCATGATCTCCCGGCACTGTTCAAGGCACAGTTCACAGATATGAATTTTTTCCGGTTCGGGGCCGGCGATCATGCGGACCCCTTCCCGCTGCGGCATGCCGCAGAAGGAACACACCGGCTGACTGGGACGGTCGAAATCCTTGGTGCTCATTTTTTGGAACCTTCCGCGCCTGAGGGCTCGGACCGGCGGTCTTGAATCACGTTATCGATAAGGCCGTATGTCCGGGCTTCCTCGGCGCCCATGTAATTGTCGCGTTCGGTGTCCACGGCGATCTGATCGACGGGCCGGCCGGTGTGGCGGGCCAGTATTTCGTTCAGGGTCTGCTTGGTGCGGGCCATTTCCCGGGCCTGGATGTCGATATCCGAGGCCTGGCCGTGGAAGCCGCCGGAGGGCTGATGGATCATGATGCGACTGTTCGGCAGGGCCCCGCGTTTGCCTTCGGCGCCGGCGGCCAAGAGGAGCGCCCCCATGCTGGCGGCCTGGCCCAGGCAGAGCGTGGCCACGTCGGGTCTGATGAAGCGCATGGTGTCATAGATGGCCAAACCCGCGGTGACCGAGCCGCCGGGGGAATTGATATACATATGGACGTCTTTTTTCGGGTCTTCCGATTCCAGAAAAATAAGCTGCGAGCAGATGAGGTTGGCCACGTTGTCATCCACCGGGGAACCCAGGATGATGATGCGGTCCTTCAGCAGGCGTGAATATATATCATAGGCGCGTTCGCCGCGCCCGGTCTGTTCGATCACCACAGGCACATACATGCGGTCTTCACCTTGTTCTTTCCGCCGCCTTTCGGGGCCCGAAGGGTCCGACGGCATTTATTCCTTTATATAATAATCCTATTGGAAATAATTTCAAGAGGGATGGGCTCACAAAAATCCGGATCGCGGGCCTGAAAATGGTTTTTCAGGCATTTTATTCCGGTTTCGAGCCTAAAAACGGAGGATGGCGCCTTCGCGGAATGTGATGCAAAACAAGGGCCAAGCCTGACGGCGACAGGCGGCCGAACCGGCTTGACATTATATGGGCCCATGTGCCACAATAAACCCTCAAGAAACCCCAGTAATACGCCGCCCCATACCGAAAAACCACCGAAAAGCCCGATTGCAAAATTGTGCCCCATCGCCGAATTATATATTTGCTTTCAATAATAAATCAGTTAGTTACCATCCCAAACTCATCTAGCCCGCCCCCGGCGGGATCCTGACCAGCCCGTTTCCGGCCCCTGAAAGGAAAACCCCATGCGCGGCGGCTTTATCCGGTGGTGTCTCATTCTGGCTCTGACCATGTCGGCGGCCCCCCTCGCGGCCGCCGAAGAGGAGCAGCTGAATAACGGGCAGGACATGACCCGCCCCGTGGCCCGGTTCGACATCAGATATGAATACATGAACAATCCCGGCCCCCGGGACCACGACGACACCCACGTCGTCACTCTGCGCGTGGACAAGCCCTTCGAGTTGTCGCCCCACTGGCTGCTGGCCACCCGCATCGACCTGCCCTTCAGCTTCACCAACCGCATCAGCCGCGACAACCCGGCCGGCGACACCCACTTCGGCATGAGCGACGTTCTGGTCCAGGCCATGATCATCAACATCGTCAACAAACGCTTCGGCTGGGCCCTGGGCGCCCAGGTGGTCTTCCCCACCGCCAGCGAGGACGAAATGGGGCCGGGGCAATACCGCCTCGTGCCCACTCTCGGTATGCGCTGGACCACCGACGAAATCCTCCCCGGCAGTTGGATCGCCCTGGCCACCCGCTGGGACAAGAGCGTCTCCGGCATCCGGGGCAACGCCACCAAGGTCAACGAACTTCAGTTCGCGCCCATGGTCAACATCCCGCTCCCGGATCAGTGGTTCATCAACCTTTTCCCCAGCACCGACATCCGCTATAACCTCGGCGACCGTCGCGAGGGCGACAGCGGCCGCTGGTTCGTGCCCGCCGACGTCCTGATCGGCAAAATGCTCGACCGCACCACCGTGGCCTCCGTGGAGGTCTCCACCCCCATAATCGACGACTATAAAGTCTATGATTTCAAAGTGGAAGCCCGCATCGGCTTCTTCTTTTAACAAAAACGGCCGCTGAAGAGGCGCGAACGGATCGCGCGTCTCTTCAGCGGCCTTTGAACCAAGCCTGTCGGGCGATAAAGGATGGAGGCGATAGAGCCTCCGTCTCGGCCGCGACGACACGCGCAGAACGAAATCGCGGCGGCGCTTTGCCCCATTCGGGGCAACGGAGCCTACATCAGCCAGCGGGGCGGAACCGGCGGTTCCGGCGGGTCGGGGAGCGCGTCGGCCGGGGAATCGATCGCCACGCAACCGCCGATATCGGCCAAAATCTGTTCGCGCCAAAGGGGATACCCGGAAAAATCATCCTCGCCGCCCCACCTTTGCTCCATAAACGGCCAACTGACCCCCCAGCAATAATGCCGCAACTGGCCCAGCAGCCCTTCGGCCTCCAGGCGTTTCAGTTCACGGCGGGCCATTTCGCCATAGATGAGCACTTCCCCGTCCTTCAGCACTTCCACTTTCGTCTTCATCGGGCCGACATGGCGGAGGAGCCAATACAGGCTGTGGGAATAGAAGTGAAGCAGCGAGCCGGAACGGAATCCCAGCCCGTAGAGGGGCCTGGCCCACGAAGATTTGCCGTCGCCGCTTGAAAACCCCAAATCGCACCTCCCCCGCGCCGGCCCCGCCTCTTGGTTCAGCGGCTCACCGCAAAAGCTTTACATTAAAGTGGCCATATTACAAGCGAAGGCGGCATTTTCGCGATGAAACGCCTTCGCGGGGGCCGGCGCGGCTCGCGGCCCCGGCACCTGTCAATGCCGATACAATTCCGCCTTGGGGATGACCCGCCCCGCCTCGGGCGGGATGGCCGCCTGACCCCGGTCCAGGTCGTCGAGGCGGAAGATGACCACCGCCCCGCGCTCCAACTGGCCGACGAAAGCGTACATGTATTCCACGTTGACCCCGGCCTCGGCGAAAGCGGTCAGGATGCGGCTGAGGCCGCCGGGCCGGTCGGGGACCTCCACGGCCAGCACCTCGGTGACCTGGGCCGAAAAGCCCCGCCCGCTCAGCGCCCGCCGGGCCTCGTCTGGGCGGTCGATGATGAGCCGCAGCACCCCGAATTCCAGGGTGTCGGCCAAGGACAGGGCCCGGAGGTTGATGTCGTGCTCGGCCAGGATGGCGGCCACTTCGGCCAGCCGGCCGGGTTTGTTTTCCAGAAATATGGACAGCTGTTCGACTCTCATGGCGGACCTCCCTCAAATCTTGTCGCGGCGATTGTCGATGACCCGCTGGGCCTTGCCTTCGCTGCGGGCCAGGGTGCGCGGCTCCACCAGGCGGATTTCGGCGGTCACCCCCAGAAATTCCCTGATGCGGTGGCTCAGTTGACGGGTCATGGCCTGCAGCCGCCGCACCTCGCCACCGGCCAGGAAGTCCTCGGCCAACTCCACGGCCACGACCATCTGGTCGAGGTTGTCGACCCGGTCCAACTGGATCTGGTAATGGGGGGTCAGGCCGTCGGTCTCCACCAGGATGGCCTCGATCTGCGAAGGATAGACGTTGACCCCGCGGATGATGAGCATGTCGTCCGAGCGGCCCATGATCCGGCCCATGCGCCAGTGGGTGCGGCCGCAACGGCAGGGGGTGGGGTCCAGGCGGGTGATGTCGCGGGTGCGGTAGCGCACCAGGGGCACGGCCTCCTTGGTCAGGGTGGTCAGGACCAGCTCGCCCTCCTCGCCCGGCGGCAGGATGCGGCCGGTCTCGGGGTCGATGATCTCGGGCAGGAAGTGGTCCTCGAAAATGTGGAGCCCGCACTTGGCCTCCACGCACTCCATGGCCACCCCCGGGCCCATGACCTCCGACAGGCCGTAGACGTTCATGGCGTTGATGCCCATCTTGCTTTCGATGGTCCGGCGCATTTCTTCCGACCAGGGCTCGGCCCCGAACACGCCGGTCTTGAGGGCCATGATGGATTTGTCGCGGAAATCCAGCCCCTCTTCCCGGGCCGTCTCATACAGATGCAGGGCGTAAGACGGGGTGCAGCACAGCACCGTGGCCCCCAGGTCGCGCATGAACTGCACCTGGCGGCGGGTGGCCCCGCTGGAGGACGGCACCACCGCGGCCCCGATGCGCTCGGCCCCGTAATGGGCCCCCAGGCCGCCGGTGAACAGACCGTAGCCGTAGGCCACGTGGATCATGTCCTGCCGGCCGGCCCCGGCCGCGGCCAGGGACCGGGCCATCAGGTCGGCCCAGTTGTCCACGTCCCGCCGGGTATAGCCCACCACGGTCACCCGCCCGGTGGTGCCGCTGGAGGCGTGGAGGCGGACCACGTTGTCCCGGGGCACGGCGAAGAAGCCGAAGGGGTAATGGTCGCGCAGGTGCTTCTTCTCGGTGAAGGGCAGCCGTTCGAGATCACGGAGGCTCCGGACCTGGTCCGGGTGGATGCCGGCCTCGTCGAACTTTTTGGTGTAGAAGGGGACGTTGGCGTAAACCCGGCGGCAAAGATCCTGGAGACGCCGCAGTTGCAGCGCTTCCAGTTGCTCGCGGGGGAGCGTTTCCTGTTCAATGTCGAAAATCATCGTGGTGTCGTCCTGTGAAACAGAGTAATACCGGCGAACCGGCCGATCCGCCGAAAATGGTCATCATCATCCCGAGTCCGCGAAAACAAGAATGGAGGCGATGGAGCCATCGTCCCGGCCGCCGCAATTCGTCCATGACGCGGTTGCGGCGGCGCATCGCCCCTCCGGGGCTCAGCCCTGGCGCTTCAAGGCCAGCATGGACAGGGGCGGCAGGGTCAGGCTGAGGCTCTGGGGCCGGCCGTGGGAGGTCACGGACTCGCTGGCCGCGCCGCCGCCCAGGCCCAGGTCCGAGCCGCCGTAATAGGCGGAATCGGAATTGAGGACCTCGCGCCAATACCCGGCCCGGGGCACGCCCAGGCGATAGCCCTGGCGGGGCACCGGGGTGAAGTTGAAGACGAAGAGCATCTCGTCCGCCGGATCCGCCCCCCGGCGGATGAAGCTGACCACCGTGGAATCCTGGTCGCGGAAATCCACCCACTCGAAGCCCTCGAAGCTGTAATCCCGCTGATACATGGCCGGTTCGGACCGGTAGAGCCGGTTGAGGTCGCGGGTGAAACGCCGCAGCCCCTCGTGGTATTGGTTGCCCAGGAGTTCCCAGGAGAGTTGGGCGTCGTGGTTCCATTCGCTGATCTGGCCGAACTCGCCGCCCATGAACAACAGCTTCTTGCCCGGCTCGGCAAACATATAGCCCAAAAGAAGGCGCAGGTTGGCGCTCTTCCGCCAGTAGTCGCCGGGCATCTTGTCCCACAGCGAGCGCTTGCCGTAGACCACCTCGTCGTGGGACAGGGGCAGGCAGAAATTCTCGTGGAAGGCGTAGAGGAGCGCGAAGGTCAGCCGGTCCATGTTGTAGCGGCGGTGGACCGGGTCCTGGCTCATGAAATCCAGCATGTCGTGCATCCAGCCCATGTTCCACTTGAACATGAAGCCCAGGCCCCCCAGGTGCACCGGCCGGGACACGGCCGGGAAGGCCGTGGATTCCTCGGCGATGGTCATGGCCCCGGGGAACATCTCATACAGTTTGGTGTTGAGGGTCTTGAGGAATTCCAGGGCTTCGAGGTTTTC
Source organism: Candidatus Adiutrix sp. (assembly GCA_031553735.1). GTDB lineage: Bacteria > Desulfobacterota > Desulfarculia > Adiutricales > Adiutricaceae > Adiutrix. The sequence goes on from JAVBLB010000006.1 coordinate 24,630, forward strand.
CCGGCCGCCGTAGCGGTTGGGGATCCACTCGCCCTCCTTCCGGGAATAGTCCAGGTAGATCATGGAGGCCACCGCGTCCACCCGCAGGGCGTCGATATGGTACTGGTCCACCCAGAACAGGGCGTTGGCCACCAGGAAGTTTTTGACCTCGTTGCGGCCGTAGTTGAAGATGAGGGTTCCCCAGTCGCGGTGCTCGCCCTGGCGCGGGTCGGCGTGCTCGTACAGGTGGGTGCCGTCGAAATATTCCAAGGCGAAGGAATCCCGGGGGAAATGGGCCGGCACCCAGTCCATGATCACCCCGATGCCCTCCTGATGGCAGCGGTCGATGAGGTAGCGGAGGTCGTCCGGTTCCCCGAAGCGGGAGGTGGCCGCGAAATAACCGGTGACCTGATAGCCCCAGGAGGCGTCGAAGGGGTGCTCGGCCAGGGGCATGAACTCCACCCAGTTGAAGCCCATGTCCTTGAGATAGGGCACCAGTTGGTCGGCGACCTCGCGGTAGGTCAGCCACTGCCAGCCTTCCTTCCGGCGCCAGGAGCCCAGGTGGACCTCGTAGATGCTCATCGGTTGGGTCAGGAAGTTGGTCCGCGCCCGGCCTTCTATCCAGCGATCGTCATTCCATTGGTAACGGCCCAGGTCATAGACCACCGAGGCGGTTTTCGGCCGCTGCTCCATCAGGAAGGCCATGGGGTCGCTTTTGATGAGGAGCGTTCCGTCCTGGGTGGTGATTTCGTATTTGTACAGGGTGCCCGCCTGGGCGTGGGGGATGAACAGTTCCCAAACCCCGGAGCCCCCCCGGGGCCGCAGGGGGTGGCGCCGGCCGTCCCAGAAGTTGCCGTCGCCCACCAGGCTGACTTTTTTGGCCGAAGGGGCCCAGACGGCGAAGGCCACCCCCCGGACGCCCTCGTGGACCATGGGATGGGCCCCGAGTTTATCATAGATTCGGTAGTGATTGCCCTGGCCCCACAGGAAGAGATCGAACTCGGAGAGGACCGGGGCGAAGCTGTAGGCATCGTAGAAAGTGGAGACCCCGCCGGGCTGGAAGTCGGCCCGCAGACGATAGGGGGTGAAGGCGTGCGGCCCTTCGCGGAAGGCCTCGAAAAGCCCGCCGGGGTGGACCGGTTTCATCTCCAGCTCCTCGTCCGGCAGCAGGGCGGACACTTTCCCGGCCCCGGGGATATAGGCCCGGAAGCTCGTGCCGGACCGGCCGCCTCGCCGTTCGGGGTGGGCCCCGAGTATGGTGAAGGGGTCGGACACCTGACCGGCCATGAAAAGTTCAGCCATTTTTTCCATAGAGCACCCTCTTTCGCCTTACGAAACAAGCGGATTGATTTTTCTCATCATTCTAGCATATATTACCAGAAGATGGTATTTTCAAATTGCCCGGGCGTCCGAACGTCCGAACGGCCGGCCTCGACCATCCTTTATTTGCGGCCCATAAGCCGCCGAAGACCCGGCCAGTCAATCCCGAACAAAGGTCTAGCCCTTCGATGAACACCGCCGTCATGCTCGGAGCCGCGGTCGCCCTGGTCCTGTTGAACGGACTATTCGTGGCCGCCGAATTCGCCTTCGTCAAGATCCGCATCACCCGCCTGGAAGTTCTGGCCCGCGAGGGCAATAAACGAGCCCGGGCCGCCCTTTTCGGGCGGGAGAATCTCGACGCCTACCTCTCCGTCTGCCAGTTGGGCATCACCCTGGCCAGCCTGGGCCTGGGCTGGCTGGGCGAACCGGCGGTGGCCTCGCTTTTGCGGCCGCTGTTCGAACTGGTGGGGCTGACCAACCCGGCCCTCATGCACACCCTGTCGGTGGTCATCGGCTTTTCCATCATCACCTTCGCCCATGTGGTCTTCGGCGAACTGGCCCCCAAGACCATCTCCATCCGGGCCGCCGAGAGCGCCGTGCTGATCCTGGCCTACCCGATGCGGTTTTTCTATTTCCTGTTCCTGCCGGGCGTCAAGGTGCTCAACGCCGCGGCCAACGCCACCATCCGCCTGGTCGGCGCCGCCGACCTCCACTCCTCCGAGGCCCACTCCACCGACGAACTGAAGATGCTCATCGCCGAGGCCAAGGCCGGCGGCCAGTTGGACGCCGACGAGGAGCGCTTCGTCAACAACATCTTCAATCTCGACCGCCGCTTCGCCCGGGACATCATGGTCCACCGCACCCGGGTCGATTACCTGGCCGTCACCGACACTGTGGGCGACGCCATCCCCTTGGCCCGCGAAGGGGGGCACACCCGCTTCCCGCTCTATGAAAACGACCGCGACAACATCGTCGGCTTCTTCCACGCCAAGGATCTCCTGGGCGAACCTCCGGACCGGCCCCTCGGCGACTTCTCCCGGCCGGCCCTGTATATCTACGACCACCTGCCCATCGACGAGGTCCTGGAGCGGATGCGGCGCGAAAACCAGCAGTTCGGCCTGGTCTGGGACGAATACGGCAGCTGGCAGGGGCTCATCACCATGGAGGACGTCCTGGAGGCCATCGTCGGCGCCCTGCAGGACGAGTTCGACAATGAAACCCCCAAAATAATCCCCGAAGGCGACGGCTCCTTCACCGTCGACAGCACCGTCTCCCCCGACGAACTCAAGGCCCACCTGCCCCTGGACCTGGGCCCCGACGCCGAAGAGCATTACCGCACCCTGGCCGCCCTTCTGGTGGAAAAGTTCGGCGAAGTGCCCCGGGAAGGCGACGCCCTGGAACTGTACGGGGCCCTCTTCACCATCCTCACCCTCGACGGCCACACCATCACCCGGATTTCCGTCAGACCGAAAGCGGAGGGCGAACCCGCCGAAACCGCCTGATACCAATTCCCCATCAGGGATGACGAACTGATGGCCCCGGCCATCTAAACGTTGCGGCCAACGCCGTCCAGCCAATCGCCCTGGCGGCCGGTTAGCCCCTGGTCCATCAGGGATGACGGAATGATGGTCTCGGCCGCCTAAACGTTGAGGCCAACGCCGTCCAGCGAAGCGGGTGCGGGGAGGATGCGATCTTTGCCCTGTCGGGCAATCTCAAAACTATTACAATTCTGTCGAATTGTAATTTGCATCCGGTGGGTCCAGGGCTCAGCCCTGGCCCTCGGTGAAGCTGGACAGGTGCCGGTGGTATTTGACCCGCCGGATGAACACCTGACGGCTGAAGCGACGGCGAAACACCTCCCGCCAGGCGGGGGGCGAGTCCTCTTCCAGGTTTTTTTCGGCCAGGGTGGCCAGGGCGGAGGCCAGGGCCTCTTCGTCCTGGAGGAGCGTGACGGCGGCGGCGGCCAGTTGGACGTCCAGGCTGCGCCGGGTGAGGCGGACGGCGAACTCGGCCAGGCCGAAACCGACCCACACCGCGACCCAGACCAGGGTGATGAGCACCGGAGGCCCGGCCAGAGGGTACCCCCACAGATGAGCCCCCAGGGTGGTGACCAGGATGGAGGCCAGGGGAACGGCCACCGCCAGGGCGCAGAGCCGCAGCAACAGGAGTTTCAGCGGCGCCTTGACCAGCGCGCCCACCACGGCGGCGACCATCAGGACGGTCAGTTCCCGGGGGGGGAAGGCGGCCAGGGCCTTTTCGGGAACGACCAGGCGGCGGGTGGGGCCGAGGCCGGTCAGGCGGGGCGGCTCCAATTCCGGAGTGAACGCGGTGGAGATCATCACCGCCCGGCAGGGGAGGCCGGTCTTGTCCGCCCAGTGGTCGAGGCGGACGGTCAGGGAGTGTTCCAGGTCGTCGTCCCGAAGGGGACGCGGCTCATCGGGACTTAAAATCCGGGGATACATGGCCTCCAGGAAGAGCAGCGGAACCCCCAGCAGCATGGCGGCCAGGGTCCAACTCCACAGATCCAGGTAGAGAAGCCCCAGATAGAGCGCCATCGAAACCAGCCAGGCCGCCGCCCCCCGGCGGAGCCCCAGGGCCGCCAGTTGGCGAAAGCGGCGGGAGGCCGGGCGGGGGTCCAGCCCGAAATCGGCCGACAGCCGGTCCAGAAGCAAAAGCGGCGGCAGCCGCATCAGGCCGATCACCAGGAGCATCAGCCCGATGGCCAAGGCCGCGCCGGGGATCCGCCCCAAGGCCGCCGTCAGGCTGGAACCGATGAGCCAGCCCAGGCCGGAAACCAGGATGGTCAACCCCAGGAATTCCGCCAGCCACAGGCAGGCGCCGAGGTTGATCTTCAGGAGGTTGAATACTTCCAGGCGTTCGGCGCGATCCTCGATCCGGGTGAATTTTTTGAACATGCCGCCTCGGTTGGGGTATACTGGGCTCCGGGGGAAGGCCCTCGGGCGGCCGCGTCCTGGCCGCGGCCGTCGCGACGGCGCCCTCCGCCAAGTATGATAGCATACCGGAGAAGAAGATGGCCCAAAAAACGGTGCAAAAACAGGACAGCCTGGATAAGCTGTTGCGGTACATCCTGGGCTCCCGGCCGGACGAGTTCGGGCTCCATCCCGACCCCGACGGCTTCGTGCCCCTCAAGGCCCTCCTGGCCGGGCTGCACGACGAGGAAGGCTGGCGCGGGGTGCGGGAAGGCCAGATCATGATGCTGGTCAACCAGCCCGGCGGCCAGTCACCCTTCGAGGTCGAGGAAGCGGGCATCCGGCTCAAGCCGGCCCTGGCTTCGCTGCCCCCGGAGGCCCCGCCGGCCTCGGCCCTGCCCAAACAGCTGTATCTGCCTTTAAAACCGTCCGCCTGGCCGGTCATCCACGAGCGGGGCGTTTTCCCCAAACCCGGGGAAGCCCTGGTCCGGCTGTGGGCGGATAGGGACCTGGCCGCCCGGATCGGCCGCCGCCTGACGCCGGACCCGGTCCTGGTGACGGTCCGGGCCGCGGCCGCGCGCGAAGCCAAGGCCGAATTCACCCCCTATTCCGAACTGTTGTGGCTGACCGCCAAAGTTCCGCCCGCCTTCCTCTCCGGCCCGCCGGTGCCGCCGAAGGAGGAGGAGCCCCCGGCCCGCCGGCCGAAAGAGGCCTCCGAGCCGGCCGGGGCCTTCCACCTGCCGATGCCCGAACCGGAAGTGCACCGGGGCAAGGTAAAGGGCAAGCACGGCGACGCCCCGGACTGGAAAAACCAGCTCCATCGCGAGCGCCGCCGCCGGGACAAGGACGAAAGCGATTAAACCCCGGCCAAGGAGTGAACCATGAGCTTTTATCAGGAACTGAGCCGCCATTACGACGATGTTTTCGCCCTGGGGCCGGGGGAGATGGACTTCCTGAAGAGCCGGCTGGCCGGCCTGACCCGGATTCTGGACGTGGGCTGCGGCACCGGCCACCGGACCGAACATCTGGCCGGGCCGGGCCGGGAAATCATCGGCCTGGATCTCGACCCGGATATGATCGCTCTGGCCCGAAGCCACCACGCCGGCCCGGGCCTGAGCTATCGGACGGGCGACATGACCGCCCTGGACCGGCTGTTCGAAGCCGCCGCCTTCGATGGCCTGATCTGCCTGGGCAACACCCTGCCCCATCTGCTCGAGGCCCGGGACCTGGCCGCCTTCTTCGCCTCCGCCGGGCGGCTTTTGCGGCCGGGCGGCGTTCTGGCTCTGCAAATCCTCAATTACGACCGGGTCCGCGCCGGCCGCCTCACGGAACTGCCCCTCATCGAAACGCCCCGGGTCACCTTCCGCCGCTATTATGACTGGGCCGAAAGCGGCTTGCGGTTCCGCACCGTCTTGGAAGTCAAAGGCGGGCCGGTGTATGAAAACGACATCCCCCTGCGCCCGATCTTCCGGGACGAACTGACGAATCTTCTGGCCGCCGATTTCGAGAGCCCGGAATATTTCGGCGGCTATGACGGCCGGCCCCTGGCTGAAAACAGCCTGGTCCTGCTGGCCCTGAGCCGCAGAAAGTGACCGGAGCCCACCATGCAGCTCACGGCCGCCGCTGAAAACGAATTCGATCGCCTCATGGAAATCTGGGAGGCGGCGGTGCGGGCCACCCACGCTTTTCTGACGGAAAGCGACATCCGGTTTTACCGGGAGCTTTTGATTCGGGAAGGGTACCTCCGCCAGGTCGAACTGACCGTCGCCCGCGACGAACGCTGCCTTATCATGGGTTTTCTGGGCCTGGCGCCGCCGACGGAACAGCCAGCCAAAGTGGAGATGCTCTTCGTGGACCCCGCCTTCCACCGGCGGGGCGTCGGCCGGGCGCTGTTGGCCCGGGCCGCCGCCGGGCACCGCCCGCTGGAATTGGAAGTCAACGAGCAGAACCCCGGCGCCCGACGGTTTTATGAACAATGCGGCTTCACCGTGGTCGGCCGCCAGGAGTTGGACAACCAGGGCCGGCCCTTCCCCCTGCTGCTGCTGCGGCTCGACGGCCCTTCGACCCTGGAGGCGACATGATCATCAGGGAAACGGACGCGCGGTTTTCTTTTTTCACGCCGGAAAAAGACGCCGAATATCTGCGCCGCGCCATTGAAATCGGGATCCAGGCCAGGCGGGGCGGAAACAATCCGTTCGGGGCCGTTCTCGTCGACGGCGAAGGCAATATCCTCATGGAGCAGGGCAATGTCGAGGTGACGGAAAAAGACCGCACCGGCCACGCCGAAACCACCCTGGCCCGAAAAGCGTCCCATCTATACGACCGGGCTTTTTTATGGAACTGCACGCTCTACACCTCTTTTGAGCCGTGCTGCATGTGCACGGGGGCCATCTATTGGGCCAACATCGGCCGCATCGTCTACGCCGCCGCCGAAACCGCCCTTCTGGCCGAGACGGGAAACAACGAGCACAACCCCACCTTCAACATCGGCTGCCGCGATATTTTGGAGAAAGGGCAGAAGAGCATCGTCGTTCGCGGGCCGGTGCCGGACTTGGCCCGGGAAGCGCTGGCCACCCACGAAGGGTTTTGGGGCTGATTTCGCCCTGACCAGCCATCACCGCAAATGTAACCCGGCGTGTCCCTTCGGCAAAGAAGAAAGGCCGGCGTGAGCCGGCCCTGGGGGGAGGGAATAATTCGAGACAAGGGAATTCACGAGAGAGGAGAGAGAGAAAATCATCCGACGGCCGGCCGGGGGAGGTAGAACCCGGCCAGCCGCCGGAATCGGTGGTTTGATTGCCAAACCGGAATCAACCCAGGGACGCCCTAATCCATGAGTGTTTGCGCCGGGCTTGATCCACGAGCCCTTTTCCGGCCGCCCGGGCGATCTTCCTGACCAGGGAAAACCGCCGGCTTCGACCTCAGGCGTTCAGACGAGGGGGCTTTAAAGCCCCCGATATTCAGGAAGGTCTTCTGACTTCCGGATCAACCTACTCACGGCACCTTCCCGGCGGTCGCCCGCCAGTGGCTTTCAAGCTTTCCTCCGGGTTTTCCGCCAGACGTGCCGGTATCCACGTCTGAATCCGAAGCGCGCCCCAAGGGCGCCGGCTTGGCCGTTTTCGTACCCGGTCACAGCGGCGGGCCCGCCCCCGACTTTCACGGGAGTTCCCTACCCTGAACAACCAATGACCGATGGGAAAAGGTGTCACCTCCTGTTCCATGGTATTTGGGAGACCGCGATTGTCGGCTCCGTGCGTCTTCCGGGCCCGTTTCCCCCGAAGTTCGGAGGCCGGTCCCTGGCCGCGGAAAAGATCGCCGGCGCGGCTTTTTTTCGATGGCCCTCAGGAGGTGGACATCCCTTGTCGGGTCGTCCGGCCATAAAAAAACCCGAATCAACATAAAGTCTGTTGACCCGGGATGCCCTGTATCCACTCAGTCGCCTGGCTTCCCTGTTCCGCGGGGAAGAAATTCGTATTTGGTCAGGCAGGTCTTCTGACTCGCGGAATGCCTCCATCGCGTGGAGACGCCTACCGGCGGCACCTTCCCGGCCTTTTCGGCCAGTGGTTCAGGGCTTTCGGCTCATCGCCGCCCCCTCTTCCGCTTTCGTTTCCGCTTACAGCGGCGGGCCCGTTCCCGATTTTCACGGGATTCCCTCTTTATAGCCCGGAATCGACATTCTCATCCGGGCACCTGACGGATTTAGAATACCAAAAAGTCTTATAGAAGTCAAGTGACCGTCCTGAGCAAAACAGGGTTTTCGCCTGAAAGACGGGATTATTACTCCGGCAACTAAATAAGTCACACTCGCGATTTCGCCAAAGCCTGAAATCGCTGGACTGGGCCGTCCGAGAATCGACTTCGTCAGCTGCCGGGTTAATATGAATCGCGGTGGTCTTGGCGTCCGTCGGGGCGCTGCCCCGGACCCCGCCAGGGGAGGGCTCTGCGCGAGCCCTTCCCTGGACCCACCCGCGCCGGGGGCTTCGCCCCCTGGACCCCCAAAAGGCAATACCGTTGGGTCAGATAGCTGGTCGTAGCGTCGCCACAACTCGCCTGAACGGCTCAAACAAGTGGCGACGCGGTGACGATTAGAGCTGATATCGCCAAATTCTTCCCGTCGATATCTTTGGCCGTCGCGGCCTGGCAAAAATGTCTCCGCAGCGCCAGTCGTCTGAGCCGTTCAGGCGAGTTCTGGCGCTGCTTACGGGGACTTACTGACACAACGAAAATTTCTTCGGGGGTCCGGGGGGCGAAGCCCCCGGCGCGGGTGGGTCCAGGGCAGGGCTCGCGTAGAGCCCTCCCCTCCCGGGCGGCGAAGCCGCGCCGGTGGCGGGGTCCGGGGCAGCGCCCCGGCCGGGCGGCCAAAACCGCCGCGATTCATAACCCTCTCCCGTTTTCATGCGAAGGTTCTGGCAAAATCATCTGGCGCCCGTGCCCGGCTTCTGGTACATTCAGGGCACCGCGAAAAACCAGCCGGCAAGCCGGCCAATGAAACCCCCGATCGAATTATGACCGACGAACTGAAACGATGGCTGCCGACGGCGGCCCTGGCCGGAGCCGGCTTCATCTTTGTCACCACCGAACTGATGCCGGTGGGCCTGTTGCCGGATATCGCCGGCGACCTGGAACGGAACGAGGCCCGGACCGGGCTCCTGGTGACGCTCTACGCCTGGGTGGTGGCCCTGACCTCGCTGCCGCTGACCATGGTCAGCGCCCGGCTGAACCGCAAGAGGCTGCTGTTAGTCCTGCTCGGCTGGTTCAGCCTCAGCCACGCCCTGGCGGCGACGGCCGACAGCTTCGCCGGCCTGATGGCCGCCCGCCTGATGACCGCCCTGAGCCACGCCTTGTTTTGGTCCGTGGCTCCGCCCCTGGTCGTGCGGGTGGCCCCGCCCGGCCAGAGCACCCGGGCCCTGTCGTTTCTGGCGGCCGGCATCTCGCTGGCCTCGGTGCTGGGGATGCCTCTGGGCGCCCTGGTCGGCCAGCATCTCGGCTGGCGGTCGGCCATGGCTCTCGTCGGCGTTTTCGGCCTGGGCTTCGCCGTGGTCCTGGCTCTTTTCCTGCCGCCCACCTCCGGATCCCCGAACTCCCCGGAACGGAAAAGAGTTCCTTTCCGTCCCAACCCGGCGGTCCGACGCATCTATCTGCTCACCGCCCTGACGGTGGCCGGCCACTTCACCGCGTTCACCTATATGCGTCCGCTCTTGACCACGGTCGGCGGCTTCAGCCCGCCGACCACCGCCCTGCTGCTCCTGTTGGTGGGCGGCGCGGGGCTCACCGGCGCCCTTCTGGTCCCCCGCTTTTTCGACCGCCGACCTGAGACGAGCCTCACGGCCGCCCTGTCTCTTCTGAGCCTCAGCCTGCTGGCTGCGCCCTGGGCCGCCGCCTTCCCGGCGAGCGCGGTGATCCTGTGTCTGGCCTGGGGGGCGTCCATGGGCGCCGGCGCCCTGATGTTCCAGACCACGGTCATCCAGAAAGCGCCCGAAGCCCCCGACCTGGCCAACTCCCTCTACTCGGCCATCTTCAACGTCGGCATCGGCGGCGGGGCCCTCTTGGGCAACCGCCTCTTCAACGGCTTCGGCGTCTCCTCCGTCACGCTCGGCGGAGCCGCATTGGTCCTGGCCGCCGCCCTCATGGCCCTGTGGACCGGTGAAAGAAAGCGAAAGCGAAGCGGAAAGCGGCAGTAACGACGAATTGGCGGCCGCACGGCGAGACGGGTCGGTAAAACTTCTCCGGTCGGCCGCTGCCCAACCACGCCGCCGGCTACGGCCATGGGATCCGATGTTTCGCGTCGGCGACGCGGTCGGGGCCCACGCGGCCGCCCTCCGAAGTATTACCGACCCGCCTCGCCTGACAGTCGGAGTTACCGTGCAAAGGCACTTCGAAGGAACGTGATGTTATCTTGTGTTGTGGATGAAGGGCAAAAATAATCGTGTTGAACCCACAAAACTGCAAAAGAAGCCGGCGACGCCGGCTTCTCTTTTTCTAACAATGGGCCGATGGTCCCGGCCACCCAAACGTTGAGGCCTCGGCAGTCCAGCGAAGCGGGTTCGGGGAGGATGCGTCAGCATCCGGTGGGTCCAGGGCTATGCCCTGGCTAGCGCCAGGATTGGAGGACGGTGCGGGCGATGGTGACGACATCCACGCGGAGGGCGCCGGCGGACAGGAGGGTGGCGGCGGCTTCGCCGGCGGTGGCCCCGGTGGTGAGAACATCGTCGAAGAGCAGGAGCCGGAGGCCTTTGACGGCCGGCGGGGCCGGGACGTGAAAACAGCCCCGGATGGCTTGGCGGCGTTGATCACCGCCCAGGGCGGCCTGATGGAGGTCGCCGTCGGCGGGGCGGCTCAGAAGACGCTCGTCGAGCAGATGCCGCCAGGGCCGATACAGGGCCCGGGCCAGTTCCGCCGCCTGGTTGAAGCCCCGCTGAACCAGGCGCCGCCCCGAAATGGGCAGGGGCACGATGGCGTCATAGCCCAGAACGGGGGCAGGCTCCGCCGAAAAGCGGCCCGGCTGAAATTGATCGTCCGAAAACAGGTTTAATGCCCTCCCCGTCGGCTCGACATCCACACCGCCCGGGATTCGCGGCGGCCCCAGGACCCGCCCGGCCAGGCCGGCCAGCACCGCCACCTGACTCAAATCCCCGGCATATTTCAAGCGGGCGATGGAACGGGCCACGCTGCCGTGGTAGACCACCGCCGACCGGGCCGTTTGATAGGGCGGCGGCGTGGCCAGACACTGGCCGCAGACATGTTCGGTGGCCTGGTAGAAGGGGCGCCCACAAATCCGGCAGACGGCCGGCGGCATGAACTCCACGGAGGCCAGACACTCCGGGCAGAAATGGCCGGCCGGGTCCAGCGGGTCGTCCACCAGGGGCAGGGCCCGGGAGCAGGTGGCGCAGACCGGCGGCCAGATGAGGTCGCCGAGGGAACGGAACAGGCGAACGGCCCGGGTCCGCCAGGTCCCGGGCGCCTCAGGGCCGGCGGCCACCGAACCTTCGCCCCGGCCGCCACGATTAAAACAAGGCAAAGCCACGACTGTGTCCGGTCCTTCAGTGGCTTGGCTCGAAACGGTGTTCGCGTCGGGCGGGTTCACGGGCGGCCTCCGAGAGGCCGGGCGGCCTTGAAGTCTTCCCAGTCCAGGTCCGGGGGCAGGCCCGGGCAGGCGGCCCGGGCGTCGAGAAAGGCCTCGCGGTGGTTGAGAGGGCCGGGCAGGAAGGGCCAGAGGCGGCAGACGGCGGGTTTGACCGGATGGATGCGGCAGCGGCCGTCGGGCTGGTGAAAGAGGCAAAAACCGTCGCCGCCGACGCGGATATCCCAGGGCGGCGAGCCCGGGGCCAGATAGAGGCGCGCGAATTCAGCAGGAGGGATATGCAGATGGGCCGCGGCTTCCCCGGCCTGGTCCGCATCCAGGCGGACGCCGCCCCGGCCCAGACAGCAGACGCCGCACCGGCGGCATTCAAAGACGCCCGCGCCGTGCCTGGGGTCGGCATCTCTCTTTAGCGCTGAAGTCATAAGCACATTTCCCGGGGAAGACGCTGGGCCGTGGTCTGGTGGACCTCCAACTAAATCCAACGCCGAACTCTCTTGGTATAGTCAACATACGCGGAACCGAAGCGGGCCGCGAGGGCCCGTTCTTCCGGATAAATCTGGAAACGGGTGAGCCAGGCCACGAAAACCGGCAGCCAGAGGAAAGCCCAGGGATTGGCCAGAAAGACCGCCCAGCCGGCCAGCGCCAACGCGTCGCCGAGATACAGCGGATTGCGGCTGAACCGGTACAGGCCGGAGACGACCAGGACGGCGGCTTTTTCCGGGTGCCTGGGGTTGACGGTGGTTTTGGATTTGATGAGTTCGCGACCGCTGACGAGAAATATCCCCAGGCCCACGAGCCAAAACAGCGCCGCGACCCCCAGCTTCCAGGCCAAACGCGCCTGGAATGAATATCCCGGGAGCCCCCAGGCGCACAGCCACATCAACAGGGCGCACCCAACCGTCAGCAGCGGCGGCGGATTTTTCAGCTCCAACTTGGCCATCAACGCCCCCCGGTTTCAACCGCCCGCTTTTCCAGGCCGCCGCCGTCAAGACACTCCTCACACGATGCGGTTGTTGTTGGCCAGGCTGGGCTGGCCGGTGCCTTCCAGAACGCTGCTCCACAGGACCCCGTGCGGGTCTATTTTTTTGCGCTGCCTGATGGCCAGGGCGATGGGCACGTGCACGAAGTGGTCATTCCACAGGCCGATCAGAAGATCGGTCTTGCCGGCCATGGCCGCGTGGACCGCCTTCTGCCCCAGGAAACTGCAGTAAACCTGGTCGCTGGCGTTGGCGGGGGCGCTGCGGATGATGTAGCTGGGGTCGATGTATTTGAGGTTGAGTTCTTTCTTGCGCTCCTTGAAATAGGTCTTGATGGCCTCGGCCAGGTAGGTGCCGATATCCTTGTGAAGGATGTTGCCGGAGGCGTCTTTGGTCTGGTCGGCGTTCTGGAAGAACTTCTGGCCGGCCCCTTCGGCCACGACGATGACCGCGTGGCCCCGGTTGTCGAGGCGCTTTTCCAGGTGGGCCAGGAGCCCCCCGGGACCTTCAAGGTCGAAATCGATCTCGGGGATGAGGACGTAATTGGCGTCGCTCTGGGCCAGGGCGGCGGTGGCGGCGATGAAGCCGGAATCGCGGCCCATGAGCTTGACCAGGCCCACCCCGTAAGGCGCGCCGACGGCCTCGGTGTGGGCGCTGCGGATGACGGTGGAGGCGATGGCCACCGCGGTTTCAAAGCCGAAGGAACGGGCCACCAGGCCGATGTCGTTGTCGATGGTCTTGGGGATGCCCACCACGGCCAGCTTCAGGCCCCGCTTCTTGACTTCCTCGGCGATGGCGTGGGCCCCCTTGAGGGTGCCGTCGCCGCCGATGCAGAACAGGACGTTGATGTTGAGCCGCTCCAGGGAGTCCACCATGTCCTCGGAAGCCATGCCCCCGCGCGATGAGCCGAGCACGGTGCCGCCGAATTCGTGGATGTGGGAGACGGCCCGGGCGTCCAGGGGCACCAGTTCATGGCCGTAAGCCGGGCTGAGCCCCTGGTAGCCGTATTTCACGCCGGAAATATTGCGCACCCCATAGCGGTAATACAGGGTCATCACCAGGGCCCGGATGACGTCGTTGAGGCCGGGGCACAGGCCGCCGGCGGTGAGGATGGCCGCCCGGACCTTGGAAGGGTCGAAATAGATGTTCCGCCGGGCCCCGGCCTCCTCGAAGCTGTCGGGCTCCCGGCCTTCGGCCAGTATCTGAGCCAGGACTTTGGTGCTGACGTCCACCAGCACCCGGCTCTCGTCGTCGGTGAAGGAATCCCAGGGGGTGGCCTCGGCCGGGCCGTGGGCGGTGAAGCCCAGGAGGGGCGAATTGATTTTGGCCGGCCCCAGGTTGTCGATGGCCAGCCAGTGGGTCTCGATGGGCCCCGGTTTCTCTGTGGTCATGGTCGCTCCTTATACCATGCCCCGGAGGGGCATTACTCCGCCGCAATTCCGTCGCAAACGGATCACGGCGGCCGGGACGAAAGCTCAATCGCCCCTAACTATATATTGTAGTGTATCCAATTCCCCAAAGCAAGCCGGCCGGGCCGGGCTGGAGGTAAACCTGAAGGGGTTTCCACGATCTTTAGAGATCGGCGGACCATTTTTAGAGCCCGATGGACCAATTTTAGAGTGCCGATGGACCATTAGGTGAAGCTTTATTTAACCAAAAAAGCTTTAATATAAGCCGGTTAGGGGTCGATATATAAATCAGGAAATGGCTTGAAAGCTCTTTCGCCGGCTTGATCCGCGCGGGGCTTCGCCAGCCGTGTTGTTTTTTACCATATCTTGGAGGTGACGCTACGATTTCGGACCGTATTCAGCCTGTAAAACCATCGATGAGACCGGTTTTCATTTCAGCATAAATCCGCCGGGTCGTTTTTGATCCGGCAGAAGAACCAAGGGCAAGGAAGCCCGTCCTGCCAGGCAGGCCCTCAAGAAGGAGGACATCATGTCTCTGACCATTAACAATAATATGATGGCGGCCAACGCCGCCCGCAACCTCAGCGGCACTTACAGCAACCTGGCCACCAGCGTGCAGCGGCTGTCCTCGGGCCTGCGCATCAACAGCGCGGCCGACGACGCCGCGGGTCTGGCCATCCGCGAAATGATGCGGGCCGACATCGCCACCACCCAGCAGGGCATCCGCAACGCGGCCGACGCC
>JAVBLB010000022.1:0-3573 GCA_031553735.1 Candidatus Adiutrix sp.
TATTCCCCGCCGCCGGCCTTGGACATAACCAGGGTTATGGCCGCGGTGGTCGTGGTCTTGCCATGGTCGATATGCCCGATGGTACCAACGTTCACATGAGTCTTGGTGCGATCAAACTTCTTCTTGGCCATTTTCGCCTCCTTAAATTTCGATTCTGAGGCCAAACGATGCTTGGCCTCAGAATCGAAACCCGCTTCCTTTTCCGGATCCCAAACCCTGGGGACGGAACGACATTAAAAACGAACGGCCGGGATCGCCATTGAACCACAGGGGAGCCGGCTGCCAAACACTTAAAGGGCAAATGGTTTGCCCTGTTACTCTCGAAATATGGAGCCCACAATCGGACTTGAACCGATGACCTCATCCTTACCAAGGATGTGCTCTACCTGCTGAGCTATGTGGGCTTTGTCCCGATATTCACCGACCGGGCCGGTCGTTTTTCAGGGCCGGTGGTCGAACTGGAGCGGGAAACGGGGCTCGAACCCGCGACCCTCAGCTTGGAAGGCTGACGCTCTAGCCAACTGAGCTACTCCCGCCCGTCATCCAGATCGGAGGCGACTGAACCCCCGTCTCGACCGATGCAACCCGCCCATAAAGCGGTTGCGGTGGCGCATTGCCCCTGCGGGGCAGGGGGATGGTGGTGGGGGGAGGATTCGAACCTCCGAAGGCGTTTGCCGTCAGATTTACAGTCTGATCCCTTTGGCCGCTCGGGAACCCCACCAGCCGGCCGCCGTTCCAATTTGAGAACGGCGGCTAACCTGAACCAGAGAAGTATACCCTGACGCCCGCCGGGAAGTCAAGCCTTTTTTGGCCGGCCGGTGGCGTAGCGTTCCGGCTCAGTTCATCAGCATTCCCAGGACCACCGCGTATCCCAGGGCCGGCAGGAGATTTTCGATGGATATCGGCTTGATCCCGAGCAGGTTGCAGCCGATGCCCACGATCATCAGCCCGCCGGTGGCCACCAGGATCTCCTTGAGGCCTTCGGTCAGGTAGGGAGCCACCACCCCGGCCAGAAGGGTCAGAGTGCCTTGATAAATCAGCACGGTGCCGGCCGCGGCCACCACCCCGGAACCATAGGCCGACGCCAGCATCGCGGCTGCGAAAAAATCGAGAATGGATTTGGAAAACAACGTGGTCCGGCCGCCGCCCAGGCCTTCCTCCAGGGAGCCGATAATGGCCATGGCCCCGACGCAGACCAGGATGGAGGTGGTCACCAGACCGTCGGTGAAGCGTTCGTTGCCCGACCGCAAAAGACGTTTGACCTGATCCCCGGCCCGGTTCAGCCAACCCGACAGGTTCAGGGCCTGGCCGGTGAGCCCGCCCAGAACGCAGCTGAGGATGACCGGCATCACATTCGACACCGGCAGGGCCATCTTCAGGCCGATAAGCACCGTGCAGAGCCCCAGAGCCTGGAAAATGGCCTCCCGCATCTTTTCGCTGATGACCCGCCCGGCCACCAGCCCCAGGCAGCCCCCCAGGGCCACCGCCCCGGCGTTGACCAGGGACCCCACCGGAACGACCATATCGATCCCCCTCTTCCGTATTCCAAAGTGTTGGCGGGCTGGCGCGTCAAACGCCTGCCGGGCAAAAAAAAGCGGCCCTCCGATGGAGGGCCGCCTGAAGCTGGCGGGGACGACGGGACTTGAACCCGCGATCTTCTGCGTGACAGGCAGACGTGTTAGACCACTTCACTACGTCCCCAAAAAGCACCGGAAAGCAGTGAACTTCCCGATCAGGCTTTTATACTCATTTTCCGGCCCGAAGTCAACAAAAAAATTCCACTTGCAAGCTGAAACTCCATCGGCGGCGGAGATCCCGGCCTCAGTGGCGCCGGGTCCGGGTCAGGGGCGGCTCCAGCGTGTCGGCGTGGTAGTATTTCTCCGTGGCCTCGTTTTGCCAGTCGAAGCTCTTCTGGGGATCCTTCTCGACCGTGGCCAGAGCCTCGGTCACCTTGGCCCAGTTGCGCCAGACGGTGGGATCGTGGGGAGCCAGGCGGCCGGCCTCGGCGCAGTGGCGATAGGCCTCCTTGAACTTGGCCCGCTTCGACTCCGGCTCTTCCAGGCGCCAGCCCCACTGGTAGAGGACGTGGCCCAGGCCGGTGTGGTGCTCGCCCTCTCCGGGGCTCAGGGCCACGGCCGTTTCATATTTTTCATGGGCGTCCTTCAGGGCGGCCAGGCCGCTGGCCTCGTTGTCGACGATCTGGGCCAGGCGGAAAAGAGCCCGGCCCCACTCGGCCCAGTGCCCGGAAAACTGGGGATTCAGGGCGCAAGCGATCTTCAGGTGCTCCCCGGCGGCCACGGCCTGCCCCAGGGGATCGCCGCCGCCGGCCACCAGTTCCTCGGGCAGTTCCGAGGCTTCCAGGCGAACCCGCCCCAACAGGTTCCAGGCCTCGTCGTCCCGGGGATCGAGGGCCAGGGCCTTTTCATACTTGTCGATGATGGGCGCCACCAGGCGCGGCCGTTCATATTCGGACGCCTCCCAGTACACCTCGCTCAACACCTGCCCCCAGAGCACCCAGGTGGCCGGATCGTCCGGCGCGGCTTTCACGCCCTCTTCCAGCCGGGTCTGAGCCTCCCTCCACAATTCGCGACGGCGGTCGGGATCGGATTCGACCCGGGCCCGCCCCTGGAGAATGGCGCTCCAGCGCCGCCAGGGGCCGGCCTGGTCGGGATACAGTTCGGCGGCCCGGCGGAATTTTTCCACCGCCTCCGCCGCCAGACGGTCGGCCTCGACCGGGTCGTCGGTCAAATCGGCCAGGTCGCCCAGAACATCGCCCCAATTTTTCAGGGTGACGAGGTTGTCGCCGTTGAGCCGGGCGGCCTGTTCATATTTGCGGGCGGCTTCACGCAGAAGCTTGCGCCGCCGGGCGGCCGAAGGCCTGGTTTCGGCCAGGCAGGCCAGGGCGTAACCCCAGTTGTGCCAGTTGATGGCCGCCCGCTCGTCCGGCACCCGGGGAAATGCCACCGCGGCCGAATATTTGCGGGCGGTATCGGCCCACAGGTCGCCGGCCCGGGCCCCGCCGTGTTCCGCCCGGAGACTCAAAAGATGGGCCCATTCGGAAAAAATCTCCTCGCCCGGGGCGAGACCGGCCGCCTGAGCGCAGAGCTCGGAGGCCTCCTCCAAGAGGGCCAGCGAGGCCGGGTCCGGATCCTGGTCGAGATGCGGCCGAACCCGGCGGCGGGTCTCGGCCTGGTGATACAGGGCCGCCAGGCAACGGGCCGCCCAGAGTCGGGGCTCCGGCTCGTCGGCTTCCAGGCCGGCGGCTTCCTTAAAATATTCCAGGGCTTGCCGATAGAGCCCGACGGCTTCCTCCGGCGAATCATCCTCGGCCAGAAGCCCGGCCTGGTGGAGAGCCCGGCCGGCCTGGAAAATCAGCCCGCCATCCCCTTCGTTCTTTTCCGCCGCCAGGACGAACAGCCGGGCGGCATATCGGAAATAGTGGCCGCCCTGCGTCTCGTGGTGTTGGGCCCGGTGGCAGACAACCTGACACAACTAGCCGGAAAAATCGCCCCCCCAGTCCCCAACCCGCAGGGCGGATTCGAAGAACCCCACCCCCAGGGCCAGAATGTGCGG
>JAVBLB010000015.1:0-9864 GCA_031553735.1 Candidatus Adiutrix sp.
TCTCCGTTCGCTCGTCTTTTTTCGACCACGGCGTCGCTGAGGCGCCGACACGGGTCGAAAAAATACGGCTCTCTCCGAAAACCACCGCCGGTCAAGGGCCTCGCCATCCGCCAAAATCCGCCGCCCAAATGTACCGCGTCAGCCCTGGGATCCATTCGGAAGACAGGTGCCGGCCCGCCGGAAAACAAGTATAATAGACGGGCCGCCCGGCTTCAGCGGGAAACGGCGACCCCACGGTTGGAAGGACGACGATACATGGCCGGCTTCAGCCTCTTGGCGCTTTTGGACGACATCACCTCGATTCTGGACGACGTGGCCCTGATGACCAAGGTCGCGGCCAAAAAGACCGCCGGGGTGCTGGGCGACGACCTGGCCCTGAACGCCCAGCAGGTCTCCGGGGTGGCCGCCGAACGGGAGTGGCCGGTGGTCTGGGCGGTGGCCCGGGGCTCTTTGGTCAACAAGCTCATTCTGGTGCCGGCCGCCCTGGCCATCAGCGCCCTGGCCCCGGGGCTGATCGGCCCGCTTCTGATGGTGGGCGGGGCCTATCTCTGTCTGGAAGGCGCGGAAAAGCTCTTTCACAAATTTTTCCACCGCCCGGTCCCTGAACCGGCCGCCGAGGACCCGGGGGCCGAAGCTCCCGGCCCCGGGCAGGAAAAGCAAAAAATCAGAGGGGCCATCCGCACCGACTTCGTCTTGTCGGCGGAAATCATCGTCATCGCCCTGGGCTCGGTGCCGGAGGGCTCCTCCCTGGCGGTGCGGGCCGGGGTGCTGTCGCTGGTGGGGCTGTTGATGACCGTGGGGGTGTATGGGCTGGTGGGCGGCATCGTCAAGCTGGACGACCTGGGCTTCTGGCTCCTCAAGGTCAGCGGCGGTCGGGGGCTCCGGGGCCGGTTGGGGACCGGGCTGGTGGGGGCCGCGCCCTGGCTGATGCGCATTCTGGCCGTGGCGGGCACGGCGGCCATGTTCCTGGTGGGCGGCGGCATCCTGACCCACCACCTGCCCTTCTGGCCCGCCGTTCACGATCCGCTGGCCGCCCTGCCGCCGACCTGGCTGTGGCCGGCCCTGACCCAGGGGCTTTTCGGGCTCCTGGCCGGAGCGGCGCTGGCGGGCGTTGTCGGCCTGGCCGGGCGGGTCTTCAAACGGGCCGGCCGCTGACCGCGCCTAGAGTTTAATTATAAAAATTATTTACATAATTTTTATAATTAGAGCTTGGACCGCCGCCCGGCCCCAAGCCGTCACCGCCCCAACTTCGGCAGGAACTCGTAACGGGAGAGGCCATATTTTTTCATTTTATAGCGCAGCATCTGGCGGGAAATGCCTAAGGCGGCGGCGGCCAGGTTGAGGCGGCCGGCGCTCTCCCGCAGATGACGGCGCAGGGCGTCTTTTTCTTCTTCCTGAAACTGGCGGGCCGCTTCGTCGATCACCCGGGCCGGTTCCGGCGCGGGGCGAAGCGGGCGGTCGGGCTCCGTAAGCGGCCGGCCCGGAACCGGCCCGGGCTCCGCCAGCGGGCGGCCCAGCCGTTCCGGCTCGGGGACGCCTTCGAAATTGGTCCTACCCTCCTCCTCCTGCAATTCAATCGTATACAGATAGTGTTCAGGCAAATGGGCCCGGGTCAGGATGGTCTCCCGGTCGACCATGTTGATGGAACCGGCGATCAGGTTTTCCAGCTCGCGCACGTTGCCGGGCCAGGAATACTTTTTCAGCCATTTTTTGGCTTCAGTATCGAAGTCGAGCACATTCTTGCCCAACTGCTTGTTGTAGCGGGCGATGAAATAATTGGCCAGTTCGTCGAGGTCGTCCATGCGCTCCCTTAAGGCCGGCACGTTGATGACGATGACCGCCAGGCGATAGAAGAGATCCAGGCGCATCTTGCCCCGCACCAGCACCTCCTGGATGGGGGTGCCGATGGAGCTGATGATCTTGACGTCCAGCTTCTTTTCAACGGACGAGCCCAGCCGGCTGACCTTCATTTCCTGCAGCACCCGCAGGAGCTTGGGCTGCAGTTCCATGGGCATGGAGTCGATTTCATCGAGATAGACCGTGCCCCCGTCGGCCTCCGCGAAAAGCCCGGGCCGGTCCACGGCGCCGGTGAAGCTGCCCCGGGTGGTGCCGAAGAGGAGCCCCTCCAGGAGGTTGACCGGAATGGCCGCGCAGTTGATGGCCAGAAAGGGCGCCTTGGCCCGGGACGAGGAATTGTGGATGGTGCGGGCGAAAAGCTCCTTGCCGGTGCCCGTCTCCCCGGAGATCATCACCGCCGAGGGGCTGTCGGCCCTGGTCTTGGCCAGGCTGACGGCCTTGAGCAGTTGGGGGTTTTCGCCCACGATCTTCTTGCCGCTCTTGGACGCGGTCAGGTAGTCGGGCCACATCAGGTGCCGGGTCGTCTCCGGTTTCTGATCCTCGGTCAGGTGCATGGTGAAGCAGACCGAGCCCACCACTTTCTTGTCGGCCCCGAACAGCGGAAAGACCCAGTAGGCGCCGGTAATGGTGCGCTGCGGCTCCTTGCGGGTGAAATAGGGGCACATGAAGCCCAGGATGGGCCGGCCCATTTTCTGACAGGAGCGCATGATGCCGGGGCTGACCTCGGGATAGCCGAAGACCTCCGGCTCCGGCCGCCCCAGGACCTCCTGGGGCTTGAGGTTGTCGATCTTGCCGTGGGCCCGGTTGTAATAGATGATGACCCCGTTGATGTCGGTGGCCATGACCCCGATGGGCAGAAGATCGAAGATGCGGCGCAGTTGCTCGAAATTTCGGGAGAGGTTCTGGAAGAACAGATAGCTGGGCAGGTAGACGTCCGGGTAGTCGCTGTAGCTCATGGTGTGGATCCGCCTTTCTTTTCTTTGTTTTCTTTTTTATACCACAAGGCATTACATTTTTTTCATTTTTTTATCATTGTTCATTTTATTTTTATAACTATTTGATTTTATTTTATTCAAATTTTGGTCCGTATCTTGCTTTGTACAAGCCCAACCATGAGTACATCGTGCCGTTTCTGGAGGCCCCGGGCGCGGCGCATTTTCGAAGCCGAACAGGCCGGCGGCCACCGGCGCCTCAAGGGTGTGGAGGCGGCCTGGCTTGCTCTCGGACGATCAATTTCAGCCAGACCGCTTTTCGGCGGCGCGCCGCCCCATTCGGGGCCCGGAGGAGACCCGTACATGAGCCATGAAAAGCAGGAACAGGAACCCTTAACAGCCCAGGAACGGAAAGCGCTCGAAGAGCAATACGCCAAGGGCGCCGGCCCGGTGGACTGGCGGATCTTCCTGCCTTCTTTCATCATCATCCTGGCGGTGGCCATTCCCCTGTGCATCGACCCGACCATGGGGGCGACTATGGTCAACAAGACCCAGGCCTTCGTCACCACCTATTTCGGCTGGGCTTTCATGTGGGTGCCCATCATCTGCTTCATCATGATATTCTGGCTGACTTTCAGCCACCACGGCGACGTCAAGCTGGGCGAGCCGGACGAGCAGCCGGAATTTTCCTATTTCGCCTGGATCTCCATGCTGTTCTGCTGCGGGGTGGGCAGCAGCATCATCGTCTGGGGCGTCTGCGAGCCCATTTACTATATCGACACCCCGCCCCTGGGCATCGAGCCCCGGAGCATCGAGGCCTATCAGTTCGCCCAGGCCCTGCCCATCTTCCACTGGGGCCTGTCGGCCTGGGCGGTTTACGCCATCGCCGCCCTGGGCATGGCCTACGCCATCTTCGTCCGCAAGACTCCGTCGCTGCGCCTGTCCAGCGCCACCGAGGGGCTCCTGAGCCGGAAACAGACCCAGGGCCCGGCCGGGGCCGCCCTGGAAGTGTTGGTGGTCATCGGCTCGGTGGGCGGTTTCGGCACCTCCCTGGGCCTGGGCGTGCCTTTCGTGGCCGAATTCCTGGCCTCGACCTTCAACGTACCCAACAACTTGCTCCTGAAAGGCATCGTCATCCTGTTCTGGACGCTGCTTTTCAGCCTGAGCGTCTTCAAGGGCGTGGCCAAGGGCATGCAGGTGCTGAGCCGGATCAACGTCTGGCTGGCCTTCGTGGTCCTGGCCTTCATTTTCCTGGTCGGCCCGACCCTGTTCACCCTGGAGGCCTTCACCAACAGCATGGGCGTGCTCTTCAACAACTTCTTCTCGCTGTCCTTCAGCGTGGAGCCCTTCAACATGCAGGTGGACGGAACCACCCACGAGGCGGTGCGCCAGGCCGGCTTTCCCCAGTGGTGGACCATCTTCTACTGGTGCTGGTGGGTGGCCCTGGCGCCCATCAGCGGCATCTTCCTGGGCCGCATCTCCCGGGGCCGCACCATCCGGCAGACGGTCTGGGGCATCACCTTCTGGGGCGGCTTCGGCTGCGCGGTGACCCTGTGCGTCATCGGTTCCTACGCCCTGCACCAGCAGTATACCGGGGCCATGGACATCGCCGCCATGCTGAAGCAATACGGCACCGGGGCCACGGCCGCCAAGGTGCTGATGAGCCTGCCGCTCTCCGGCGTCATGATGTGGGGTTACATTTTCCTGGCCATGATCTTCCTGGCCACCACCCTGGACGCGGCCGCCTTCAGCCTGGCCTCCATCTGCACCCGCACCCTCAAGGGCAACGAACAACCACCCCGCTGGCACCGCATGCTCTGGGCCCTGGCCCTGGGCGGCTTCAGCATGGGCATCCTGATCACCGGCGGCGAGGGCATGCAGTCGCTCTACACCATCCAGACCTCGGCCGTGGCCGCCGGCCTGCCGCTGTTATTCGCCCTGGGCCTCATGGTCCTGGCCCTGATCAAGAATTTGAACGCCTCTAAATAGAAACCCGGTCGAAGGTCACGAACCTTCAACCAAAGCCCGCGCGCCGCCGGCCGTGACCCGGACGCGGCGGCGCCCGGCCCCGTAAAGGGGCCCTGAATCGACGCCGGCGGTCTTTTCGAAAGCCGCCGGCCGGATGGGAAGCATCCGGTCGACCAACGCTCGGGGGAGTCGTTTCGGTCCGGCTGAATCCACATCTGAAAATCAGGAGAACGAACAGTATGCTTACCGAGAAAAGCGGCCACCTGGCCCAGCGCGGCGCCGGCCTGAATCTTTTGAGCCGGGAGACCATGGACACCATTCACTTCGCGGCCTGCCGCCTTCTGCGCACCGTGGGCATGAAAGTGGAACATAAAGGGGCGGCCGACCGCCTGTCCTCGGCCGGGGCCTGGGTTTCCCGCGACGGCGAACACTGGCTGGCCCGGTTTCCCGAATGGCTGATCAGCGACTGTCTGGCCAGCGCGCCCAAGTCCATCATCCTGGGCGCCCGCAATCCCAAGAACACCTTCTACCTGGAACCGGGCCGGGTGGGCTTTTCCACCTTCGGCGAGCAGGTCAAGGTCATCGACCCCTACACCCGCGAATACCGCAGCAGCGTGCGTCAGGACACCCGCCGGGCGCTTTTGGCGGTCGACGCCCTCGACGGCCTGGTGGTGAGCTCCCGGACCCTGTGCCCCAACGACCTGCCGATGCCGCTCCAGCAGCCCCACCACTTCTTCGACGCCCTGACCTGCACCTCCAAGCACATCTGGATGGGCCTGACCGATCAGGACACCATCGACCTGGCCAAGAAGATGATCATCGCCACCGTCGGGCTGGAGGCGGCCAAGCTGGCCCCCATCAACACCGTCACCGCCTGCCCCACCAGCCCCATGACCCTGGTGGACATGTGCTGCCTGAACATCATCGGCGCGGCCGAGAGTGAAGTCATGAACGTGGAGATCATGGACATGTGCCTGGCCGGCGGCACCAGCCCGGTGACCCTGGCCGGTTCCGTCATCCAGACCGTGGCCGAGCAGCTCTCCGGCGTGGTCCTGGCCCAGATCTCCCGCAAGGGCGTCAACACCCTGGTCGGCTCCTGCACCAGCAACCTCGACCTCAAGACGGGCCTGTCGCCCATGGCTTCCCCGGAGAACACCCTCATCGCCTCCAGCGTGGCCCAGATGGCCGGCTATTACCGCCTGCCCATCCGCACCGGGGCCGGAGTCAGCGACTCCAAGATTCCCGACGCCCAGGCCGGCTATGAATACGCCTACAACGCGCTGTCTCTGGCCCTGGCCGGGGCCAACATCATCTGGGGCGTCGGCGGCATCGACAGCGGCCTGGGCTTCGACTTCGCCAAACTGTTGATGGATCACGAATGCGGCAACAACATCCGCTTCTACCTCAACGGCCTGAACGTCGACAACGAGCAGATGGCCCTGGAGTTGGTCGAGGAGATCGGCCCCGGCGGCTCCTTCCTGACCCACAAGCACACCTTCAAGCGGGCCCGCACCCAGTCCACCTATGAGATCTATGACCGCTCTCCCTTCGCCACCTGGGAAAAGAAGGGCTCCAAGACCATGACCGAGCGGGCGTATGAGAAAGCGATCAACATTCTCGAAACGCACAAGCCCATGCCCATCGCCAACCAGGCCGAGCTGGACGCCCTCTTGGCCGATTACGTGAAGAGCCACGGCTAAACCGCGATTCCCCCGGCCGCGTTTTCTGATGCGGTCGGGCCTCTGTTCAGCCCCCCGGTTTTTGACCGGGGGGCTTTTTTATGGATATGCATTATGGCTCATTGTTTCCTTTATTTTCTTTTGAAACTTTTAGATTTCTCCTTTTTTTGCCTATAGGCTGTTAATTCAAAAACGCAAATCGTAACATGCTGTTTTTACGTAATTTTAAATAAAGCGTTTTTTGGCCGCGTTTTTGCTCAACCAATCCGTAAGCTGTACCAGATACGACTCCCCCGACGTATTGGAAAGACGGAGGCGACTCCCCTCCTTCTTCGGCCGACGCCGCCCGTCCATTGATTTCACAGGCCGTGGCATGAACCGGCGCGCCCGAAACGGCGCGTGCCCTGCGCAAACAACATTTTATGAACACACTCCGGGAAGGTTTTATGAACCAGACACCAAGCATGGTAAAAAAGTACATGGCCGTGTTCTCTCTGGGGCTCTGCTCCGCGGCCTCTTTTCTCCTGCCCTTCACCAAATTCTACTTCTATGACGCCTGGGTGGCGGCCATGGGCTGCACCAACGAGCAGGCCGGCTACCTGATGACCATCTACGCCTTCGCCAACACCATCTTCTTCATTCCCGGCGGCTGGATGGCCGACAAGTTCTCGGCCAAGAAGATCCTGGTCTGGTCGACCCTGGCCACCGGCGGGTTCAACTTCCTCTTCGCCTGGAACCAGAATTACAAGCTGGCTCTGGTCTTGTGGTTCCTTCTGGCCGTGAGCACCGCCTTCGCCTTCTGGGGCGCCTTGATGAAAGCCGTGCGCCTCTGCGGCACCGAAAACGAACAGGGCAAGATGTACGGCTGGTATAACGGCGCCGACGGCATCTTCGCCTTCGTGATCCTGAGTTCGGCTCTGTATATCTACGGCCTGTACGCCCCGACCCTGGGCGAGGTGGCCGGATACCAGGGCGCCTTGATTTTCCAGGGCGTGGCCTGTATCGTGGCCGCCCTGATGGTCCAGTTCTTCTTCACCGAAGGGCTCGGCGGGCAGAGCAGCGCCGATGAAAAGATGGATTTGAAGAAAATCGGCGTCGTGGCCGCCAACCCGGCCACCTGGTACATCTCCATCATCATCTTCTGCGGCTACGGCCTCTACACCGGCTCGTCGTATCTGAACCCCTATATGCGGGAGGCCCTGGGCGCCACGGCCGCCTTCAGCGGCTTCATGGCCATCCTCCGCACCAAGGGCTGCCGCCTGGTCTTCGGCCCGGTGGGCGGCACCCTGGCCGACAAATTCCGGTCGTCGGCCCTGGTCAGCATCGCGGCCTATATCTTCATCATCCTGGTGTTCGGCGTCCTTTTGTCCCTGCCGCTCGACCCCGGGAACTCGACCATCACCCTGATCGCCACCATCGCCACCTTCGCCCTGATGGCCGGCATCTTCGTGGTCTACGGCATCATGTTCTCGTGCATCAGCGAAGCCCGCATCCCCCGGAGCCAGACCGGCACGGTCATCGGCCTGGCCTCCATCGTCGGGTATTCCTCGGACTATTTCTACAACCCGCTGTTCGGATACTGGATCGACAACAACGTCAACAATTCCGCGTATCACAACATCTTCTATTTCCTGATGGGCACGGCGGTCCTGGGCATCTGCGCCGCGGTGCTGGTCTACCGCCACGGCCGGAAGGCCGCGGCCGTCGAAGCATCGTCCGGACCCGCCGCCGCGGCCGCCGCGGCCTGAGCTTCCGCCCCTTCAACCTGATAATAGTTACGGAGGTAACAGAATTATGCAAAGAGGTCCCCACGCCGGCACGCACCAAAGCGGCGGCTTCCGACTCCAGTGCCTGAGCCAGGAGGAATTGAAAGAAATCCACCTGGCCACCCTGGAAGTGCTCTGGGAAACCGGCGTCTACGTCCAGTGTCCCAAGGCCCGCGAAGTGTTCGCCGAGGCCGGCTGCAAGATCACGTCCAAAGGGGTGGTCAAGATTCCGCCGCAGGTGGTCGAAGAGGCCATCAAGTCGGCTCCCTCCACCCTGGTTCTGCGGGCCCGCGATCCCAAGAAGGATTTCGTCATGGGCAGCAACCGGGTGGCCTTCACCAACTTCGGCGAGGCCGTCAACATCAACGACCCCTTCACCGGCGAATATCGCGAGAGCATCAAGAGCGACCTGGGCATGATCGGCCGCATCGTCGACTATCTGGACGTGATCTCGGTCTTCGAAAAGCCGGCCGCCTCCAGCGACAAGCCGGTCGAGGTCATCCCCCTCCACAACTTCGAGGCCATGATCAACAACTGCACCAAGCACCTCTTCATGGGCTCCATGACCGGCGAAATGACCGAGCGCCTGATGGAAATGTCCGACGCCCTGGTGCGGGAGCTGTTCCCCCACGTGGAGGACCCCACCACCTACCGCCTGGTGTCCTTCATCACCTGCCCGGTCAGCCCGCTGCGGCTGGTGACCGACAGCTGCGAGATCATCATGGCCGCGGCCCGGGGCAACGCGGTGTGCAACATCCTGTCCATGGCCATGGCCGGCGGCTCCACCTCCATCCATCTGGCCGGGACCCTGGTCTCCCACAACGCCGAGGTGCTCTCGGGCATCACCCTGTCCCAGTTGACCAAAAAGGGCGCCCCGGTGGTCTACGGCAGTTCCACCACCGCCCTGGATCTCAAGACCTCCTCGGCCGTGGTCGGCTCGCCCGAACTGGCCATGATCAGCGCCGGGGTGGCCGCCCTGGCCAACTACTACGGGCTGCCTTCCTGGGTGGCCGGCGGGTAGGCTGACAGCAAACTGGCCGACGCCCAGGCCGCTCATGAAAAGACCATAACCGCCTTGTTGCCGGCGTTGGCAGGTGCCAACCTGATTTACGGTTTGGGTCTGATTGAGCTGGGCATGACCATCGATCTGCCGCAACTTTTGATCGACGCGGACATCGCCGCCATGACCCTCTATACGCTGCGGGGCATCCCCGTGAGCGACCTGCATCTGTCGGTGGAGGCCATCGACCAGGTGGGGCCGTTCAAGGACTTCCTGACCCATCGCAGCACCTTCGACTATCGCCGCAGCCAGTCCCAGCCCATGCTGATCGACCGCAAGAACCGGGACACCTGGATCAAGAACGGCAGCCGGGACATGAGCGACCGGGCCATGGAAAAGGCCAAGTGGATCCTGGCCAACCACACCCCCACGCCCCTGCCCGACTCGGCCAAGGAGGCCCTGCGGAACATCGTGCGCCGGGTGGAAAAGGAAAAAGGCCTGCCGCTGTCCGACGATTGATTCCCAACCCGTCTGTTTGACCGCCCACAGTATGGGCCCCGGCGTCAGGGCACGCCGGGGCCCATGTTTTGTGGAGCGCCGGGGCAATCAATCATATTTGAAAAGTCGGGTGATGAATCGCAGGGGGCTCGGCGTCCGGCCGG
>JAVBLB010000136.1:0-3842 GCA_031553735.1 Candidatus Adiutrix sp.
GCGATTGAGAACGGCGAAAGGGGCGGGAGTGGCGCCCCTTTCGCTTTTTGGTGCGCCCCCAAGGGGCGGGCGATTTGGAGTAGGGGGCGCTGCCCCATGCCCCGCCAGGGTAGGGTGCTGCGCGCACCCTACCCTGGACCCACCCGCGCCGGGGGCTGTGTCGCCCCCTGGACCCCATTCGTAGTTACGTTGTTGCAATAATGACCCGTAGGCATCGCCACAACTCGCCTTCGGCTCAAACAAGTGGCGCTGCGGCCACTGTTTGTGCGGGATGTGACATGGGTGGCATGAAGGGTGGCGTCGATACGGGAGCTTTTTACTTTGCGGCGGTGACCTGTAAGCAGCGCCACAACGAGCCATCTTTGCCCTGGCAGTGGGTTTTTATCGGTCTGGGCCTGCTTGATAGAGAAATGGTATAGCGTCCGCACTGCCTGAATTTTTCCGTCAAAAAAAACCGGCGTCGCCGGTTTTTTTCTTTGCACGTCTCAATGGGGGGATGGTCCCGGCCGCCCAGACGTTGCGGCCTTGGCGGCCCAGCGGAGAGGATGCGCCCGCAGGCGCATCCGGTGGGTCCAGGGCTCAGCCCTGGAGGCCGCGGCGGACGATTTGTTCGCAGAGGCGGACGGTGTCGAAGGCGGTGGTGACCTGGTGATCGGCCTGATAGAGCTTTTGATGTTCCCTGGTAATCTGGGCGCCGCTGATGAAGATGACCGGGTGGGCCGAGGTTCCGCGTTCCTGCCGCAGAGCCTGGATGGTTTCTCCAAGGTTGGGATAGCAGGAGGTCAGGAGCACCGAAAGCCCCACGATGTCGGGCTTGAAGTCGCGGCCGGCCTGGACGAATTCCTCCACCGGCACGTCCACGCCCAGATCCCGGACCTCGAAGCCATAGGCCGACAACAGGGCTCCGGCGATGTTCTTGCCCAGGCCGTGGATATCGCCTTTGACCGTGCCGATCAGCACCTTGCCCCGCAAGAGGTTGACCACGTTGGACGCCATGCGCGGGGCCACCAGGGTGATGACCCGGTTCATGATCTCCCCGGCCATGATCAGCCCGGCGATGAAATATTCGCCGCTGGCGTAGCGGTCGCCGATTTCGGCCAGGGCTTTTTCGCAGGCCGACATGATGTCGATGGGGTCGACCCCCTGGTCGTTCAATTCCTGGGCGATGCCCAGGGTGCCCGGCACTTCCAGGTCCACCAGGGCCCGGATCAGGTCGTCGAGGCTGGCCGCCCCGGAATCAGTCTTCGTCATCCCAGACTCCGATTTTAGTGCTGAAAGACATGTAGCCCATGGGGGTCATGAACCAGCCCGACCCCACCGGCGAATCGTTGTAGCCGAAAAAAGTGTAGCGTATTTTAAAGGCCGGATTGGTCTGGCTGGCTTTCAGGTAGCCGGCCTCGGAAGGCGACAGAATGCAGGGCTCCAGCTTCAGCAGGGCTTTTTTGATGAAGCTGTTGCCCTGCCCGGAAAAGAGGCCGGACAGGGACGAGGCCTCCAATTCCGATTCGACGATGGGCGATTTGGGGTCGAAAATCAGATGGGCCTGGTTCAGCATGAACGGCAGGCCTTTATAGGACACCAGCCGCACCAGGATGACGATCAGATCCCCTGGGGCCAGCCCCAAAACCGCGGCCGCCTTGGGGCTGGCCCCGGTGATGCCGGCGCTGAGAATGCGGATGTCGATGTTTTCCTTGTCGCCCAGGGTCTCCAGGAGCCCTTCCATGTTGAAGCAGGCCCGGGTCCAGTCCGGCCCGCAGACGTAGGTGCCGCTGCCGTGCACCCGGCGCAGAAGCCCCTGTTCCACCAGCAGCCGGATGGCCTGGCGCACGGTCATCACGGCCACGCCGTAGGTCTGCCCCATGACCGATTCAGCCGGGATCCGGGTGCCCGGGGGGTACTCGCCGCTGGCGATCTTCTGCTTGAGGAGGGCGGCCAACTGGGCGTAGGCCGGCCCCTTCAGGGCGCTTTTGATGTTGGCCGGCGTAGAGCCGTTTTTAGTATCCGTGGGCATGGCACTGTGGTCCGTTAAAAATGGGGCGGCCTCCGGGACTGAACATGGGAGCCTTGATTCGGCGAAGGTTCAGAATAATGAACCCCCGCCCGCCTCGATCTGCTTGCGGTCTGAGCGGCCGGTATCAGAGAAAGCGTTTCAATTCTCGTTCGCGATTTATACCAAAAAACAGCTCGTTTGGCAAGAGCCCGAAATTCGTCGAAAAAAACGAATATCCAGGGAGCGCGGCAACAAAATTTCAGGGCCGGGGCCGGCCGCCGGCCGAAGGGTCCTCTATTTCCGGCGGGGCGCTTTCCAGGTCCTGCGGGTGGACGGGGGCGCCGCTTTCTATGTCGCGGGCGGCCCGGCCGATGACCCTGCCGTAGCTAAAACACAAATCCCCCTTGCGGATGGCGAAGAGGGCCAGATTCTCAAAGGAGGCCACGTCGTCCTTCACCAGCACGTCCCCGCCTTCCAGTTCGATCACTTCACCGGCGGTGAACGGGCGGACGCAGGTGACCACGTTGTCCCCTTCGTTGACCACGAGCACCGCTTTCAGCCCCTTTTCGTTTTCGCTGTCCTCCATGAGCCCACCTTTCTGTTGCTGAGATTGTTCGGCCGGCCCGGCGGGGCGGCTCAGCCGGGATTGGCGTCGTCGGCGGCGATGTTCGGTTTCGGAGCGATGGCGGCCTCGATTTTCCGGGCGGCCAGCCAGGCCCGGGTCAGGACCGAGCCCAGGATCAGAGCGCCGCCGATCATCGTCCAGCGTCCGGGCACTTCACCGCGGAAGAAGAAAACCCAGGTGGGGGCCAGGAGCGGCTCGATGGCCGGGATCATGGCCGCCTCCAGGGCGGTGACCTGACCCAAGGCCAGGAGATAGACCACGTAACCCAGACCCAGGCACAGGCCCAGAGCGGCCACATACCCCATTTGGCCCATATCCAGAAAATCCACGGAAATCATTTGGGGGAAACAATAGACGG
The DNA here is from genome assembly GCA_031553735.1 of Candidatus Adiutrix sp. Classification (GTDB taxonomy): domain Bacteria; phylum Desulfobacterota; class Desulfarculia; order Adiutricales; family Adiutricaceae; genus Adiutrix. The sequence goes on from JAVBLB010000136.1 coordinate 2,974, forward strand.
CGGTGATGAAATTGCCGATGACCAGGCCCGACAAGGGCATGCCGCCCGCTCCCTGTTTCTTCAGCAGCATGACGGTCATGGCCCAGCAGATGCCGCCGAGCATGCCGACCAGAAGCCCCAGCAGGTCGCGCGGGCTGTTCAGGCCCTCCAGGCCGATGATGAGCCCCATGCCGAGGACCATGATGGCCACAAAGTTCCAATCCCGGCTCGGGGTCCGTTCTTTCAGCAGCAGCGGGGTCAGCAGGGCGACGTAAATGGGCGCGGTGTATTGCATGAAGGTGGTGTTGGCCGCGGTGGTCAGTTTGACCGAATAGGCGAAGGCGGTGCTGAAGGCGGAATAGAACACGGCCACCAGGAGGCTGGGCCAGGACAGGTCGAATTTGAATTTGCGGGGGTAGACCCAGCGGAAACAGAACCACAGGAAAAGGGCGGTCAAAAGAGAACGCCAGCCGGCGATGGCCCAGGCGTTCCAGTCGGCGGTTTTGACGAACAGGCTGGTGGTGCTCCAGAAAATAGGCGCCAGGATGAGGAAGAAAATGCTGGTCTTCTTGGTAATGGCCACTGGGGCGCCTCCATGATTCATACCCGGCCCCGTGGGTTCGAGACTTCCGGGGCCTCCGGCCGGACAGACGGCGATCATCGGGATGGCGCTCGCCGCCGAACCCGAAATCGCACCGAACAAATATAATTCTTTAATTATAGCCCAGCTTCTATATAGGAGTCAACCGGAACCGGAGCTCCAAACAGGGGGGAATCGTATTTGAAAAGTCGGGTGATGAATCGCGGTGGGCTCGGGGGACGCCCGGGGGGCACCCCCGCCGGGCGGCGCGCCCCCCGCCCGTGAAAACCCCCCGGTTGAAATATTATTT
>JAVBLB010000012.1:0-3541 GCA_031553735.1 Candidatus Adiutrix sp.
TCTCCATAAAAAGAAAAGCCGGGACTTGGCGAAGTCCCGGCTTTCAGACAAAAAGAAACCGGGACTTAGGCGGAGTCCCGGTTTCCAACAACAAGGAGAATTTAGGAGTTTTAGCTATGGTCTTGGGCATGACCGTTGACAATGTATACTGCAACCCCTGTGCCATAATCCCCAAAGAATGCGTTAAAAATATAACATATTGTATTTGCTTATATTTTTAAAAATTCCACGTGGAAAGGCAATTCAAATATTCGGCCGGACGCCTAGTTTGGTTCAAAAAATAGGACCGATCGGCCTGTTTTTTGAACCATCTTAATTCAACTATTTGAACTTGCCGGAGACGACGCCCAGAATTTGTACCGAACAAGGCCGCCGCTCAGGACCGGTAGGACCCGTTGATGGACACATAATCGTGGGAGAAGTCGCAGGTCAGCATCTCCCATTCCGCCGAACCGGCCTTGAGATCAATGTCCAGCCCGTATTCGGGCTTTTTCATCGCCGCCGTGGCCGCCTCTTCCTGGCCGTTGTCCACCCCGCACCGAATCCAGGGGACCTCGTCGAGGTCGATATCCACGGCGTACGGGTCGAAACGGGCTCCGCTGCGGCCCAGGGCCATGCAGATGCGGCCCCAGTTGGCGTCGCCGCCGAAAAAGGCGGTCTTGACCAGGGGGGATTCGGCCACGGTCCGGGCCGCTTTTTTGGCCTCTTCCAGGCTGGCCGCGCCCCGGACCCGGATGGTGACCAGCTTGGTGGCCCCCTCCCCGTCCTTGGCGATCTGCCGGGCCAGGGTCTTCATGAGCTCGAAGAGGGCCGACCGGAAGCTTTCCAGAAGCGGGCCGGACCCGACGGCCGGGGCTTCCGAAGCCCCGGAGGCCATCATTAAAAGGCTGTCGTTGGTGGAGGTGTCGCCGTCGACGGTCACCCGGTTGAAGCTCTCCTCGGCCCCGGCCGCCAAAAGCTCCCGCAAAAGGCCCGGCTCGACCCGGGCGTCGGTGATGACGAAGCCCAGCATGGTGGCCATGTTGGGGGCGATCATCCCCGAACCCTTGGCGCAGCCCCAGATGGAGACCGGGCGCCCCCCCAGTTCGAACTCGGCCGCGGCGGTCTTGGCAAAGGTGTCGGTGGTCATGATGGCCCGGGCGAAGTCGTCCAGCCCGTCGGGGCGCAGGGCCTTCACCAGGGCCGGCACGGCCCCGGCCAGGGCCGGCATGTTCATCTGGGCCCCGATGATGCCGGTGGAGGCCAGGAGCACATCCTCCGGCGCACAGCCGGCCGCTTCGCCTACGAGTTCGGCCGAGCGGCGGCAATTGGCCGCCCCTTCCCGGCCGGTCGGGGCGTTGGCCTGGCCGGCGTTGGCCAGAAAGGCCCGGCCGAGCCCCCGGGCGGCCCCCTCGCGGGACCAGAGCACCGGGGCGGCCTGGCAGACGCTCCGGGTGAAAACCCCGGCCCAGGAACAGGGGGCGTCGGCCAGGATGAGACCGAGATCGAACCGGTCCTTATATCTCATGTTCGCGGCCGCGGCCGCGGCCCGAAAACCTTTGACGGTCATAAAAAACCTCTTGAAGAGCATAAAATACGGAAAAGGTGATTTCAACCTTTGGCGCGTGGTCCTCTAAAGCTCCGTCAAGGAGCTTCGCCCCCGGAACCGGCCCGAAATCGGCCGGTTCCGGCCGGTTTCGGTATCTTTCAAGCGTATCAGCTTGAATCTCAGTTTATCGCAATATATTGCAATTTGAGATCCAGGGGGTGGCAGCCCCTTGGCGGGGTTTGGGGGCGGCGCCCCCAAAATTGAAATCACCCTTCCTACTTTACTGGCGCGTCAGCCCCGAGATTGCGGAAGTGATTGCCCGAACCGGAAATTTTTATTATAATCTGCTAGGATTAATTATGCAACGCCAAAGGGACGGCGCCCCATGACCCATGAACACCACGACGGCCACCATCACGGCGGCCACCACCATCACTCGCTCCCTTCGGAAGAAGCCGCTCCGCTGCTGGTCATCCGGCCCCACAGCGGCCTGTCCGGCGACATCCTGGTGGCCGGGCTCCTGGCCCTGGCCGGCCCGGAGCGCCTGGAGGGACTCCTGGCCGATCTGAATCTCGGCCACCTGGCCGGCCGGGTGGTTTTGGAGCCCCGCCAGGTCAACCAGATCGGGGGCCTGGGCCTCCGGGTCGACCTGCCGGAGGAGCACGAACACCGCCATTTAAAGGATATCGAGGAGTTTTTCGGCCGGGCGAACCTGGCCGAGCCGGCCCGGCGGCTGGCCCTGGCGGCCTTCGGGCTCCTGGCCGAAGCCGAAGGCGCGGTCCACGGGCGGAAGCCGGAGGAAATCCACTTTCACGAGGTCGGGGCTCTCGACAGCCTCCTGGACCTGGGCCTGGCCGCCGCCCTCCTGACCGAGCTCGCCCCCCGGCGTTTCGTCTGTGGCCCCCTGCCGGTCTGCGACGGGGTCATCAACTGCCAGCACGGGTTGTTGTCCGCTCCGGCCCCGGCCGTGCTGCGTCTCTTGGAAGGCGTGCCGGTGGTGGGGCTGGCCAGCCGGGGCGAGACGGTGACCCCCACCGCCCTGGCTTTCCTGAAAGCCGCCGGGGCCGAATTCGGAGCCTGGCCGGCCATGGTGGTGAAACACCAGGCCCTGGTCTACGGCACCCGGCTTCTGCCGGACGTGCCCAACGGCGCCGTCTTTGTGCTGGGGCGCTGATGGGGCCGGGCTTTACGCCCAACGCGGGATCATACCTTATATTATACTGCAACCGTCAGACCAAGGCCGAAGCGGCCGGCCGGGCGCCCGAGCCCGGGAGGGGGGAACGATGAGTCGAGTGATTTACGGCGCCGGCGAGATTTCCGGGGCTCTGTCCATCATGGCCACCGATATTCTGGCCGCCCAGCCCGAGGAACCGATCCTGATCGGCATCCGCCGGGGCGGGCTGGTCTTGAGCGACCGGCTGGCCGACCTGATCGGGGGCAAGCGGGGTCGCCGCCCGGCCCAGGGGGTCATCGACATCAACCTCTACCGCGACGACTGGACCCGGGCCCGGGAACTGCCCCACGTGGGCAAAACCGAAATCCCCTTCCGCCTCGACGACAAACGGGTCATCCTGGTGGATGATGTGCTCTTCACCGGCCGGACCGTCCGGGCCGCCCTGGAGGCCCTGGTGGATTTCGGCCGGCCGTCCCGCATCGAACTGGCCGTGCTGGTGGATCGCGGCCACCGGGAAATGCCCATCCATGCCGACTACGCCCCCTTCCGCATCGCCACGACCCTGAACCAGCGCGTCAACGTCCACTTCAAAGGCCAGGACGGCCAGCCCGAAGACCAGGTAGTCCTGGAAGAATAGCCAGGGCTGAGCCCTGGACCAGGGCATAGCCCTGGACCCACCGGATGCTGTCGCATCCTCTCCGCACCCGCATCATTGCCCTCCCGGGCAATCTCTGGTTATCGCCCGGTAGGGCGATTCGCTGGGCTTCGGGGGCCGAAACGTTTGAGCGGCCGGGACCATCTTGGTCGTTAAATCTGAAAAAGCCGCCGGCTTTGCCGAC
>JAVBLB010000123.1:0-41852 GCA_031553735.1 Candidatus Adiutrix sp.
ACCGCCTTGGAGTTCGAGACTTCACGTCGGCGACGCGGTCGGGGCCCACGCGGCCGCCCTCCGAAGTGTTTCCGGCCCGCGCACCCTGAGTTGGGCGGCTGGCGGGGCGAAAAGAGGGCGCATTCCTCCGGGCTCCCAAAAGGCGCTTCAGCGCCCGCCCCCCCCACTGTGGACGACCCAGATGGTCCCGGCCACCCAAATGTTGCGGCCACCGAAGCCCAGCGCAGCGGGTGCGGAGAGGATGCGCCAGCATCCGGTGGGTCCAGGGCTATGCCCTGGTGGGTCCAGGGCTATGCCCTGGAGAGGTTGATTTTTTTGCGGGGCGGGAGCAGGCGGGCCCGCAGGCCTTTGGGGTAGCCGAACATCTGCGCGCCGCAAACCAACTCGTGTTCTTCGATGCCGATGGCCTTCCGGATGGCTTCATTCTGCCGCGCGGCCATGGTGAAGAAGCCGGCCCAGCAGCAGCCCACGCCGTTGGCGTGGGCCGCCAGTTCGAAATAGGTCAGAGCCAGGGACGCGTCCTCGGGGAAGGGGCAGCCGCGATCGACCAGAGCCACGGCCAACAGTGGCGCGCCCCGGAAGATGACGTCCCGGCCCTCTTGCCAGGGGGCCAGCGCGGCGGCCACGCGGATCATGTTTTCGTCATCGGGCCGGGCTTTGATCGCGGCCTGGAAATGTTCGGCCACCATGGCGGCCAGTTCCAGGGTTTTGGCCCGGTCGCGGGTCACGATCCAGCGCACCGGCTGCCGGTTGGAGGCCGAGGGCGCGTAGCGGGTGGTTTCCAGGATCCGCCGCACCATGGATTCCTCGACCGCTTCCTTTTTGAATCGCCGGACGCTGCGGCGGGAGCGCAGAAAGGTCTCCGCGACTTCCGTTTCCGGCAGCAGCTTGGATTTGATCGGCCGGCGGTCCTCTTTGGGTTGGAAATCAAGGTAGCAGGCCCTTTTGGGGCAGAATGAAACGCACTGGCCGCAGGTCAGGCAATCCTTTTCGGCCTCGGGGGGCACGAAGGGTTGTTCGCCTTTTTCGAATCGGATGATCCGGGCCAGGCACAGTTCCGCGCAGAGCCCGCACTTGCGGCAGTTGTCGTCGACGCTGAACATGGTCATGATATTCACCTTAATATGGATGGAGGCGATTGAACCTCCGTCTCGAGCGAATCACCCCGCAAGTGACGGCCGCCTATCGCCCGGCGGACAAAAGGCGGCCCGTTCACGGCGACGCAACGCCCTTTCGGGGTTTGGTTGGCCTCGGGGGCGCAAAGAGTCAAATATTCGACTTTCATAAACTGAGTATACGACAGCCCGCTTCATATTTCAAATAGTTTGGAGTATAATTGGCAGTAAAAAATGATGGTTCGCCATACGCATATCACCCATGGAGATTCCCGCATGCACCCTCTGGACCAGTTTTATGAAGAGAAATTTCAGCGCATTGAAGGCCAGAAACAGAACCGGGAACTGCGGGCCGCGGCCCGGGAATTTTTGAGCCGTTCGCTCCAGGCCGGATACAGCTATAATTTTTCCTGGCTGGGCCGGCCGGTGATTCAATATCCGCAGGACCTGGTGGCCCTGCAGGAAATCATCTGGCGGGTCCAGCCCCGGCTGATCGTCGAAACCGGCATCGCCCACGGGGGCTCGCTCATCTTTTCGGCCTCCATGCTGGAACTGCTGGGAGGCGACGGCCTGGTCCTGGGTATCGACATCGACATCCGGGCCCACAACCGGCCGCTCATCGAGAATCACCGGCTGGCCCACCGGCTGCGGATGATCGAATCCGGCAGCCTGGAGGAAGCGGCCGTCGGCGAAGCCCGGCGCCTGGCCGCCCGGGGCGGTCCGGTGATGGTCATTCTGGATTCCAACCACACCCGGGATCACGTGCTGGCCGAAATTCGGCTTTATGGGCCGCTGGTGACCCCGGGCGGCTATCTGGTGGTTTTCGACGGGGTGGTGGAAACGCATCCCGAGGCCGTGGTCGCCGACCGCCCCTGGGGGCCGGGCAACGGCCCCTTGTCGGCCGTCCGGGACTTTCTGGCCGAAGACGACAGCTTCGTGATCGACCGGGACATCGAGGACAAGCTCCTGATCACCGCCGCGCCGTCGGGTTATTTACTGAAGAAGTAAAAACGGCGAGGGGCGCTTTAAACGGCTCCCTGAGATCAATTTTCAGCCAAAGCACTTTTTGGCGGCGTATGGCCCTGTTCGGGGCAGGAGGTGTCACATGGGTTTGACGCGAACCGAGTGGTGGGACAAGGCGGTGGATTTTCACGGGCACAGTTGCCCCGGCCTGGCGCTGGGGGTGCGCATCGCCCTGGATTTCCGCGACGAAATCGGCCTGGACCGTCGGGCCGGGGACGAGGAACTGGTGGCGGTGGTGGAGACCGACGCCTGCGGGGTCGACGGGATCCAGGTGATCCTGAACTGCACCGCCGGCGAGGGAAACTTGTGGCTGCGGGCCCGGGGCAAGCACGTATTCACATTGTATGAGCGGGCCTCCGGGCGGGGGCTGCGCTACAGTTGGCGGGCCCGGGTCAAGAGCGACGAGATGGACCGGCCGGGCAAGATCGATTTCTTCCGGCATGGCCCCCGGGAGGAATTGTATGATCTGGAGCCGGCCCGACAGCCTCTGCCGCCCCGGGCCCCTTCATATGTGTCGCATCCCTGCGGGCGGTGCGGCGAACTCACCGCCGAGCCCAATCTGCGGGTTCGGGAGGGGCGGATGCTGTGCCTGGAGTGCGCCGGTCTGCCGTTCGATTTGTCCCGCCGCATTCTGCTCTGACCCGGGTTTCGGGCGGTCCCGGTGGGCGCACGGCGGGGCGGGCCGGTATCCCTTCTCCGGCAGGCCGCTCTCCCAACCGCGCCGCCGGCGAGTGCCTTGGCGCACGATAGAGCACGTCGGCGACGCGGCCGGGGCCCACGCGGCCTTCCTTCGAAGGGATACCGTCCCGCCCCGCCTGACGGTTGTGAATAACGGGCCACAGGTTTTAGTGTAATCGTTTCATTTTCAGCTCCAGCACGCGGCACATGGAATATACAAAACGGTATATTCCATGTGCCGTTTTATTACATATTGGTTGCTTTAAAGCGATAGCAAATGGATTGTTTGGTGGAACATGCCGATATTAAATGATAAAATTTCTTAGCATGCCAATTGCTTATATTTTAGAGACGACTATCGCTTGCAACGAGCGGGGGATCCAATCATGAATAAAATCGGCCTGTATGACCCTCAATACGAACATGACGCCTGCGGCGTGGGCTTGGTGGCCCGTCTCGACGGCCGATCCGCCCGCGACGTGGTGGAAATGGGCCTGACCCTTTTGGGCAACCTGGCTCACCGGGGAGCCGTGGGGGCCGATGTCGATTCCGGTGACGGGGCCGGTCTGCTGATGCGCATCCCCGATGCCTTTCTGCGCCGGGAAGCGAATTTTGAACTGCCCCCCGAGGGCGATTACGGCTTGGCGGCCGCTTTTCTGCCGGCGGGGGAAGGGGCTGATCAAGCCCGGCGGCTGATCGGGCGGACGGCCGCGGCCGCCGGTTGGCGCCTGGACGGCTGGCGGCGGGTGCCGGTGGACCCGCAAGCCCTGGGCCGGGCCGCCCGCCAAAGCCGGCCGGCCATCTGGCAGTTCGTGGTGAGCCCGGCTTCGGAACGGAACATGGGCGAAGGCGAGGCCCTGGAGCGCGGCCTGTATGTCCTGCGGAAAATCCTGGAGCGTGAGGCCGCCCGGGCCGGTTTTTCGGCCGACGAGTTCCATATCGCCAGCCTTTCCAGCCGCACGGTGGTCTATAAGGGGTTGCTGATGGCCGCCCAACTGCCCCGCTTTTATGCGGATCTGGGCGACCCGCTGGTGCGTTCGCCCTTCGCCATCGTCCATCAGCGTTACAGCACCAACACGTTCCCGTCCTGGCGCCTGGCCCAGCCGTTTCGGGCCCTGGCCCACAATGGGGAAATCAACACCGTCCAGGGCAACCGCCACTGGCTGACCGCCCGGGAGCCCTTCCTGGCCTCGCCCCTTTTCGGCCCGGACATTAAAAATCTCTTTCCACTGATCGAACCCGGGGCCAGCGATTCGGCCAGCCTGGACAACGCCCTGGAAGTACTCCGGCACGGGGGGCGTTCCCTGGAGCACGCCGTGACCATGCTCATGCCCCAGGCCTGGGGCGATAAATATCCCCTGGGGCCCGACCAGCGCGGCTTCTTCGAATTTCACGCCGGGTTGATGGAGCCCTGGGACGGCCCGGCGGCGGTGGTTTTCACCGACGGCTTGACCGTCGGGGCCTGCCTCGACCGCAACGGCCTCCGCCCGGCCCGCTATCGGCTGCTGGACGATGGCCTGCTGGTCGTGGCCTCCGAGGCCGGCGCCCTGGAACTGCCGGAGGAGCGCACGGTGGAGAAGGGGGCCCTGCGTCCCGGCCAGATGATCCTGGCTGAACTTGGCACCCCGGAGGGGCCATGCGCCGCCGCGGCTTCGTCCTGGTCGCCCGGCGGCGCCCGGGATGAAGGTTCACTCGCCTCCGTCCGGAAAGGTCGCCTGATGCACGACGCCGAGATCAAAAGCGCCCTGGCCCGCCGGCGGCCCTATCGCCGCTGGGTGCGGGAAAACCAAGTGGTCATCCCCGGATTTGCCTGCGTCCCCGGCGGGCGATGTGCCGCCGAGCCGCTTTCGCCGTCCGAGTTGCTTCTTCAACAGCAGCTCTTCGGCTACGACCGCGACGACACCGAACTCATCCTGGGGCCCATGGCCGCCACCGGGGCCGAGCCCACCGGCTCGATGGGTCTGGACATCCCCCTGGCCGTGCTGGACGGCCGGCCCCAGTCGCTGTTCGCCTTTTTCCAGCAGCGCTTCGCCCAGATCACCAATCCGCCCCTCGACCCTTTGCGGGAGGAGTTGGTGATGTCCCTGACCACCTTTCTCGGCCAGCGCCCCAACATCCTGGCCGAGGAGCCGGAACAGGCCCGCCTGATCAAGCTCAAGCACCCCGTTTTGTCCGACGACGACCTCCGGCGCCTTGAGGAACTGCCCGACAGGGAGTTCCGCTGCGCGGTCCTGTCGGCCTCCTTCGAGAAACCCGGGCCGGATGATTCGCCCGGCCGGGCCTTGGCCAGGGGTTTGTCGCTCCTGGAGCGAGAGGCCTGCGCGGCGGTGCGGGACGGAGCCCGCCTCCTGGTGCTCTCCGACCGGGATGTCGACGAACGGCTGCCGCTTCCGGCGGCGTTGGCCTTGGCCGCGGTCAGCCGCCGGCTGGCGGCCGGCGGCGATCTGGCCGGGGTGGCGATTGTGTGCGAGACGGGCGAAGTGCGCGAAGTCGGCCACCTGGCCCTGCTTTTGAGCCTCGGGGCCTCGGCGGTCAATCCCTGGCTGGCTTTCGAAACCGTGGCCGATCTGGCCCGGCGCGAGGCCCTGCCGGTTCGGATGGCCCCGGAGGCGGCCTTGGAGCGTTATCTGCGGGCTCTCAACCGGGGCTTATTGAAGATCATGTCCAAGATGGGCATCTCCACCCTGCGGGGCTATCGCGGGGCCCAAATATTCGAAGCCGTGGGCCTGGGGCCGGAGTTGATGGCCGAATACTTCCCGGATATACCTTCCCGCATCGGAGGGCTCGGCCTGGAGCGGCTGGAGCGGGATGCGGTTCGCCGCTGGGCGGCCGCCCGAGACTCGCGCCTCGGCGAAACCGCCGAGCCGGCTCTCTCGGCGGGCGGGACATACCACCTCCGCCGGGGCGGCCGCCCCCATCTGTGGACCCCGGAAAGCACGGGCCTGTTGCGGCGGGCCGTGCGTGAAGGCGATTACGAACTGTATCGCCAGTATGCCGCCCTGGTCGACGAGTGTCGGGGACCGGCCTTCACCCTGCGCGGCCTTTTGGAACTGACCCCGGTCCCCCGGCCGCTGCCCCTGGAAGACGTGGAGCCGTTAGAGGACATCCGTCGCCGCTTCGTCACCGGGGCCATGAGTTTCGGCTCCCTGTCGCGGGAGGCCCACGAGGTGCTGGCCGAGGCCATGAATTCCATCGGCGCCCGCAGCAACTGCGGTGAGGGCGGCGAGGACCCGGACCGTATGTCTCCCGGTCCGAACGGCCTGTCGCGGCGCTCGGCCGTCCGGCAGGTGGCCAGCGGGCGCTTCGGCGTGACTCTGGAATACCTGGTCGGGGCCGATGAGCTGCAGATCAAGATCGCCCAGGGGGCCAAACCGGGCGAGGGCGGCCATCTGCCCGGCCCCAAAGTCGACCGCGAAATAGCCCGGGTGCGTCACAGCGCCCCGGGGGTGACCCTGATTTCGCCGCCGCCGCACCACGACATCTACTCCATCGAGGATATCGCCCAGTTGATCCACGATCTCCGCCAGGCCAACGGCCGGGCCCGCATTTCGGTCAAACTGGCCGCCGAGGCCGGGGTGGGCACTGTGGCCGCCGGGGTGGCCAAGGCCGGAGCCGACGCCATCCTCATCTCCGGTTTCGACGGCGGCACCGGGGCCGCGCCCCTGTCCTCCGTCCGGCAGGCCGGCACGCCCTGGGAACTCGGCCTGGCCGAAACCCGGCAGACCCTGGCGCTGAACGGGCTCCGCGACCGGGTCCGGCTTCAGGTGGACGGCCAGCTCAAGACCGGCCGGGACGTGATCGTGGCCGCCTGCCTGGGGGCCGACGAGTTCGGCTTCGCCACCGCCCCCCTGGTGGCCCTGGGCTGTCTGATGGACCGCCGCTGCCACACCAACGCCTGCCCGGCCGGGCTGGCCACCCAGGATCCGAAATGGCGGGCCCGTTTCGCCGGCCGGCCGGAGCACCTGGTCAATTATTTCACCTTCGTGGCCCGTGAGGCGCGGGAAATCATGGCCGCCCTGGGCTTTCGGAGCCTGGCCGGAATGGTCGGCCGGGTGGACCGCCTCCGGCCGAAGCCCGAAATCGCCCGGGTGCCCGGCCTGGACCTGTCGGCCCTTTTGTGCCGGCTGCCGGAAGAAGACCGCCGCCCGGCGGTCGGCCCCCGGGGGATTTCGGCCCCGGCCTTCAAACCCGAGGCGACCCTGGACGACCGTCTGCCGGTGCGGGTGGAGGAAGCCCTGGCGACCGGGCGGCCCCTGACCCTGAGCTATCCAGTGCGTAACACCGACCGGGCCGTGGGCACCGCGATTTCCTCGCGGATCGCTCGGGCCCGGGGGGCGGCCGGCCTGCCCGAGGGCACTATTTCCCTGACGCTCACCGGTTCCGCCGGCCAGTCCTTCGGGGCTTTCGCCGCCCGGGGTCTGGCGCTGACGCTGGTTGGCGAAGCCAACGACTATGTGGGCAAGGGGCTCTCCGGCGGGCGCATCGTCGTCCGGCCGCCCCGCGGCGGCCATCCCGGGCTCAAGCCGGGCGACAGCGTCGTCGCCGGCAACGTGGCCCTCTACGGCGCCACCTCGGGTGAGCTGTATCTCGGCGGCCGGGCCGGCGAACGCTTCGCCGTCCGCAACAGCGGGGCCGTGGCCGTGGTGGAGGGCGTGGGCGACCACGGCTGCGAATATATGACCGGCGGCCGGGTGGTCGTTCTGGGCCCGACCGGGGTCAACTTCGCCGCCGGCATGAGCGGCGGGCTGGCCTATGTCTATGACCGCGACGGGCTCTTCGACACCCGCTGCAACCTGGACCTGGTGGATCTCGATCCGTTGTCGGCGGATGAGGAGCGGGAGTTGTGGTTTCTCATCGAACGTCAGGTCCTGTATACCGGCAGCCCCGTGGCCGGGAATATCCTGGCCCGCTGGGGCGCTGAAAAAAATCGATTCGTCAAGGTCCTCCCCATCGATTACCGCCGGATTCCCAAGCCGGAGAAATTGGCCGAGAAGAGGCCCGCTCCGCGCCGGGAAGACGAGGCGGCCTGACCGGGGCCTTTGAATCACGGCCTTTTGAGAGGCCCCTAGATGGGGAGGAAAGGAGAGAACAACTACCGGCCGGAGAGGAGAGAGACCATGACTATCAGGCATTTCCACGACGTCTCGCCCCGGAGGTATTGGATTGAATCACTGGGCGCCGCCAGGATCGCGGCCGCCGTTTTCGCCGGGCCGCCGAAGAGTTTGTGGCCGGCCTCGCTCGCGGGCCTGACGCCCCGGATGTGGCCCGTCGATCTGGTGCGGCCGTGGCCGACCTCGGGGCTCCCGGCTCCGTATCCACATTCGATAGTTGGGCTGATCCGGCCCGCGCTGCGCGTTCCGGCCCCTTTCGTCAGGCGTTTGGCCCCGGCCTGAGCCCTGAAAAGCAATGATCCGCCTTTCGGCGGGCCCGGCCTCGCCGCCGAAACCGGAGGAAGCGATTCCCCTGGTTACGGCGGCGTATGGCTTTGGCTGAATAGAATGGCATTTTCGGCGTCCGCGCCCGGTCGGCGGAAAAATGGCCGGCCTGTCGGCGTGGGATGATTTTAAAAGCGCTTCAGCAGCTTGTCCAGATAGGCGGGATCGAGGTTTTCCAGGGCGTCGGGCGTCTCCTCGGCCGCGGCGGCCATCGGTTTGGCCGCCGCCCGGCGGCGGGTCAGGCGGAACCGCAGGCGTTCGAGTTTTGTCCCTTCCCGGGCCCCGCCGGACGACTGGGCCAGAAGCCCGGCCAGGTGGGTCGGCCGGGCGCCCGCCTCCTCACTTTCCAGGTGGCCGCTGTTTTTGAGGATGAGGTAGGCCGGGCGCATCTCCGGCGGCAGGTGGGAGAGGTCTTCCAATCGCTGGGGCCGGCCCCGGCCGGGCAGGTTGTCGAACTGGCCTTCCTCCATGGCTTCCCGGATCTTGCGTTCGGCGATCAGGGCGATGGCGTTGACGGCGTCGAAAGGATTCATGGGGGGCTCCCCGGGGCGGGCGGTATTCGCGACTGATAGTGAATTGATAATGGAAAGAGGCACCTTCAAGACCGGTTAAGTATTGAAGATGCCTCTTAAAAAGTGGCTGGGGAACAGGGATTCGAACCCCGACAGGCAGATCCAGAGACTGCAGTCCTACCCTTAGACGATTCCCCAGCAAAGGTTTAGAAATGATACACCCGACGCCGGCGGATGTCAAGGCTTCGGCGGCATTTTTTTCACCCCCCGGACTTTCATAAACCGGGAAGTCGATTTGTGCTATACTTGATATCCCGAAGGCGCGGCCCGGGAAGGGGCTTCGTGACGCCTTAAATCATTTCGGTCGCGGGAGAGCGAGGAAACCTCATGACAGAACGAACCGCCGTCGTCGCCTGCTCGGTTATGCGCCTGGAACTGGAAGCCGTCGTCGGCGACCGTCCGGTGGATGTCCGCTATGTGGAGCAGGGGCTCCACAGCACCCCCAAGCTGATGCCCCAGCGCATTCAGGAGGTGGTGGACGAAGCCCTGGCCGGGGGAGCGGGCCGGGTCGCCCTGGGTTACGGCCTGTGTTCCAACGGCATCGTCGGCGTGAGCGGCGGCGCCTCTCCGCTGGTGGTGCCGCGCTGCCACGACTGCATCGCCCTGCTTTTGGGTTCCGCCAGGCGTTACCGGGAGGTTTTCAACCGCTACCCCGGCACCTTCTATCTCACCGCCGGCTGGATCAACGAATGTGACGACCCCTTAGGCGCCATGGAAGGCAAGTATACGCAGCGGCTGGGCGAAAAAAAGGCCCGCCGGGCCATGGAGCTGGAGCTGAGGAACTACACCCACGTCTGCTATATCGACAACGGCCTGGGCGACGGCGAAAAACTCAAGGCCCGGGCTTTGGAGAACTGCCGGGCCTTCAACAAAGAATACTTGGAAATCAAGGGGAGTCTCGATTATTTCCGGGCCCTGGTCGACGGCCCGCCCCATCCGGAGGACGATTTCATCACCATCGGCCCGGATCAGCGGCTGACCGGTGATATGTTCTACGACATGCCGGGGGATGCTGTACGCAAGGGGTGAGATTCTCTTTGGGATGGGTTTGGTGCGCCCCAAAGGGGCGGGCGATTTGGAGTATGGGGCGCCGCCCCATGCCCCGCCAGGGGAGGGCCTTGCGCGGGCCCTACCCTGGACCCACCCCGCGCCGGGGGCTTCGCCCCCTGGACCCCCTTTGGGCTGGGTATCAATGTCGAGGCGACCCGTCAGCAGCGCCACAACTCGCCTTCGGCTCAACCAAGTGGCGCTGCGCGGGAGGACCGGTGGGACGGCGGCCTGAGAGGCTAGACGGGTTTCGTGCTCCATCAACAGTTTAATATCAGCCGAGTAGTGTCATCAGGTACAAACTCGTTTCCCGAACCAACCATCTTCGTGGCGGCTGTCCCCATCGCATCCCGCACCGGTCGCCGCCGCAGCGCCACTTGTTCGAGCCGTTCAGGCGAGTTGTGGCGCTGCTGACGGAGCGTTGCTACAACAACGGAACTCCGAAGGGGGTCCAGGGGTCGAAGCCCCCGGCGCGGGTGGGTCCAGGGTAGGGTGCGCGCAGCACCCTCCCCTGGCGGGGCATGGGGCAGCGCCCCATACCTCTTCATCGCCGCCCGAAGGGCCACCAAACAAATAATTCAGTCTGGGCTGCTGAACAGCAGCCTGGAATCAACCAACGCTTCGATGAGTTGGTTGCGGCCCAGGCCGGTGGTGGCGGAAAAGGGCAGGGGCGGGCGATCCAAAGGCGAATTTTGAGCGAACAGATCAGCCATCAGGGCCAGACGCCGGGAGCGCTGGCCCTGATTCAGTTTGTCGGCCTTGGTGGCGATGACCCAGGAGGGGATGCCCAGATCCCGCAGCCAGTTCAGGAGGCCGTATTCGTCCGGCCCGGGGTCCCGGCGGATGTCGATCATCAGGAGGGCCATCTTCAAAGGCCGGCCGCTCCCCAGATATTCGCTCACCAACTGCCGCCAGCCGGCCACCATGGCCTTGGGAGCGGCGGCGAAACCGTAGCCGGGGAGGTCGGCCAGCATGAAGGGCGGGTCGTCCTTGCCCCAGGTCACCTTGAAAAAGTTGATCTGACGGGTGCGGCCCGGGGTGGCCCCCACCCGGGCCAGGGCCCGGCGGCCCAGCCAGCGGTTCAAAAGGGATGATTTGCCGGCGTTGGAACGGCCCAGGAGGGCCAGCTCCGGCCATTCGGGCTCGGGGAACTGCCGGGCGGCCGCGGCGGAGATGAGGAACTCGGCGGCCAGGGCCGGCGGCCGCTCCCGGGACGACGGCGGGGCCGCCTCGGTCTTTTTTTCCGGCGCCGAGGTCACGGGCGGTCCTCCAGGTATTTTTTGAGCCGCTCCAGGGCCTCTTCGATGTTGGCTTCGGAGTTGGCGTAGGAAAAACGCAGGAACCCCTCGGCCCCGGGGCCGAAGTCGATGCCCGGATCGGTGCCCACCCCGGCCTTTTCCAGGATGTCGAAGGCCAGGCTGTAGGAATCTTTCGACAGGTGGCCGGCGTTGGCCAGGATGTAGAAAGCCCCGGTGGGCTCCACCTTGACGTTCAATCCCAGGCGGTTCAAGCCGGCCAGGAGCAGCTTGCGGCGGCGGTCGTAGGTTTGGCGCATGATCTCCACCTCCGGCCAAGCCTTTTCCAGGGCGCAGACGCCGGCCCGCTGAACCGCGGCGGTGGTGGAGATCATGAAGTTCTGGCTCATGATGGTCATGGTCCGCAGCATATCCGGGGGCAGGATCAGGTAGCCCAGCCGCCAGCCGGTCATGGCGAAGAGCTTGGAGAAGCCGGAGGCCACCACCGCGTTGTCGGTGTATTCCAGGATGCTGTGTTCCGGCTCGTCGCCGTAGGTCAGGCCGTGGTAGATCTCGTCGGAGACGATCAGCCGGTCCAGGGCGGCGATCCGCCGGAGCCGATCCTCATCGAGGATGGTGCCGGTGGGATTGGCCGGGGAGTTGATGATCACCGCTTTGACCTGGGGGCTGAGGTTGGCCTGGATGTCCTCGGGGCGGTAGAGAAAGCCCTCGTCCTCCCGCACGGTGACCAGCTTGGGCACCCCGCCGAAGAATTTGACCATGTTGTCGTAACAGGGGTAATGGGGGTCGGACATGATGACCTGGTCGCCGGGGTTCAGAAGCGAACCGAAGAGCATGGTCAGCCCCATCGAAGAACCCGGGCAGACGAAAAACCGCTCCGGCGCCACGTCCACTTTATAACGCCGCTTGTAATAGGCCGACAGGGCTTCTTTCAGAGCCAGATCCCCCAGGGAAGGCGTGTAATGGGTGTGTCCTTCCGCCAGGGCCCGATCGTGGGCTTCCTTGACCACCGCCGGAGTGTCGAAATCGGGTTCCCCGATCTGCAGCTGGATGATGCGCCGGCCCTGGGCTTCCAGGGCCTTGGCCCGCTCCAATATTTCCATGACGATGAAGGGAGTGATCTCCCGGGTTCGTTCCGCGGCTCTGTCGATCATGAGTGTGTCCTTGGTGGGAGTCCCGGGCCGGGCCCGGAAAAAGGCCGGTCCGCTTTTCGAGTGTCCGGCGGCGGCGCCTCCGGCCGAAAAGCGGACCGAATGAAAGGTGTTTCGATGCTCCGAAGGGGCCGGGCGGGTTGGTTGCCAGCCCGGCCTTCGCAGGGGATCAATCAAAACCCATGACCCGCCGGGCCCGTTTCTGGGCTTCCAGGGCCAGGGGGCTGCCGGGCACCAGGGCGGCGGCCCGGCTGTAAGCCTGGGCCGAATCCTCGCGGTTGCCCAGCCGGGCCTGGGCGTCGCCCAGGGCCATTAACGTCTCCGGGTCGCTGGGGTCGAGCCTGGCGGCGTTGTTGAGGTAATCGACGGCCTCTTTGGTCCGGTTCTGGGCCAGGTGGACCCGGCCGATGAGCTGGTAGCTCTTGGCGTAATCCGGCGCGACTTCGGTGGCCCGGGTCAGGGCGGCCATGGCCTCGTCGTAACGGCCCATTTCCAGGTAGGTCAGGCCGATGTTGGAGAGGGGCAGCTGTTTTTTCTGATACACCAGGTCCTTCAGGCAAGTGTTGAACTCGGCCAGGGCCTGGTCGTAGTTCTTCTGGGCCAGGTAGACCAGGCCCAAGTTGTTGTGGACGTCGGTGCGCTTGGAATTGAGCTTCAAGGCCTTCTGGTAGCTCTCGATGGCCCGGTCATATTCTTTCATGCCGTAATAGGCCAGGCCGAGATAGTTCTCCGTGTCCGCGTTTTTGGGATCCATCTCGCGGGCCTTGAGAAGTTCGGGCAGGGCTTTGGTGTATTCCCCCTCCATCAGGAGGGCGGCGGCCAGGTTGAGCTGGGCCTTGGTTTTGTCGTCGGTGGTGGTGCGGCTGGTGGAGGAACTGCCCTTGGTGGAAGAGCCCAAAAAGGAAAAGCAGCCGGAAAGACCCAGGGTCAGGGCCAGGATCAGGGCCGCGGAGGCTATGCGCTGCATGGTCATATGAGACACCTTCACGATTGCGGTCACGGCGGCCGGGGCCGTGGATTAATCATACGATGCGATTGGTCCGGCCATTTGGATTCGGTTGCGCCGCAGCGGCCGCGATGACGCGGCCCCTTGGCTAAATAACCTTGTTCAACGGATACTCGATAATGCCTTCGGCGCCGCGGGCCATGAGCTTGGGAATGAGCTCGCGGACCACGCTGTCGGAAACCACGGTCTCCACGCTCAGCCAGTCGGTCTGATACAGGTGGGCCACAGTGGGGGCGTTGAGGCTGGGCAGAAGCTCGATGACCGCGGCGGCGTCGCGCTCGCGCACGTTCAGCTTCAGGCCCACCAGGCCGTAAGCCTTCAGGGCCCCCTTCAGGAGCAGGGCGATCTGCTTGATCTTCTCCCGCTTGAACTCATCTTCCCAGGCCTGGGGGTTGGCTATGAGCTGGGTGTTGGTCTGCATGACCTCGCTGATGATCTTCAGCCCGTGGGCTCGGATGGTGCTGCCGGTTTCGGTGACTTCCACCACCGCGTCGGCCAGGCCCGAGACCACCTTGGCTTCGGTGGCTCCCCAGGAGAATTCCACCGTCACCGGGATGTCGCGCTCGGCAAACCAGCGTTTGGTGACGTTGACCAGTTCGGTGGCCACCTTCTTGCCGGCCAGGTCCTCCGGCTTCTGGTAGGGGCTGTCGCCGCCCACGGCCAGCACCCAGCGGGCCGGCTGGTAGCTGGCTTTGGAATACAGGAAGTCGTCCACCACCATCACCCGGCAGTCGTATTCCACGCACCAGTCCTTGCCGGTCAGCCCCACGTCCAGGGTGCCGTCGGCCACGTAGTGGGCCATTTCCTTGGCCTTGGCCAGGCTGCAGGTGATCTCCGGGTCGTCGATATCGGGAAAGTAGTTGCGGCTGCTGACGTTGATGTGCCAGCCGGCCCGGGCGAACAGTTCCAGGGTGGTTCTTTCCAGGGAGCCCTTGGGCAGGCCCAGCGCGATTTTACGGCTCATCAGTCCACCAGCCTGAACACGTGATCCGTCCCCAGTTCGTAATGAAAGCAGCTCCGCCGGCCGGTGTGGCAGGAGATGCCCCCCACCTGCCGGATCTTGACCACGATGGCGTCGCAGTCACAGTCCAGATACATGGCCACCACTTTCTGCACCCGGCCGGAACTGCCCCCGCCCTTGTGCCACAGTTTCTGGCGCGAGCGGCTGAAGTAATGGACCTCGCCGGTGGCCAGGGTCTTTTCGAAAGACTCGCGGTTCATATAGGCCAACATCAATATCTCGCCCGTTTCGGCGTCCTGGGCCACGGCCGGGACCAGGCCGCCGCCCTTGTCGAAATCGGGTTCCAACTTGTCGGGTATGGTCGCCATATCTCATTCCTTATAATTAAGTATAAATTAACATCTTTGATAGTATACCCCAGCCGGGACGATATAGCAAGTATATCATACTCGGGTCCGTCGGGGCCTGAAAAATGACCGGCGGATCCCTGGGGACGGAGCGGCGCTCTTCGCCGCGAATGGGGCAATGCGCCGCCGAAAAGCGGTCTGGCTGAAACTGATCGTCCGGGAACAGGCTCAATCGCCTCCCCGCCTTAGGAAGGCCGATTCAAAGGCCGCTGCCCACTTTTTTCTCCCGGCGAACCTGCCACAGGGCCAGCGGCACGCTCACCACCATGCAGACCAGCAGAGGCAGGAAGGCCTGGCCGTAAAGGTCGCGCGGGAGCGTCTCCGGGGCCGCCGTCCCCCCCCGGGTCAGGACGGCCCCGATGACCTGCTGCATGGCCGCCCCGATGATGATGGGGAAGACGTTCATCAGCCCCATGGCCGAGGCGGAGAGGTGCTGCGGGAAGAGGCCGCGGGTCAGAACGAAGATCAGCCCGGCCACCTGGGCTCCGGTCGGGGCGGCCAGACACAACAGATACAGGGTCGGGGCGCCCAGGGTGTCCGGTCCCCACACCAGGACCAGGGCGAAGAGGACGTTGAGGAGGGTGATGGTCAGAAGCACCTTGGCATAGGATTTCCAGGCCGTGGCCAGGAGCACCCACAGGGGCGGGCCGGCCAGAAGGCCCACCGCCGAAATCGACAGCATGTTGCCCACCGTCACCTCCCCCAGCCGCTGGACCTCCATGAGATAGGGGCCGGCCCACAGGCCGGTGAAGGTGGCGTACAGCATGTCGGTGCAGGCGTACAGGAAGCCCAGGAGCCAGAATTCCGGTTCCCGGACAACGGTCAGAGCGGTCCGCAGGAAGCTCAACTGCGGGGGCGGTTCGTCGGGCGGCAGGGCCGTCGGGCCGTCCTCGGGCGGCAGAGGAGGCCGGTCGCGCACGATCCAAAAAACCGCCAGGCCCAGAACCAGCCCCACAACGCCCAGGGCGGTGAAGGCCCAGCGCCAGCCCGATTCGGCCGCGGTCACGGCCAGCGGGCGACCGCAAATGAAGTTGCCCAGGGCCCCGGCCCCCAGGATGCAGGAGCAGGCCAGGCCGAAGCGCCGGGGGCTGTACCAGTGGCCGGCCAGCTTCAGGCAGGGCATCAGGGCCACCCCGGCGGCCAGCCCCACCAGGGCCCGGGACGGCAGGCCCAGGCCCAGACCCCCGGCCAGGCTGAAGACCAGCGAACCCAGGCCCAGAACCAGGGCCGCGGCCGTCAGGCAGCGGCGGGGCCCGAAGCGGTCGGCCCAGAAGCCGGCCACCGGCTGCATCAGCCCGTACGTGACCATGGTGGTGGCGAACAGGAGGCTGAGATGGTCCGGGTTCAGGCCCAGATCGTTCATGATGTCCAGGGCCACCACCGGCGGCGACATCCTCTGCACCACGGCCAGGGTGTAGACCAGGGCGGCCGCGGCCATCACCAACAGGGTTCGATACGCGGACTGGCCGCCCATTTTCCGCTCCTTCGGGGCTCTCATGCCCCCCGCTTCACGGGACGATGCGCCGGGACCAACCCGGCCCGGCCAGATTAGCAAAGGGCGGCCGGTTTGTCCAGAAGCGGCCGGGGGGGTCAGAGCGGGGGCCCGTTTCCCCATAATATTTCCGACACGTATTCAGGGTCGCGGGCGTCGAAATATTTGATCGGGCTTCGCCAGCGCAAGGCGCCCAGCCGCTCGCCACTCACGGGGTTGCCGGCCAGAAAAAGTCCCCGAAGGTGTCGGAGCCCGGTCAACGGGCCGGGATCGGCGATTCGGTTGTCTTCCAGGTCCAGAAAACGGAGTTTTTTCAGATTGGCCAGCGGGGTTACTTCACTGACGCCGGAGCGGCGCAAAAACAGTTCCTCCAGGTTTTTCAGCCCTGAAAGAGGGCGCAAATCGCCGCCGTCGGCGCCGTCGAAGGACAGGTGCCGCAATTTCGTCAGACCGGCCAGAGGATGATAATCGGTGATGGCGTTGCCGGTCAGTTCGAGGCGGCGTAATTTGGCCAGTCCGGCCAGGGGGTAAAGATCGGTGATGACGTTGTGATTCAATGACAGGTTGCGCAGACCCTTCAATCCGGTCAGGGGCCGCAGGTCCGATATGTGGTTGCCGGCGAGCTCGAGCCAGCGCAGACTGGTCAGGTTTTCGAGGCCGGCCGGCGTATTGATGGCGTTGCCGTTCAGTGAAAGATATCGCAAACGGGTGAGAGACGACAGCGGCTGGAGATCGCGGGCGGCGTTGTGGAGCAGCGAGAGATATCGCAAGCCGGTGAGGAATGACAGCGGCCGGAGGTCCTGGATGGCGTTGCCGTTCAGATTCAGTGAACGCAGGCTGGTCAATCCGGACAGGGGCGTCAGGTCCGTGACGCCCTGCCCGGTCAGCGTCAGTTTGCGCAAGCCGGCCAATCGGGCCAGCGAGTCCGGGTCACCGATGGAGCCGGGGCCGCTGATGACGAGTGTCCGCAGACCGGTCAGACCCGCCAGGGCGGCCGGATCCGACAGTTTCGATACACAGT
Source organism: Candidatus Adiutrix sp. (assembly GCA_031553735.1). Classification (GTDB taxonomy): domain Bacteria; phylum Desulfobacterota; class Desulfarculia; order Adiutricales; family Adiutricaceae; genus Adiutrix. The sequence goes on from JAVBLB010000123.1 coordinate 17,165, forward strand.
GCATATCCCGGACACGTCCGGCCCTGATTATAACCATCGGGTCGGAGCCCCGGTTGATGATCATCCGGCGGGCCGAGGGGTCGAAGGCCCAGTTCGGTTTCCTATCCTCCGGGCTGGCTTCGTGAATTCGCCTCAAGGCCGTCACGTCGTCGGGATGGGTGGCCTCGGTCCTGAAAAATCCGAACATCTTCCACCTTGGGTTGCCGCGGAGCGCGGCGGCCGTTCGGAGCCGTGTGCCGGTTACTATTCAGTGTCCCGGCTTCAACAGTTCCCGGGCGGCCCAGGCGGCCAGTTTTTCGCGGTTGATCTTGGCGTTGTGGCGGACGTCGACGGGAAAGGCCCGGCGCTTGAGAAAGGTGGCGATGGTCAGGGTCCGGGGGTTGGTCTTGGCCAGGGTGGCCAGTTCCTCCACCAGGGTGTTCCAGGCCGGGCTCCGGAGCGTGGCCTGGGGTTCGACGATGATGACCGGCTTCTGCCGGCCGGGCGGGCCCACCCCCACCAGGGCCGAGCGCCGCACTTGGGGATGGTTGTTGAAGATGGCCTCGCAGGGAATGGTGAAGAGGGTGCCCTGGTCGGTGACCACCCGCTGATCCCGGCGGCCGCAGAACCACAGGCGGCCGTCCTCGTCCATCCAGCCCACGTCGCCCATGCGGCGCCAGAAATTAGGCTGGCCTTCCGGGGCGTCGGGGTGGGGGATGACGGCCGCGGCCGTCTCCTGGGGGCGCTCGAAATAGGCCGGGCTGACCATGGGGCCCCGGGCGATGATCTCGCCGATCTCCCCCCGGGGCAGAAGGAGTCCGTCATTGTAGCCGGCGATGGGGCCCTCGGTGATCTTGATGATGCCCAGGGAGACGCCTGTCAACGGGCGGCCGACGCACAGGCCCAGGCCCCTCTCGGTCATGGCCCGGGTCTCCCGGGCGATTTCCTCGGCGCAGATGGAGGTCAGGGGCACGCCCTCGGTGGCGCCGTAAGGGGTCAGCAGCCGGGCGTCGCCGCGCATCAGGGAGGCGAAGGAGGCCGCCACCCTCGGGGCGACCGGGGCCCCGGCCGAAATGACCCGCGACAGCGACGGCAGGGTCAGGCGGTGTTCATGGGCGAAGCGGGCCGCCTTGTCCAGGAGAGTGGGGGAGGCGAACATGCTGGTGACGTTCCAGCGGACGATGGGCTCCAAAAGGCGGCGGGGGTCGGCTTGGGCCGGCTTGGCCGGGTTGATCTCCGGGATGACGCTGGTCAGCCCCAGGGCCGGCGAAAACAGGCCGAAAAGGGGGAAGGTGGCCAGATCCACCCCGCCTTCGCGCAGGTCGAAGCCCTCCCGGATGGTTTCCACCTGGGCCCGGAACATGGCGTGGGTGTAGATCACGCCCTTGGCCGGGCCGGTGGAGCCGGAGGTGAACAGGAGCGCGGCCGTGTCGCCGGCCCGGGTGGGCACCGCCGGAGCCTGGGCCCCCTCCCGTCCGGGTGCGGACATGATTTCCAGAAGGGTCGGCCCCCCCCAGCCCAGGCGGCGGCCCACGGTGACCCGGACCTTCAGGCCCCGGAACGAGCCCGGCGCGCTCAGGCTCAAAAGGTGGGCCACCGGCAGGCCCACGATGCCCGAAGGTCGCCCTTCGGCCAGGCAGCGCATCATCCGGCGGACGCCCATGCCCGGATCCACCATGACCGGGACCAGCCCGGCCTTGAAAAGCCCGAAAATGATGGTCACGAAGTCCAGCCCCGGCCGGACCATGACGATAAGGCGGGAGCCGGGGGCCGCGCCGCCCCGGACCAGGTGGTTGGCCAGGTGGGAGGAGCTTTCGTCCAGCTCCCGATAGGTGAGCTTGCCCCGGCCCAGCGCGTCCGGGCGGTGGGGGGCGATCACCGCCGGGCGGTCCGGCCATTTTCGGGCGGCTTCGGTCAACAGGGAGGCGATGTTGAAGGGGGTCTCCGGACTCATTGCGGACCATCCGCGGGAGAGGATGAGTCGGCGGCTTCCGATTCCTTCGAGGTCAGAAAACGCCGCACGAAACCGGCCACCCGGTCCGGCTCGTCTTCCAGAAGGTAGTGGCCGGCCTCGGGCAGGGCCAGGGCCTGGGCCTGGGGAAAGCGTTTCCGCCAATCGAGGAAGACCCGGCGGTTGAAGACGAAATCCCGCAGCCCCCAGACCAGGGCCAGGGGCTTGTCGGCCAGGGCGGTTTCCAGGGCCCGGTCCGTTTCGGCCAGAATCGAATGGCTGGGATGGCCCGGCGACAGGGGGATGTCCTCCACGAAGCGGGCCACGGCCAGGCGGTCCTCCGGCTTCAGGTAGGGTACCAGAAACCCCTGGCGGGCGGCGGCGGAGAGCGGTCGGGTGACGCCGAAGGCGGCCGTGCCCCGGACGAACAGGTTGAAACGCCGGGCCAGGAGGTTCCCCAGCGGAGCGCAGCCCTTGAACAGGGCCAGCTTCAGGGGCAGCCGGTAATCCGGCGGCACCCGGGTGCCGCTGTTCATGACCGTCAGCGAGGCCACCATCTCCGGATGGGTGGCGGCCCAGGTCAGGCCGATGGGGCCGCCCCAGTCGTGCATCACCAGGTGCACCGGGCCCTCCGGCCGCCAGTGGTCCATCAGGGCCCCCAGGTCCGCGGCCCGGTCGGCCAGGCGGAAGCCGTACTCCATTTCCGTCGGCCGCGAGGAGAAGCCCATGCCCAGGTGGTCCGGGACCAGGCAGCGGAAATCGGGCGACAGTTCCCGCACCAGCCGGCGCCACAGGAAGGACCAACTGGGGTTGCCGTGGACCATGACCACCGGCGCGCCCTGGCCTTCATCCAGATACTGGAGGGCCTGGCCGTCCGGGCGGCGATAAAAATGGGACTGGAAGGGATATTCGGCCAGATCCGGCCGATTGCGGGCTTCGGTGAAATCGGTCATGGCCGGGCGCTCGCCTTTCGGTTGCGGTAAGGCGGGGAGGCAATTGAGCCCGACAAAACAAGTTTGCGGGTGCCTGTTCCCGGACGATCGGTTTCAGCCAGACCGCTTTTCGGCGGCGCATTGCCCCATTCGGGGCTCGGAGCCGCCGTTTTATCGATCCGCCGTTTGAGAGGCCAAAAATGAGAGATCTTCAAAATACTCAACCCGCGCGCGCCGAATTCTTTCATCGGCCCGTTTTTTGGTAAAATCGATTCACCAAGTTGTTGAGTATAGCATATCGGACGGTTTTTTGCCAGGACGTTTGCCACCGCCGCAGGGCGAGAGCGTTATTGCGGCCGTACGACGGATAACCGAGTGCTCCAAAAAAGTCGCAATACTTTCAAAGGCGGGGAGGCGATTGAGCCCGACAAAACAAGTTTGCGGGTGCCTGTTCCTGGACGATCAGTTTCAGCCAGACCGCTTTTCGGCTACTCGCCAGCTTGTTGGTCGAGGGCGCATTGCCCCATTCGGGGCTACGATGCCGACTCCGCCTTGAATTTGGCTATCTTATCCAAGGCCGCTCTGATTTCTTGGATCTTCTTTTTTTCTTCGCGCCAGTTGGGGCTGAAATTGCCGGTCAGAGCCGGGTCGTATCTGCGAGCCCAATACTGACGCGCACGGACGAGGTCAGCTTGATCGGCATGAACGCTCAGCCCGCTCAACTCATAGCAAGAAGCCAGTTCCCCGTCCTCGGGAATAATTCCAGCGGCTTGTTCCTCGGCCCTTAGTTTTTGTTGCCGTTCAAACCACGAATTGATTTCCTCGTCCATCGCCTGGCGTCGCTTACACTCAATATCCACCGCTTCCTTTATGTCGGCCGAATATATGATATGAAGAAGAATGAAGCCGCCGAACATCATGGCATAGTAAACAGCTACCGTATTAAAATTGATGTATTCGGAATAGATCAGGCTGAAATAGCGGTTATCTCGGAAACAGTAAAAAAGAACAAAAGAAAAGAAATAAATCCAAAGTCCAAAAATGGCTATCCCAAAAAGCGACTGCAAGGGCTCGCTGCGGGTTATGGACGCGATCATGATTTTTCGAGCGTAATAACGGCCGATCAACAGAAGCACGGCTAAATATATGGCGCCCGGCCAAGCCAAAGGGTCAAGGCCCAAAGTCTTCAAGCAACCCAAGAAGAGCCAGGGTGTGACCAGAACGCACAGTTCCAGAACCAGTTCAGATAATGGGGGGGCTTTCGGGTTTTCGCGTATGGCCAGTCCGCGGGAGCTTTGGGCAATGGCGTCCAAAGCGAACAGAATGGGCAGATGGTAGATCAACATTGTAAAAAAATCGGTCTCAGCTCCAAAGATTGTACTCCAAGCGGGCTGAAAGCTGAAAAAGAACAGTGGAAGCAAATTGCTCAAGCATAAAAATGAGCCCGCAACCAGGTAGGGATAATGGCGCAAGCGCCAGAAAATGAAAAGGCTCAAGCCCCAGTACCCAAAAGAAAGCCCAAGGTTCGGGGCGAATCCGAGTGAGGCGACAAGGGCCAGGAACGCAATGGGAAAGCACCCGACGATCAGCCCCAAAGACATTTGGGTAAAAGCGCCGCCTTGGCTCAAATGCCATCTCATCCATAACAGGTTTGATGGGTCCAATTTTCACCTCTGTCGGTTTGATTTCCATCGCCTCCGCTTAATCCCCAAAAGAGGGTAGCCACAGGCTCAAATCGATCCCGCCAGCGAAGTTGCCCTCAAAACCATGGGGTCCCAGGGGGCATTTATGGACGCCGCCGGATGAACAAAACCCGGAAGCCATTGTTTTTCAAAGCTTCCGGGTTTATGCGATGGTGGGCGGTGAGGGATTTGAACCCCCGACTCCCAGCTTGTAAGGCTGATACTCTAGCCGCTGAGTTAACCGCCCCCCGGCGGCCGGGCCGCCGAAAACGTTTGGGACACTATAGCAAAAAACGGTATTGGAAATCAACCGTCCGCGAATCCCCGGCCGGGCTAAACGTCCATCCAGGCCCCGAATGGGCAATGCGCCCTCGACCAACATAGTTGGCGAGTAGCCGAAAAGCGGTCTGGCTGAAACTGATCGTCCGGGAACAGGCTCAATCGCCTCCGCCTTGCTTGCATTTTAAGGGCAGCGGTGGTAATCTGGCCGTCTCATGTGTTGTTGACCCCGAGCCTTGGGCTCCGTATTTCGTCGCCATTGACGGCGGCGTCCGACGTATCTTTAAGGCGGGAAGGCGACCCCGCTCGACCAACCGGTCGGCGAGTACTCGACCAACCAGTCGGCGAGCGCCAACCAACATGTTGGCGAAGGGCCCGTACCCGCAAGGTCAATTTTCTGCCAAACCGCCTTTCGGCGGCGCATCGCCCCATTGAGGCAAGGAGAGAGTATTCATGATGAAGAAGCTGATCGCCCTGGCCGTTCTGGCCGCCGCGGCCCTGTTGGCCTCCCCGGCCCTGGCCCAGGAAAAGAAGGTCATCACCATCGCCACCGACGCCACGTGGCCGCCGTTCGAATTCGTCAATGAAAACAAGGAACTGGTCGGTTTTTCCGTGGAATATATGAAGGCGGCGGCCCAGGAGGGCGGCTATGAGGTGAAGATCATCAACGCGGCCTGGGACGGCATCTTCGCCGGCCTGGTCAACAAGCAATACGACGCCATCTGCTCCTCGGTGACCATCACCGAAGAGCGGAAAAAGACCATGGACTTCTCCACGCCGTATTTCACCGTCCGCCAGGCCATCATCGTGCCCAAGGATTCCACGGTCAAGACCCTGGAGGACCTGAAGGGCAAGAAGGCCGGCAGCCAGATCAGCACCACCGGCACCTTCGCCATCAACAAGGCCGGCGGCATCATCTCGACCCCTTATGACGAAGTGGGGCTGGCGGTGGAGGACCTGTATCTCGGCCGCATCGACGCCGTGGTCTGCGATGACGCGGTGGCCGCCAACTTCATCATGGAAACCGAGCGCTACAAAGAAAAGCTGAAGATAGCCGCCGTCCTGTCGAGCGCCGAGGACGAGGAACAGTACGGCGTGGCTGTCCGCAAGGGCGAAACAGAGATCCTGGACCTGATCAACAAGGGCATCGCCGGGGTCAAGGCCAAGGGCATCGACGCGGAGCTCAACAAAAAGTGGATTTCGGTCGACGAATAAGTTTTTCCGCCTTTCCTCCGGCCGGGCCGCTCCCGGCCGGAGGGCTTTCCGGACTTCGGGAAGGCCAGACGCCGCCGAATCCTTCCTTGACTGAATCCGCGGTCTCCGGGCGACCGGGCCGATCTCGCCAACTTTCCATCGACCTGTTTGAAAATCATGACCCAGCCTTATAAAAAACGCCGAATCGAGCAGGCGCTGACCCGGGCGGAGGCCGCCGGCCAGACCGAGCTGCCCGTCACCATCGAAATCGCCGACGGCCCGGCCATCCCCCGGCGGACCGACCGGGGGTTGTATTCGGCCTGGAAGTTCGTCGTCATCACCACGCCGGTGCTGCTGTTGTTTTTGTGCACCTACGATCAACTGGCCGGGGTGCTGGTAGAGGCCTTTCCCGATACGCTGGGGCGGTTGGAATGGCTGCGGAAGCTGACCGCGGACCACGACTACTACCGCCGGGCTTTCAGTTACATCATGCCCGACGGTCTCCTGGTGACTTTCAAAATCACCTGTTACAGCATCCTGGTGACCCTCCCCTTGGGTGTTTTCATCGGCCTGTGCCGCCTGTCGAAGATCAGGGCCGTCAACTTCACGGCCTCGGTCTATGTCGAGGTGGTGCGGGGCATCCCGCTGTTTGTGCAACTGTATTATATTTACTACGCCATCGGCAATTTCATCACCGTCCCGCCGATGGTGACGGCCGTTTCGGCCATGAGTTTCTGTTATGGGGCCTATATGGGCGAGGTGGTCCGCAGCGGCATCGAGGCCATCGACCGAGGCCAGAGCGAAGCGGCCATGAGTCTGGGGTTCACCCCGCTGCAATCCATGTTTTACGTCATTCTGCCCCAGGCGGTGCGCACCATCCTCCCGCCGGTGGGCAACGAATGCATCGCCCTTTTGAAAGATTCCTCCATGGTCTCGGTCATCGCCATTCCGGATATGATGCGCCTGGCCCGGGAATTCTCCTCCACCACCTTTCACGCCTTCGAGGCCTACACGGTGGTGGCCCTGATCTACCTGTTCATTACCCTTTTGCTTTCAAAACTGGTTTCCCTGTCGGAAACCCGCATGGGACGCTATGAGCGACGCTGACAGCCCGGTCATCGTCATGACCGACGTATATAAGTATTTCGGCAGTTTCGCCGCCCTGACCAAGGTGTCCCTCTCGGTGAAGCGGGGCGAGAAGGTGGTGCTGGTGGGCCCTTCGGGCAGCGGCAAGAGCACGCTCCTGCGCACCATCAACCGCCTGGAGACCATCGACCACGGCACCATCACCGTCAACGGCCAGGACATCTACGACCCCAAGATCAACCTCAATAAACTGCGCACCACCATGGGCATGGTCTTTCAGGGCTTCAACCTCTTCCGCCACAAGACGGCCCTGGAAAACGTGACCATGGCCCCCCGCAAGATCCTCAAGGTGCCGGCCCAGGAGGCCGCTAAGAGGGGCCTGGACCTCTTGCACAAGGTCGGCATCGCCGACAAGGCCGGCAACTATCCGGCCCAACTGTCCGGCGGCCAGCAGCAGCGGGTGGCCATCGCCCGGGCCCTGGCCATGAACCCCGACATCATGCTTTTCGACGAGCCCACCAGCGCCCTGGACCCCGAAGTCACCCACGAGGTGCTGGACGTCATGGTCAGCCTGGCCGGGGAGGGTATGACCATGGCCGTGGTCACCCACGAAATGGGTTTCGCCCGCCAGGTGGCCGACCGGGTCATTTTCATGGACCAGGGGCAGATCATCGAAGAGGCCCCGCCGGCCGTCTTCTTCGAGAACCCCACCTCGGAGCGGACCCGGACCTTCTTACAGCAGATTCTGCCTTTTTAACGGCCGCCCGGCGAATACTTTTCCCCCAAAAAACATGGACCGTCCCGCGGTCCATGTTTTTTTGTTCAGGGCTGGTGAAACAAGCCCGCCGGCCATCGCCTAATACAGATAATCGGCCGGCTGCAGACCGTATTCGGAGGGATGGAAACAGCGGGAGATGTTGCGTTTGAAGGTTCCGGTCTCTTCGTCCAACTCGGACAGCTCGACCAGCTCGCCTTTGACCAGCTTGTCCTGTTCCTCCCGCACCAAAAGGCGCACCACCGGCCGTTCCGAATCGCCCCCCTTGGGGGTGGCCAGGGCCATGCCGATCTCCTTGGTGTCCAGGAAGAGCAGCGTCCCCACCGGATAGATGCCCATCATATTGACGAAAACCTTCAGGATCACCGGGTCGAGGCGGTTGCCGGGCTGGTCCATCATCATCTGCAGGGCCTGGTCGGGCCGGATCGGCGTCTGGCGGTAGGCCCGGCTGGAGGTCATGGCGTCATACTGGTCGACCACGGCGATGATCCGCCCGAACAGGCTCAGGGTCCCCTGCCGCTTGATCTGCGTCTGATCGGGGAGCCTCAGGCCCTGGTGGTATTCGAAGGGCGGCACGAGCAGTTTCGATTTCAGGGACGGTTCGGCGTTCATGCGGATGATCTGGCGCAGGCTGTTGATCGAGTGCCGCCGGATGGCCTCGAATTCGGCGTCGGTCAGGGCCGTGGCCTTCTGGACCAGGTCGGCGGGCATGTCGAGCTTGCCGAGGTCGTGGAACAGCCCGCACAGACCCAACTGACCGATGTCGTTGTGCCCCAGGCCGAGGCGGTGGCCCAGGCACATGGCCAGGAGGGCCACGTTGATGGAATGGGTGAAGGTGTAGTCCTCATAATCGCGGATGGTGCTCAGCCCCAGAACCACGCCCTCGTTCTCCATCATTATTTCCACCAGAGCCTGCACCGCCCGCTTCGACTTCTGGATGCCCACCTTTTCCTGCCGGCCCAGCTTCTCACCCATTTCGACGAAGGACTTCAAGGTTTGAGCGTAGATCTTGCGGCCCACCGCGGCCAGCGCCTGGGCCTGCAATTGCTCGGGCATCTGCTCGCCCTCGGCGTGGCCCATGGATTTTTGGAAATCCTGGTCCAGCATCACCTGAACCCACTTGATGCCCTGGGCCTCCAACTGCCCTTTGATCCAGAGAACCGGCTCCTTCTCCTCCTTGGCCTGGGTCAGCATGGCGGCCAGGCCCACGATGTCGTCCACCGTGAGGTCGGGCTTGGAAAAAAGGCGCAGGCCCTGGATGTCCCGGTCCTGGAAGAAGCCGAGCCAGGCGTTGACCACGTTGGGCAGGGTGCAGTTGAAAGCCACCCGGTCCTCGTTGGCGTGGAAGCGGCCGTGATAGATCCGCAGGATGCTCTGGCCGGCGCTCCCGCACATCGCGTCCAACCCGGTCTTGAAAGCGGTGTAGCTCTCCATGACCAGGGGGCTGTTGGGCAGATTTATCTTGGTCAGCCGGGGCAGCCGGAACAGGGATTGGAGCAGCATCTCCCCGGGGCTGGGTTGGGGCAGGTATGAGTCGTCGGGCATGTGGGTCTCCCTTGAAGAAGGATGGAGGCGATAGAACCTCCGTCTCGGCCGCCGCGACACGCGCATAACGAAATCACGGCGGCGCTTCGCCCCATTCGGGGCGTGGAATCCTCGTCGGCCGAGCGGTTCAAGCCGGCGGGCCGGGGCCGTGATCGGTCACGAAATCGTCGTGCTGGGCCGGACCTCCGCCAGGGCGTCTTCGCAGGCTTGACGGACGGTTTTGAAAGAACTTTTGGCGGCTTTGTTCAGAACTCCCCCTCCCCAGGCCTCGGGCATCAGCGCGAGAGCCAGGGCCGCTCCCTGGCGGTGGCAATCCCGCCCCTGGCCCAGGACGCTGCGCCAGGCGCCGCCCGTGAGCACTTCCTCCAGAAAGGGAACCACTTCCCCGGGCCCGACGCAGGCCCGGCCCAAAGCCCGATACGAATTGAGGATATGCTCTTCGGTGTGGCCGGGGTCCTCAAGGTTCAGGGCCTTGAGGTAATCGAAAAAAACTTTTTCGGAGAAAGGGTTCCGCACCTGGGTCAGATAATGGCAGACCAGTTGGTGGAGGCTCGGGTGGGCGTCGTCCACCAGATGGGTCAGCTTCATGATATTGTTGGGGTCGGCCTCCAGAAGCACGGTCGCCGCCGTTTCCCGGACCTGGGCGTTGCCGTGCCGGGTCAGGCCTTCCAGGAGGCCCGCCGGGAAGGTCAAGTGATAGGCCCGCATGATGGTGATCACTTCCAGGATGTCCTGCGGCTTGAGGCGGTTGATCAGGTTGACCACCGGAATGGCCAGGACCGACGGGACGATGCTGGAGCCGGCCCGGCCGGTCTGGAAGGCGATGACCATCAGCAGCACCTTTTCCAGGTGCTCGTTGACCGCCCGGTTGACCAGGGCCGCCAGGCCCATCAGCGATTCCGGAATCAGAAGCAGGAGGAAGCGATAGAGTTCTTCGTAATACTCCCGGGTGAGCAGGTGGGTTTCGTGGCCGGCCGGCATGGCCAGGTTCAGCATGGCCTCGGTGGCCATGACTTTCTGAAATTCATTCAGCAGCGTGGCCAGCCAGGGCTTGCCCTGGGTGGGCAGGGCCAGGAGCTTTTCCATGAATTCCCGCATCCGGCCCACGTCGCCCCGGATCAGGGGCTGCTTGACCCCCTCGGTCAAAAACTCCAAAAGCGGCCCCGGGTAGGGCTCCACGTTGACTTCCTTCAGCAGGGTGGCGATGACGTCGAGGCTGTCGTGGGTGGTGTAGTTGAATTTGTCTTCTTCGATCTGCGTCCGCAGATACTCGTTTTCCTCCGGCGACAATTCGCCCAGGATCGTGTCCCGATAGGCGCCCAGGACGCTCTGGGCAAACGAATCCGTGGCCTCCTGGGCTTCGTCTATCCGGCTGTCGTCCAGGGCCAGGGAACCTACCGAGGCCGAAAACATTTCCGAGATGGTTTTGTTGGACTGGGGGCCCCCGTCCCGGACTATCGACAATTCCCTATGGTGAAGCAGAAGGTTGCGGATCGGGCCGGAACTGGCCGCGTCGCCGGGCATCCCCCAGAAGTCGTCGGCCGTCTTGTATTTCAGGAAGATGAAATCCTGTTCCCACATGGCCGTGACCAGGTCGTCCTCGGCTTCGTCCTTCAGTATCCGGAAGCGGTTCAGAAGGTCGATAAACGTGTTCAGTTCTTCCACCGGCAGCCCTTCATGAAATTCGAACCATTTGACCCCGTCGCGGTAGAGGGGATAGATCAGGGACTGTTCGGCGGCCCGCTCCTGGTAGACCACTTCGTCGAGGTAGAGCAACTGACCCTTTTTGACCGTGAGGCAGAGATGGCTTTCGGCTTCCAGGAAGGCGTCGAGCCAGGCCAGGAGCTTGACTTTGGATTCCTGGCGGATCTTGTTGGTTTCCGGATACAGGGCCTGGTTCTTGAGCGCGACCATGAAGGTGGTCATCCCGGCCCGGACGTGGGGCACGAGGTCGCCTGGAACGACGTTGCTGGAAGTCATATTATTCCCGCCATCTGTTCAGACTTGGGGACGTGGCGAAAGCGCGGCAGGAGGGCCAAAAATTCGGCCCGGCGAAATCGGCACACATCCCGGTTTGCGTATCTTACCATAAAATTGGCTGATTGACCAAGGGGGATTCGCAATTGTCGCGGCGCATTTCAAACCCTGAGAAGACAACCAGTCGCCGCGCCATGGCCGGCGGCGGAAGCGGCCGGGGCGCTTTCGCCGCCGGCTTCGGGCCGCACCGGCGGGCCTCTGTTGGTTTTCCGGGCTCCGCGATGAAAATATTCTTGACATTCGGGGGCTGATAGGGCAAAATCGGGGATACTCTTGGGACGGAAAGGCGCTTTGGCCGCCCTGACGGTCCCCAAAACAGGCGTGTAGCTCAGGGGGAGAGCACTACCTTGACACGGTAGTGGTCAAGAGTTCAAATCTCTTCACGCCTACCATTTTCCGGACTCCCGGCGTTGTTACCGGCGTCGGGAGTTCCTAATTTCCGGCTTGTGGCGTTTATGGCTCATCGCCCTCGACCGCCGCGGCGGTGTTTCGGCGGCGTCGGCTCCCTGAAGGGGCTGACGGGCGGGGCAGGGGAGGCCGTCAACCGGTTCAGCCGGAAATCACATCGGCGCATTTCGACCCCGAACCCGCTTCCGGCGGGTTTTTTTGTACGGCCGGCGCGGCGCCCCGACCAGTCTCGCCCGGGCGATGTTCGTCCCTCTGATTTCTTTTTCCAAGGTGTTATCCATGGCTGATATACAGGTGACAATCAACGGCGCGGTCCACGGTCTGCCCGAGGGCAGCCGGGTCCAGGCGGCCTTCCAGGCGGCCAAAGTGCCGGCCAAGGGGCCCCAGAAGCCCCTGGCCGCCCGTTTTGACGGTGAACTGGTCGATCTCTCCTTTTCCCTGACCAAGGGCGGGGAACTGGCCCCGGTGGACCAGTCCGATCCGGCCGCCCTCGACATCCTGCGCCATTCGGTGGCCCATATCATGGCCGAGGCGGTCAAGGAGATTTTTCCGGAGGTCAAGGTCACCATCGGTCCGGCCATCGAGAACGGTTTTTATTACGATTTCGACAAGGCCGAGCCTTTCACCCCCGACGACCTCGGCCGGATCGAAGAACGGATGCGCGAAATCGTCAAGGTCGCCCAGCCTTTCCAGCGCCAGGAGCTGACCGCTCTTCAGGCCGTGGAATTTTTCAAGGACCGGGGCGAGGACTATAAAGTCGAGCTCATCGAGGATCTGGTCCGGGATCAGGGGGTGCGCCGCGTCTCCCTGTACCGCATCGGGGATTTCGTCGACCTCTGTCGGGGCCCCCACCTTCCCGACACCAGTTGGGGCGGCTCCTTCAAGCTCCTGAGCGTGGCCGGGGCCTACTGGCGGGGCGACGAACACCGCCCGATGCTGCAGCGCATCTACGGCACGGCCTTCTTCAACCGGAAAGACCTCGACGAACATCTGCACCTTCTGGAGGAGGCCAAGCGCCGCGACCACCGCCGGCTGGGCCGGGAACTGGATCTCTTCTCCGTCTCCGACGAGGTGGGCGGGGGCCTGATCATCTGGCACCCCAAGGGGGCCCTCCTCAGGGTGACCCTGGAGGAGTTCGAGCGCCAGGAACACCTGCGCCGGGGCTACGACATCGTCATGGGTCCCCAGATCCTGCGCACCGAATTGTGGAAGCGCAGCGGCCACTGGGACAACTACCGCGACAACATGTATTTCACCGAGATCGACGGCCAGGGCTACGGCATCAAGCCCATGAACTGCCTGGCGCACATGTTCATCTATCGCTCCCAACTGCGCTCCTTCCGCGATCTGCCGCTGCGGTTCTTCGAACTGGGCACCGTGCAGCGCCACGAAAAGAGCGGGGTGCTCCACGGCCTGACCCGGGTGCGCCAGTTCACCCAGGACGACGCCCACCTATTCTGCACCCCGGAGACCCTGGACGGCGAAATCAAGGGCATTCTGGATTTTGTCACCGACTTGATGGGCGCCTTCGGCTTCGAATTCGAAATCGAACTCTCCACCCGGCCGGCCAAGAGCATCGGCAGCGACGAGGCCTGGAATCTGGCCACCACCGCCCTGGAGACGGCCCTGAAAGACAAGGGTGTGCCCTATGAAATCAACGCCGGCGACGGGGCCTTTTACGGCCCCAAGATCGACGTCAAGCTCAAGGACGCCCTGGGCCGACGCTGGCAGTGCTCGACCATCCAGTGCGATTTCACCCTGCCGGAACGCTTCGATCTGACCTACATCGACAATGACGGTCAGAAAAAGCGTCCGGTCATGCTCCACCGCACCATTTTCGGGAGCCTGGAGCGCTTCATCGGCATCCTGACCGAGCACTTCGCCGGCGCCTTTCCCACCTGGCTGAGCCCGGAACAGGCCCGGGTGCTGACGGTAACCTCCCGGGCCGACGAGACCGCCCGCGAGGCCCGGGCCCGGCTGCGGAAGGCGGGCCTGCGGGCCGAGGCCGACCTGCGCAATGAAAAACTGGGCTACAAGATTCGCGAGGCCCAGATGCAGAAGGTGCCTTTCATGCTGGTCCTGGGCGACAAGGAAGTGGAAAACGGCACGGTGGCCGTGCGGCGCCGCGGCGGCGAAGACCTGGGAGTCATGACTCTCGACGACTTCACCAGCCTGGCCGAGGCGGAGGCCCGGCCCCCGCGCTGGGATTGATTGAGGCGGCTTTCGCCGGGGTCGCTTGAAAGTTTGGAGACCGAAATCGCCTGGGCGCGCCCCCGGCCTTAGACAGTGATTGTGTTAGCAACAGAGAGGTGCTGAGATTAACGGCAAGCGCGTAAAAGAATCCGACAACAAACGGGTCAACATCAATGAGCAGATCCGGGCCCGCGAAGTGCGGGTGGTCAGCGATGAAAGCGGTCAGTTGGGCATCATGTCCATCGACGAGGCTCTGCGGGTGGCCCAGAGCGCCGGTCTGGACCTGGTGGAGGTGGCTCCGGAAGCGGAACCCCCGGTCTGCCGGGTGATGGATTTCGGTCGCTACAAATACCAGCAGAGCAAGAAGACCGCCGAATCCCGCAAGAAATCGACGGTCATCGAGATCAAGGAAATCAAGTTTCGGCCCAAGACCGGCGAGCACGATTACCAGTTCAAGCTGCGCAACATCCAGAAGTTCCTGGCCGAAAAAAACAAGGTCAAGGTTTCCCTGATGTTCCGCGGGCGGGAAATCGCCCACGCCGACCTGGGGCAGGCGTTGTTGGAGCGGGTTCTCCAGGACGTGGGGGAACTGGCTCAGGCCGAGCAGATGCCCAAGCTGGAAGGCCGCAGCATGATCATGGTGCTCGGGCCCAAGTGATCGTTGGGCCCCGCATGGGGCCAGATGCCGCTTGATGTCGTTTCCCTGGCCCGTTTTTGTGGCCGGGCGAATCTGATGTGGGGTTTGTGCGCCACATAAGGGGCGGGCGATGAAGAAGTATGGGGCGCTGCCCCATGCCCCGCCAGGGGAGGGTGCTGCGCGCACCCTCCCCTGGACCCACCCGCGCCGGGGGCTTCGCCCCCTGGACCCCCTTCGGAATTCCATTGTTGTAGCGATACCCCGTAGGCAGCGCCACAACTCGCCTTCGGCTCAAACAAGTGGCGCTGTGGCCACTGTTTGTGCGGGATGTGGCTTAGGGTGCCAGGCCAGGCGTCGCTGATACGGGTGGCTTTTTTAAGCTTTCGTACTTGTTGTCGTTGTCGGACGGGCGCTTCAGCGCCCGCCTCACTGTGGACGACCAAAATGGTCTCGGCCTCCCAGACGTTGCGGCCACAGCCGTCCAGCGAAGCGGGTGCGGGGAGGATGCGTCAGCATCCGGTGGGTCCAGGGCTCAGCCCTGGTTAGTGGAAGATGGTTTTGATGTAGGATTCGAAGTAGGCGTTGTCGCTGATGAGGCGGCAGCCGTCCCAGGGTTGGGAGCCGCCCGCGTCGCGAGTCAGGGTGGCGGCCAGGTCGTAGCCGGGGCCGTCGGTGTCGCCGTAGATGAAGAGCACCTCGAGGGAGGAGCCGTAAGCCGCCTTGAGGCGGCTTACGGCTTCCTGGACGTCGCGGGGTTGATCCGGCCCCTGAAACTCGGAAAAAACCAGCAGCACTTTGCGGCCGGGAACGGTCGACAACTGGGTGGCCGCCTCGGTGAGGCCGATGGCCAGCGAAGCCTGATCCGGGCTGGCCGTCAGCCTGGAGATGGCTTTTTCCATTTCCGGGCGGTTGTAGATGGCCGGCCCGTAATCGGCTTTCTTGACCGGCCGGGATTTTTCATCATCCCACCAGGCTTTGACCCGTTTAGGGATGTCCTTCCAACCCGTCTGTTTCTCCGGGGGCCGGATGGAGGTCAGGGCCACAGTGTAGGACGTGTCGGGGATGTAGATCATGGTGCGGGTCAGCACCGTCCCCAGCCGCCCGGCTTCGGAAAACCCGGCGCAGGCCGAGGCGTCGGTGCGGCCGGCGTTGGGGGTGATGGGGTTCAAGGTTCCTTTGAGGCCGGAGAGGTCGGCCAGGAAGACCAGGCCCGGCTGGCTGGCGGCCGATTTCCGGGCGGCCTTGAGGGTGGGCCCGTCGGCTTTGAAATCCCGGTGATCCTTGGTGGGCGCCAGGTAGACCCGATACCAGCCGCCGTCGTTTTCCACTGAGGCCGACCAACCGGAGGTGGTCATGCGCCGGGCCATGTCCCGGGCCTCTAAGGGGTCGCGGTAGCTGCCGATATAGCGGCCGTAAACGTGTTTTTTAAAAGCCTGGCCGGTGGCCGAGGGCGAATTGGGGTCCAGGGGCCGGCTGGCCCGTTCCCGGCTCTGTTCGCTCACCCGGGCCGATTGAAGGTAGAGCTCCCGGTTCTGGGCCTCGGTGGCTTCCAGCTCCCGGGGGGCGTCCACCGACAGGATCCGGTAGTCCCGCACCGTGCCTTCGGCCCGCAGCCGCTGGCCCAGGAAGTCGGCGTCCCGCTGCTCTCCGAAGAGGCCGACCATGACCAGGTAAAAGTGGCCCACCGGGTCATTTTTCAGCAGCCGGCGTTCCGTCACCTCTTTCCGCAGGGCGAAGGCGGTCAGCCCCCGGCTCTGGAAAAAGGCGACCAACTGGCGGGCCGGTTCCTCGTCGAGGTAGCGCCCCACCAGGGCGGCCTTGAACAGGCCTTTGGAAGCCCCGGCCAGGGAGCGGTCGTGAATATCACCCTGGTAGCTCAGCGGGTCGATGTCCGAGCCGGCCTCGTTCGGCCGAGAGACGGCCACGGGCGGCGCTTCTTCGTCGGCCGCCTGGGCCGGGGCGGCCGTTCCAAAACCGGACGGCCCGGCCAGGACCGCCAGCAAGAAAGCCAGGATGACTTTTTTCATGTGATTTTCCGCCTCCGGGTCAGGTGCGCTTCCGGGGGATATTTAAGCATAAAAACGCCCAAATAACCAGACGTCAATTCCGCCCCGGCCACCGGGCCTCGAAAATATAACGCGCCGCTGAAACCGCGTCATAAACGGGCCGCATCATCATGAAACTCAACTTCCTGTTTCCCGGCAAAACCCGGGAGTCTTTTTTCGCCGAAGGCCTGGCCTTCTATTTCAAGCGCCTCCGGCCGCTGGTGGAGGCCCGGGAATACATTCTGAAGCCGGCCGCCGTCGCGCCGGGGGAAGGGCCGGCCGCCGAGGCTCAAGCCCGGGCTCGGGAGAGCGCGGCCATTTTGGAGCGCTGCGGCCCGGGCGATTACCTGGTGGCCCTGGATCCGGGAGGGGAGATGCTGTCTTCGCCCGCGCTGGCGGCCCGGTTCGAGAAGCTGCAACTGGCCGGCGTGAAAGCGGTCAACCTGACGGTGGGCGGCCCCTGGGGGTTGGACCGGGCCCTCCTCGACCGGGCCGACCTGTGCCTGAGCTTCGGTCCCATGACCTTTCCCCACGAACTGGCCCGCCTGATGCTGCTGGAGCAGGTCTACCGGGCCTACGCCATCCTCAACCATCTCCCGTATCATAAATGAAGCCGCGCGCCCGACATAGGCTGATGGCCGGAGCCCTGGGGGCGGCTTTCATCGCCTCCTGGGCGGCCTTGGCCGGGGGGCTCTTCCTGACCTGCGAACGCCTGCGTCCGGCCTGTTCGTCCGGCGATCCGGCCGCCTGGGCCGTGGTCGCGGTGCTGTTGCCCCTGGCGGTTTTCCTGGTCCAGGGGCTCTGGTATGTGCCTCGACGCCCCGTCGGCTCGCCGGTGTTTCTGCGCGAGACCGGGCCGGCGGGGCCGCTGGTTTTTCTGCCCCTGCCGTTTCGGTCCGGAGCGGAAGCCGGCCCGGCTTTCGAGGCCGTGACGGAGCCGGCGGAGCGGGAGGCCCTGCTGGCCGAGGCCCGGCGGCGGGCGGGCTGGCCCCTGTCGGCCCGCCTGGCTCTGCTTCTGGAAGCCCGCAGCCCCCTGGATCTGCTGTTCAGCGGCCCGGCCGCCGGCTCTCAGACCTGGCTGGCCCGGCCGGCCCGGCTGATCGACCAGTTTTTCGGCCCGGCCCGGCAGTTTCTGCGGCTGTGGGGCTATTACTTTTTTCTGGCCTGGCGCTCCGGCGACGACCCCGGGCCGGTGGGCGAGATGACGGCCGAAAAGCGCGGCCGGGCCGGCGACCTGGTCCGGCGGGCCGAAACTTTGGCGGCGGGGGCTGACCTGGAGCGCGTTCGGGGGGCTTTGGTCCGGACGTATGGCCGGGGTGAGACTTCGCCAGCGGAACCGGATGGCCAGGCCGGCGGCCTCTTGAACGAGCCTTGGCTGGCGCCGCGCTATCGCGGAGTCTATTTGGATTTCCCGGTCACCTCGGCCGCCCGGACGGTGGACGAACTGTATGACGGCCGGGGCGAGGAGGATCCCTCTCTCTTCTATCCCCCGGAACTGGGGCTGGAAGTGGAGCTGGCGGCCCGGCTCATGGCCGACCGCCGCCGCCTGGCTGAAATTTCAGCCGCACGGGGGACGGGAGGGCTGGTGCGCCTGGAGGGCCGGCTCCTGGCCCCCTGGGAACTGGCCGGGGCCATGTTTGATCTGGATGACCGGATTTGGCGGCTCGGCCAACGGGTGGCCGCCCACCATCGCCGCTGCCGAAGTTCCCATCTGGCCGCCGCCCGGCGGTGCGGGAAGGGTTGGCCGGAGGCCCTGCGGGGGTTGGCCGGCCTGGTGTTTTTCGCCGAACACTGCCGCGACGGCCTGGAGCGGGCCCGGGACGAGTCGGCGTCGGGGCTGACCGGGCCCGATCCCCTGAAGGCGGCGGTCAGGCTGCACCGGGCGCTGGAGGACGTTCGTTCCCATTTGGCCGGTTTGGATTTGCCCGACTCGCTGGAGGCGCGGGCTCCTGAATTCGATTGGGGCGCGGCCTGGCCGGCCCCGACGTCGAGCGGGCTCCAGGCTTGGCGGCGGGAGTGGCCGGGCTGGCTCAACCGCCTCGACCAGGCTTTGATCCATCTGAAAAACCGGGCCCTGACCGCTCTGTTGGCGGCCGAGGACCGGGTGGCCGGGGCGGACGCTTCGACCGTCGGAGAGCCCCCGGAATGGGTCGCGCCGCCGGCCGTTCCCTTCGGTCCCGAGCCCCGAAGGGGCCAGCTGCCGCCGGGTCATGGCCTGGTCGCGGCGGCCGGGGCGGACATTCAATCGCTTTCGTTCTTCCGGCCGCCGGAGCCGCCGGCGCGCGTGTATTTCCCGGCCGAACGTTTCGGCATCGGTCTCGCTCCGTCTCTTCTGGCCGCCCTGGTCTTGGGGCTCTTTCTCTGGCAGGGCCAGACCGTGGGGCGGAGCCATCTGGTCGTCTATAACGGGCTGGACCGGGAAGTGACCGTCAGCCTGAACGGCCGGCGGCTCGTGCTCGCTGCTTATGGCCACGAGCGTCTGGCCCTGTGGCCCGGCCGCGAATACCGGGTCGTCGCCGCCGCCGGCGGCCGGGTGGTGGAGGCTTTCAGCCGCCGGCTGGAGCCCCGGCCGGCCACCGAGATCTATAACGTGGCCGGGGCTTCACCCCTGATGGAATGGTGGACCTCCGGCTCCCCGGCCGGGCGTTTTCTCGGCCGGCCGCGCTGGCTGACCACCTCGGCCCGGGTGTTTTTCCGGGAACCGGCCCCGGACGGGGAAACGCCGGAACTGGTGCTTTCCGGCTACGGCGACAGCCCCCCCGGCGAGATGCTGGCCGCCTTCGCGGACGAGCGCGATCAGGATGAATTGGTGCGTCTGCACGCCCGTTGGGATCGGCCCGGGTCCCGCTGGTTCTGGAAGTGGCATCTCTTGGCGCTCGGTCGTCCCGATCAGGCCGGGCTGCTTCTGGAACGTCTGCGGGACGAACCAGACTTCCTCCTCGAAGCCCTCTAACCAGCCAGGGCATAGCCCCCAGGGCTGAGCCCTGGACCCACCGGATGCAAATTACAATTCGATAGAATTGTAATGACCCTGAGATTGCCCGACAGGGCAAAGATCGCATCCTCTCCGCACCCGCTTCGCTGGGCTTCGGTGGCCGCAACGTTTGGGTGGCCGGGACCATTTTGGGCGTCCACAGGGGGGGGACCGGGCGCTTAAGCGCCCTTCGGGCGGCGCGGGTGTGTAATGACACGTGTGGCATGGGTTGGAGTATATGGTGGGGCGCTCCGGATTTTGGGAGCGCCAGCCTCCCAAGCCTCCAGGGGCCGGTGGCCCCTGAAGCCGCCCGCGGCCGGCCGTCCCCGGCCGGCCGCGATATCTTTCAAGCTTATCAGCTTGAATCTCAATTTATCGCAACGTATTGCGCTTTGGGGTCCAGGGGGCGAAAGCTCCTGGCGGGGGTTCGGGGGCGGCGCCCCCGAGGTTGAAAAGGCCCCTTCCTTTAAGGCGTTGGCCCCACAATATGGTTGACGGCCGGGAACGGAAGTGGCATGATATTGGGGTTATACTGAAGCGGGAGCTGGGGTCTATGAAAATTTTGGAATTCAAGCGGTATTCGGTTTTGGACGAGGTGTTGTCGGCGTTGACCAAGCCCTCCGACGATCCTTTGGAAGAGGCCCTGGTCATCGGCCGGCGCCGGAGCGGGGCCCGGTTTTCCTTCATGACCAATCCCAACACCGAAAACCTGCCCGAACTCATCGGCTATCTGGAGGCGGTCAAGACCGACCTGACCCTGGAAATGATTTACCAGTCGGAACGGGACGACGAGGTGGATTGAATTGGCCGGCCGCGACGGCAGGGCCGGGCCGGTCCGGTGCCTGGTCACCGGCGGGGCCGGTTTCATCGGCTCGCATCTGGTGGAAGCCCTCTTGAAGCGGGGCGACGAGGTGCGGGTGCTGGACGACCTGTCATCCGGCCGCCGGGCCAATCTGGCCGAAGCCGGCGGCCGGCTGGAGTTCGTGGAGGGTTCCATCGGCCGGGAGGCGACGATTCAGGCGGCTCTGGACGGGGTGGACCTGGTGTTTCATCTGGCCGGCCTGGTGGCCGTGCCGGAGAGTTTGGAAAATCCGCGAAAGTGCATTGAGCTCAACGACCTGGCGGTCTTCAACCTCTACGCCGCGGCGGCGGAGCGGCGGGTCCGCCGGGTGGTTCTGTCCTCCAGCAGCGCGGTGTATGGGGAGGCTCCCGTCCCCCACGGCGAGGATCTGTGCCCCCGGCCGAACACGCCGTATGCCTTGCACAAGCTGCTGGGCGAGCACTACGGCCTGTTTTTTCATGAATACCGGGGCCTGGAGTCGGTCTACCTCCGCTATTTCAACGTCTATGGCCCCCGCCAACTGCCCGACTCCCCGTATTCCGGAGTCATTTCCCTGTTTATGGACCGGCTGCGGCGCGGAGAGCCCGGCCTGATTTTCGACGACGGCCTCCAGACCCGGGATTTCGTCTACGTCGGTGATGTGGTGCGGGCCAATCTAGCCGCCGCCGAGCGGCCGGGCGTGGCCGGGGAGGCGTTCAACATCGGCTGCGGCCGGGCCACCACCATCGGCGAATTGTATCGGCTTCTGGCCGGCCTGGCCGGGCGGCCGGATTTGGCCCCGAGCTTTCTGCCGCCGCGTCCGGGCGACATTCGGCATTCCCGGGGCCCGGTGGAAAAGGCCGCCCGGAACCTGGGCTTTCGAGCCGAAGTGGCCCTCGCGGAAGGGCTGGCCCAAACCTGGGGCTGGTTCAATCACACCTGATACACGCTTCGGCGAAGCATCGCCCCGGGGGCGGAGGATTCATGAGCTTCAGCATCGCCAGTTTCGCCCGCACCAACCGGGTGATTTTGATCTGGACCGCTTTCGGCGCTCTCCTGTATTTGTTCCGGGATATGTTCGGCCTGGTCTTCATCACCTACATCATGTGCTTCATCACCCACGGGCTGACCCACAAGCTCTATCGCACCGCCCGGCTGCGCCGCCGGTTCATGGTGGTGATCATCTATATCCTGTTTCTGGGCCTGATCGCCGGGTTCCTGTTCTTTCTCACGCCCCGCCTGGTGAACGAGGCCAAGAATTTCACCGAGCAGTTGCCCGCCACCCTGAACACCATCGAAACCTGGGTCGATTCCTCCCTGGCCGAAAACAGCACCCTGGCCCCGGTGGCGGAGCGGATCAAGACTTTCCTGACCCCGGAGCAGATGATCGTCAAAGGCTGGGGCATCGGCCGGGGGGCCCTGGAGCGGAGCGTCCACTACGCCAGCTGGTTTTTCCTGGGGCTCCTGTTCAGTTTTCTGATCATGCTGGATCTGCCGCGCCTGACCCGCAGCGTGCGGGAACTGCGCTTCACCCGGCTGGCGCTGGTATATGAAGAGACGGCCTCCAGCGTCATGCTCTTCGCCAAGGTGGTCGGGGAGAATTTTCGGGCCCAGATGATGATTTCGACGGTCAACACCATCCTGACGGCCATCGGCCTGCGGATTCTGGGCGTCGAGGGGGCGGTGCTGTTGTGCACCCTGGTTTTTTTCTGCGGCCTGATCCCGGTCCTGGGCGTGTTCATCTCCTCGGTGCCCATCATCCTGATGGCCGTCAACACCGGGGGGGTCTCCTTAGGGCTCTGGGCCGCGGTGATGATCGTCGTCATCCACCTGATCGAGGCCTATATCCTCAACCCCCGCATCGTTTCGGCGGTGATGCACATCAACCCGGTGCTGACCCTCATCATCCTCTACATCGCCCACAGCCTCATCGGCCTGTGGGGCATGCTGCTGGGGGTGCCCATCTCCGTGTACATCTACCGCCAACTGATCGTGGGGCCGCCCCCCAGGAATAAAAAAGTCATGGTCTCACCCATCGAGGAGGCGGCGGCGGAGGTGGCGGCCGTGGCCGCCGAACTGGCCGGGGAGATCGCCGGTGGCGAAAAGGAAAAATAACCCGGAAGTTTTCGGCCGCCGGGCCCGGTCGGTGTTTTTCCTGGCGCTGGGCCTGCTTTTGCTGGCGGCCGTCCCGGAGGCCCCGGCTCTGGACCGGCCGCGCCTGGTCATGCTGGGCGACAGCCTGACCGCCGGCTGCGACTGGGGCTCCCATCTGCCGGGGGCCGAGGTGGTCAACCTGGGCGTCGCCGGCGACACCACCGGCCTGATCCTGGCCCGGCTGGGCCAGGTGGCGGATCAACAGCCCGACCTGGTCTTTCTTCAGGCCGGCATCAACGATTTCGGCCGCCACCCCCGGCTCGAGGCTATCCTGGAGCGCCACCGGGAAATCCGGCGGCGCCTGCGGGCTGAGCTGCCCGGAGCCCGGCTGGTCGTGGTTTCGCTTTTGCCGGTGTCCGGCCGGCGTTTTCCCGGCTGGAACCCGGCCATCCGGGAATTCAACCAGCGGCTGCGGGCCGAGGCCGTGGAGGAGGGCCTGACCTTCATCGACCTGTTCCCCCCGCTGGCCGACGGTCACGGCGAACTGCGCCGGGATTTCACCTACGACGGCCTGCACCTGACCGCCCGGGCCTATGAGGTCTGGCTGGAACGGGTCAGGTCGTATGTCGATTTCACTGTGGATGGAGGCGAGCGAACCTCCGTCCCGGCCGCGGAGACACGTTCATGACGGTGTCACGGCGGCGTATTGCCCTTCCGGGGCGTGGAGACTGGCCAATGAACGATACGGTCATCATGCTGGGCGACAGCCTCACCGCCGGCAACGCCTGGAGCCGGGCCTTCCCCCGGGTCAAACTGCGGAACCTGGGGGTGAACGGCGACACCTGCGCCGGGGTCTGGTGCCGGCTGGACGAAGTGGTCGAGGCCCGGCCGGCCAAAATTTTTCTCATGATCGGCATCAACGATTTTCTGCGCGGGGCCGAACCGGAGGAGATCGTTCTGGGCCACCGCCGCATCTGGGACGAATTGGCCGAACGGCTGCCGCAAACCAGGCTGTACGTCCTGTCGCTTCTACCCTATCTGGAGGCGGCCCTGCCGGGGCTGCCCCCCAACCTGGACCTGGTCTGGATCAACGGCCGCCTGGCCGAGGAAGCGGCCGCGCGGTCGCTGGATTTCATCGACCTTTTCAAGGCCCTGGCCGATCCCGATCAGCAGTTGGCCCTGGAATACACCAGCGACGGGGTGCACCTCACCCCGGCCGCCTACCGGGTCTGGGAGGACCGTTTGCGGCCCCTTTTGGAGCCGTAAGCGTCGTCCCATGCTGAGCGCCTATGTGACCGGCCTGGCCCTGGGGCTGAGCCTGATCGTGGCCATCGGCGCCCAGAACGCCTTCGTTCTGCGCCAGGGGTTGCGGGGGGAACACGTCTTCCCGGTCTGCCTGGTCTGCGCCCTGTCGGACGCCGTGCTCATCGTCTTCGGCGTCACCGGTTTTCAGACCCTCAGCCGGAATTTCACCTGGCTGGAACCGGTGCTGCGTTACGGCGGCGCGGCTTTCCTGATCTGGTATGGGTTCAGGAGCTTCCGGTCGGCCTGGAAATCCACCGGCGGCCTTTCCGCCGCCGAAGATCAAACGGCCCCTCTGGGCCGCGTGCTCCTGGTCTGCCTGGCCCTGACCTGGCTCAACCCCCACGTCTACCTCGACACCGTGGTCATGCTGGGGGTCCTGTCCACCAGTTGGCCGGGCCGCGAGGGTCAGTTCGCTGCCGGAGCCGTGAGCGCCTCCATACTCTTTTTTTTCGCCCTGGGCTACGGGGCCGGCCTGCTCCGGCCGGTCTTCGCCAACCCCAAAACCTGGCGAATCTTCGAAACCGCCATCGGCCTCCTGATGTGCTTTTTAGCCGTCAAACTCCTGCGCGGCTGACCCTTGAAGCGGAAAAGGGCGCTCATGCATCAGCCGCGAGAGTTGCCGGTCGGCATGTCAAGTGGTCTGGGCCGAGAAGTCGATGTGCTTTTTGTCGTTTAACCGGCCAGGGTGCGCGGGCGGGGGGGGGGGGAGGGGGGGCGGGCGGGGGGGCGCGAGGGCCTAGGGCCGACAAAAA
>JAVBLB010000128.1:0-4462 GCA_031553735.1 Candidatus Adiutrix sp.
GGGAAGAAGTTAGCGTTATCAGCCCAAACCGTCACCGCGTCGCCACTTGTTTGAGCCGTTCAGGCGAGTTGTGGCGACGCTACGACCAGCCATCTGACACAACGGTATTGCCTTTGGGGGGGCCAGGGGGCGACAGCCCCCGGCGCGGGTGGGTCCAGGGTAGGGCTCGCGTAGAGCCCTCCCCTGGCGGGGTCCGGGGCAGCGCCCCGGCGGACGCTGAGACCGCCGCGATTCAGCACCCCGCATAAGAGGCGATTACCCTGCGATCCGGATTCAGACTCAGAATTCACACTGGCGGCAGGCCGGGGGGGCGTCTTCGGCGGGGGCGGCCAGGCGATTGCGCAGGCCGGCCAGTTCCGGGGAGCGCCAGACCGCGGCCAGATCGGCCCGGTCGGCGGTGAAAGGCAGCAGATCCTCGCCGTACCAGGAGCAGCAGGGCCAGACGCGGCCGCTCCAGTCGACGGCCAGACGCTGCCAGGGCTGGGCGCAGACGGGGGCCAGGGGGCGGCCGGGCCGGGCCGGCCGGGGCAGCCGGGAGCCGGGAAACCAAATGGCTTCCTGGATGGCCACCATATCGGCCCGCCCGCTCCAGCGCTCCAGAAAACCGTCCAGTTCCCCCTGATTCAACTCCAGCCGCAGAAAACTCAACCGCAGCAGGGGGGCCTCGGCGCCGGCCCGCCCGCGGGCTTCCAGAAAAAGGTCGATGGCCCGCTCCAGCCGCTCCAGCCGGCCGCCCCGAATGGCCCGGTAGGTCTCCGGGCGAACCGCGTCCACGGATATCTCCAGGCGGGTCAGGCCGCTGTCCACCAGGGCCCGGGCGACGCGCCCGTCGATCAACAGCCCGTTGGTCCCCAGGCGGATGTCCATGATCCCGGCGCGCGCGGCCCGCCCCGCCCACTCGGCCGCCCGGGGGTTCAAAAGCGGCTCGCTGCCCAGCCCCAGGGTCAGGGCCGGCAACCGTTGCTCCCGGGCCTGATCCATCAACCGCTCGAAAATGGCCGGGGCCATGGGCCGCGCCTTTCGTCCGCCGGGGCGGCCGGGCAGCGGGCACATCAGGCAGCGCAACTGGCAACCGGAGTTGATGGCCAGATCCAGGCTCAGGGGAAAATCGCCGGTCGGCCCGCGCTCCGAAGTCTCCCGCCAACGGCGGCGGTATTCCCGAAAACGTTCGCCGAACCGGCTCTCCAGAAGCCGGAAATAGCGGTCACCGGCCTGGTAGAGGGCCACCTGGCCGGTGGGATCCTGATGGACGGGGGTCAACGACATGACGCGAAGGCGTCCTCCCGGCGGGGTGAAGGGTTGCGGGCTATAGAACCGGCCGGGCCGGCCGTCAAACGGGATCAGTATAATTGAACCACGATTTCAGAGGCCTGGCCTTTCTTGGTTTCCACCAGCACGGTCCGGCCAGGCAGATGGCGGGCCAGGGCCTGGGCCTTGGCCTTCAGCCCCGGGCGGTAGCTGACCACCGTCCGCCCGGCCGGCCCCGATCCGGCCGAAGCCTGGCTCACCGACACCACCTGGTAGCCCATCTGGCTCAGCACCGAACGATATTGCTCCCCCACCCGGCCCTGGCCCGTCCCGTTGACGATGGCCAGAGTGGTGCGGCCGCCGGAGGCGGCTTTGGCCGGAGCCGGCGGCTTGGCCTGGCCCGGGGCCGATTTGGCGGCCTTTGAGGCGGGTTTGGCCTTCTCCGGAGCCGCCGGAACGGCCTGGGCCGGCACGGGCTCGACCACCGGGGCCGGCGGAGGGGTTTCCATCCTGGCCGGCCCCGTTTTGACGGGCGCGGCCTGGGCCGGCTCGGCTTTGGCCGGCCCGGAGTCGGCCCGCCAATCCACCCGGCCGCTCAGGGGCGGCAGGATTTCGGCCGCGCCGAAGCGGCCCTCGGTGGCCAAAAGACCGCCGGCCTTTAAAATGGCCGAAGGCTCCTCCTCCTCTCCGGCCGGGCCCGGCGGGACGGCCGGAGGAACGTTCACCACCATCGGGCCGGACGTCGAAGACGAGGCGGCCGGGGGGGCGGCCGCCGGGGCGGCCCCGCTTCCGACCGGAGGCCGGGCGCCCAGCGATTCAAGGCGCGGCACGTCGGAAAAAAGCTGCCGCAGCCGCTCCCGCTCGGCCGGTTCCCGATACCGGGCTCCGGCGGGCGGCTCCTGAATGGCCCGGTCCAGCGCCTGATCCACAACCGGATCAGCGGCCGGGGCCTCCTCGGGTTCCGGCGGCGGAGCGGGCACGGAATACACCGAAGTCGGCCGGGGCGTCGCCGGGGCCGGGCCGACTTCGTCGTCCTGGCCGATATCCAATTGAATCCAGGGACTTTGGGTGGAATCGAACTGCGGCAGGGGCTGGCCGGAAAGGATATGGGCGCTGCCCAGGTCGGAGGCGCCGGTGGCGGTCTCCCACTGCGGCTGCGGCAGGGGATGATTTTGCCCCAAGGGGACGGAGACCTCGCCGGCGCCGGTCTCCGTAGGGGCCATCGGAGTTCCGCCCGGAGCGGCGAAAGGATCGGCGGGGGTCGAGGCGGCCGCCGGCGGAAAGGCCGGCGCGAACACGGCCGGGGGCGGAGCGTCCGCCTCCGAAGCCACCGGCGGCGGGGCCACCGGCCCGGAGACGGACGGAGTTGAGGCGCTCGCCTCCGGAACAAATGGCGACGGAGCCACCGGACCGGAGACGAACGGGGCGGAGGCGCTTCCCTCCGAATCAAATGGCGACGGAGTCACCGGCCCGGAGACGGACGGGGCTGAGGCGCTCGGTTCCGGGGCGGCCGGCGGCGAGGCCACCGGCCCGGAGACTGACGGAGCGGAGGCGTTTACCTCCGAAGTGACCGGGGAGGAAAAAGACGGGGGAACTTCGAGGGGAACGGTCAAACCGCCGCCGGCTTCCGCCGCCGGGGTGTTCGCGGGCGGCGGGGCGGCCGTGTCCACGGCCGGGGGCAACGGCGGGTGGGAGACGGCGGGCGTCACTCCGTCCGCCGCTTCCATAAAAAAATCCATCAGTACCAAATCATCCTCGGAGGCGGGTTCCCCCGAAGCCGTCGGCTGGGACTGGTCGAGCCCGAAAGAATGAACCGGCGGCGGACTATCCCCCTGGGCCCGGGCCGGAAGCGGGGCCGCCAGGCCCCAGGCCAGAAGCCAGGCGGCCAGCGCCAGGGTCGAGGCGGGCCCGCCTCCAACCCGGACGCGTCGCCCGGCGGGCGACGGCGCGGCGACGGCGGCGCACGGCTCCTTGGGGGCCGGGCCGAAACCGTCGGGGGCCGGGAGGGATGCTCGCAGTGTCGCTCGATTTTTCATAAGCCGGGGCGCCGTGTTCCTGATCGAATTTGCCCCAGTATACCACAGGGATCCCCCCTGAAACAACCGCCCCTCAGGCGCGGGGGGCCGTGAAGAGCGCGTTTCCGGCGCTGAAACGGGGATGGTCGCCCCGCCGTCGCGGCTCGTCCGCGAGGCTCAGATCAGCCACAGAAGATTCAACAAGTTGAAGACGATCAGCAAAATCACCGGCAGGGGATCGAAACCGCTTTTCGAATTGTCGTTCATCGGTGGTCCTCCAAAGGGGGAGCGGCCGGCCACGGCTCGTTCTGGGCCGCAGCCGGGCAAAAATTACAGCAGAGCGTTGTTGAGCCGGCTGCTCAGGCCGTTCAACCCGTCGTTTTTCAAAAGCGAAAACTGCAGTTGGCTGATCAGGTCTCCGGCCCCGGATGAAGCGGCGGCGATGCTGCCCGTCAAACCGCCCGAACCGTTCCGGGTGCCGAAGCCGACGGAATTTTTCAGGGTTTCCTCAAAATCCGCCCCGCCGCCCTGACCGCCGAAACCGGCCGCCTGGCGCGAAAGCGCCGTCGTTCCCCAAGTGCCGTGATCATTGTTGATAGCGCCGATGCTCATAATATCCACCTCCATGCTTGCGGTCTCCGGGACCGCTTTACGTTGTCGAACCGGGTCAAAATTGCCGACCGGCCGTCCATTGGCCAGGCCATTGACCATAATTGCAAATAAAATGCCAACCCCAGAGGGGCAAAGCGCCGCCGCTACCCCGTCGTATGCGTATCGCGGCGGCCGGGAAGAACGGCCGCCGGACCATCCCGGCCGCGATGGACGAAAGCGTCCAAATCCGGCCAGGGCTAACATAAAAAAGCCCCGAAGCCTGAAGTCGGCCTCCAAATTCGACCCAGCAAACGCCTCGGGATTATGAATCACGGCGGCCTCAGCATCCGCCCGGGGCGCTGCCCCGGACCCCGCCACCGGCGCGGCTTCGCCGCCCGGGAGGGGAGGGCCCTGCGCGGGCCCTGCCCTGGACCCACCCGCGCCGGGGGCTATCGCCCCCTGGACCCCCGAAGAAATTTCCGTTGTGTCAGTAAGTCCCCGTAAGCAGCGCCAGAACTCGCCTGTACGGCTCAAACAACTGGCGCTGCGGTGATCTTCTTGACCAAACCGCGCCACAAAAGCTTTCGGGCGGGAAGAGGGCTGCGTCA
>JAVBLB010000034.1:0-13027 GCA_031553735.1 Candidatus Adiutrix sp.
CCATAGGACCGGCCGCCTACACCGCGGCCAGACCGGCCCGTCCCCGCCGCCGCTTTGACTCCGAAGACGCCGGGCCGCCCCGGGCTCCCCGCCGCCGCTTCGATTCCGAGGACGCCGGCGCTCCGCCCCGGGCTCCCCGCCGCCGCTTCGATTCCGAGGATGCCGGGCCGCCCCGGGCTCCCCGCCGCCGCTTTGACTCCGAAGACGCCGGACCGCCCCGGGCTCCCCGCCGCCGCTTTGACTCCGAAGATGCCGGGCCGCCGAGGCGGGCTCCCTTCCGGCGCTTTGGCTCTGAAGACTCCGGGCCCCCGAGACGCGCCCCTTTCCACCGCCCGGCGCCGTCCAAATTCGGCCCGCGCCCGGCCGCCGCTCCGCCCCGGCCCCGGCTGGATTGGGAAATGAAGGCCATCGTCAACCGGGAACTGCCCGAGGCCACCCGCCAGGTCAAGGAAATCCAGGATCTTATCCTGGTCTCGGCCCAGGAGATGCTGACCCTGACCGAAACTCTGGAAAATCTTCATCTGCGTCTGGAAGAAGCCCTGGCCGAAGCGGTCGCCGAGCAGCACCACTTCCAGGAGATTCTGGGGCCGGTCAAGGACCAGTTGCATCAAGCCCAGAAGGTGGTCACCGGCCTGTATGAAAAGATGAGTTTCCAGGATCTGGCCGGGCAGCGCCTGGCCAAGGTGGAAAACTTCTGCGGCGCTCTGGCCCGGATATTCGAGGCTTCAAGCGCCGCCGGCCGAGCCGGCGATGCCCGGCCGGAAAAACCGGCCTGGACGGCCCGGGACAAAACGTCGGCCTGGGAAAAGAAGCCCCGGGCGGCCGCCAGCCGAAGAACGGTGGAGACCGACACCGGGTCCCGGCCGCCGCGACCCGGCCATGACGACGCCGCGGCGGCGCAGCGCCCCTCCGGGGCCCTGAAAGGTCCGCAGGCTGAAGGCGACGGGCTGGATCAGTCCGACATCGACAGCCTCCTGTCCGGGTCCTGAGCCGTGGCGGAGGTTCCCCCGGTCATAGAGCTGCGGGACGTGGCCGTCTCCTTCGGGAGCCGGAAGGTCCTCGACGGCTTCAGCCTGGAGGTGGCCCCCGGCGAGAAGCTGTCTCTGGTGGGGGAATCGTCGTCGGGCAAGAGCACGCTCTTGAAAGTCATGGTCGGCCTGATCCGGCCGGAGCGGGGGCTGGTCAGGATCTTCGGACAGGACTTAAGCCGCCTGTCGGCCGGGGAACTGCGCCGGGTGCGGCAGCGCATCGGCATGCAGTTCCAATCCGGGGCTCTGTTCGACTCCATGTCGGTCATGGAAAACCTGAAACTGGCCCGCCGGGAGAGCGCCCGGGACGCCCAGGCCGCGGCCCGGGCGAACGACCCCTCGGAGCCGCTGAAACTCCTGGGCGCGGTGGGCCTGGCCTCGGCCGCCGACCGGCAGCCGTTCGAACTCTCCGGCGGCATGCGCAAGCGGGCCGCCCTGGCCCGGGCCCTGACCACGGATCCGCTCCTGGCCATTTTCGACGAGCCCACGGCCGGCCTCGACCCGGTCACCAGCCGCCGCATCATCAACCTCATCGCCGCCGCCAGCGCCAAGAGCGGGGCGGCCATGATCCTGGCCACCACCGACATTCAGGTGGCCCGGCACTTTTCGCCGGAAATCGTCATCCTCAACCAGGGCCGGCTGTGGGCCCGCGACAGTCTGGACCGGCTCCGGCACAGCCCCGATGATTTCACCCGCCAGATGTTGAGCCGCCTGATTTGACGCGGAGGGATGGAGGCGACGGCGCCTTTGTTCCGGCGGCCACACATTTGTTACCCCTATGTTGTCACGCCGGCGCGGACCGGCCGGGGCGGTCCCGGAGCCGACGCCTGTTGATATATATTGCCCTAGATGCATACTAACGAAACTATGACCGATATATTTGAAAATTGGCCCGAACTGGCCCGGGTGGAACGTCCCGGCCGCTACCTGGGCGGCGAAGTGGAAGCCCGGCCCAACCAGGCCCCGGACGCCCGGGGCCGCCTTCTGCGGGTGGCCCTGGCTTTCCCCGACGTCTATGAAATTGCCCACGGGCACCTGGGCCACAAGATTCTCTACAACCTGATCAACGCGCGGCCGGGCCTGTCGGCCGAGCGGGCCTATGCCCCCTGGCCGGACTGGGAGGCCGTGCTGCGCCGGCGCGGCCGGCGGCTCACCAGCCTGGAGAGCCGGCGCCCGATGGGCGAATTCGATCTGGTGGGTTTCTCGCTCCAGTATGAGCTGGGCTACACCAACATTCTCAGCATGCTGGAGCTGGCCGGGATTCCCCTCCGGGCCGCCGACCGCGACGACCGGGCCCCCCTGATCGCCGCCGGCGGCCCCGGGGCCTACAACCCCGAGCCCTTGGCCGACTTCTTCGACCTCTTCTTCCTGGGCGACGCGGAAAAGAATTTCATCGAGGATCTGGAGATCATCAAGGAATGGCGGGCCGAGGGCGCCCCCAAAGCCGAATTGTGGGAACGCCTGGCCGGCCGGCCGGGCATCTACATCCCCAGCCTCTTTCAGCCGCTCTACGCGCCCGACGGCCGCTTCCAGGGCGTCGAAGCCCGGAGGCCGGGTTATGAGGAAGTGACGCGGGCCGTGGTCTCCAGTTTGGAGACGGCCCCCTTCCCCCTCTGCCAGATCACCCCCCTGATCAAGCCGGTCCACGATCGGATCGTGGTGGAGATCGGCCGGGGCTGCAGCCGGGGCTGCCGCTTCTGCCAGGCCGGCTACGTCTATCGCCCGGTGCGGGAACGGCGGGAGGCCACCATCTTGGATCTGGCCGGGCGGAACCTGGCCGCCAGCGGCCAGGACGAGGTTTCCCTCCTGTCGCTTTCGGCCGGCGATCACACCCAGATCGCCCCCCTGGTCTCGGATTTCATGGACCGTTACGCCGAGCGAACCGTGGCCCTGTCGCTGCCCTCCCTCCGGGTCAAGAGCCTCTCCAGCCACCTGGCCCGCCAGATCAAGCGGGTCCGCAAGACCGGCTTCACCCTGGCCCCCGAGGCCGGCACCCAGCGCCTGCGCCAAGTCATCAACAAAGACCTGACCGACGACGACCTCTTCACCGCCGCCGAAGAGGCCCTGGCCCTGGGCTGGCGGACCCTGAAGCTCTATTTCATGGTGGGCCTCCCCACCGAAACCGACGACGACCTGGCCGGCATCGCCGATCTGGCCCGCCGCCTCAAAAAGATGGGCCGGCTGCAGCTCAACCTGGGGGTGGCCCATTTCACGCCCAAGTCCCACACCCCCTTTCAGTGGCACCCGGCTTCCGACGTGGAGACCATCACCGCCCGTCTCCTGAAAGTGCGCGATCTGGTCCGGACGCCCGGCCTGACCCCCAAGTGGAACGCGCCGGGGGCTTCCTGGGTGGAGAGCCTCCTGGCCCGGGGCGATCGCCGCCTGGGCCCGGTGCTGGAACGGGTCCACCGGGCCGGCGCCCGCTTCGAAGCCTGGGGCGACCGTTTCGATCCCCGGCTGTGGAGCGAGGCCCTGGCCGCCGAAAACCTTTCCGAAAGCCTGCTCCTGAACCCCTTCGCCCCCGGCGATCCCCGGCCCTACGGTCACCTGTATGCCGGGGTGAACGAGGATTTCCTGCGCCGGGACCTGGCCCGGGCCGAACGCGGGGAAACCACCCCCGACTGCCGCTGGGACAAATGCCAGGCCTGCGGGGCCTGCCACGACGGCGCGGCCAACGATCTGGCCCAATCCCAGCCGGCCCCGCCCCCGGAAGGCGCGGACATGGCTTCCGACCCGGCCCCGGCTCCCTCGACCCGGCCGGAGGGCGTCTTTCTGCTCAATTTCCTGAAAGAAGGGCCGGCGGCCTTTCTCGGCCACCTGGAGCTGGTGGAACTTTTCAAACGGGCCTGCCGCCGGGCCGGGATTGAACTGGCCATGAGCGCCGGCTTCCACCCCCAGCCCAAGATCTCTTTTCTCACGGCCCTGCCCCTGGGCGTGCCCAGCCGGGACGAATACGTGCGCCTGGTCACCGTCCGCCCGCTGCCGGCCCGGGACCTGACCGCCCGCCTGGCCGGGGAACTGCCCCGGGGGGTGACGCTCAAAGAAGCGCGCCTCTTACCCCCGGGACGGAAAATTCAGCCCCGGGCGGCCGTCTGGCGGGTCGCCTGGCCCGGCCCGGTCTTCGATTCGCCCCGGCCGCTTCATCCCGAAGCCGTCCTGCGGTACACCGACAAAAAAGGCGGCCCCCGGGAATACCGTCTGACGGATTTCGTCGAGGCGGCCGAGGCCACCTCCGAGGCGGCCGTCCTGACCATCCGGCTGGGGCTGAACGGCACGCCCAAACCGATTCCGGCGGTCCGGGCCCTGTGGGGCCTGACGGCGGATGAAGAGGCGGCCTCGGTTGAGAAACTGGAAACAATTTTGGATGAATAATGGTTATAATCAGCGTTTTATTTTTAATATGAGAACCTTGACTTCAAACACCTGCGGCGGTCGGGGTGCGCAAGCAGCCGCCGCGAACCTCGAAGGGCCCTCATGACTTCCGAACTCATCATCAACTATCGGCCCTATGAAACCCGGGTGGCCTTCCTGGAAAACGGCACCCTGGTGGAATTTCAAGTGGAGCGCGGCGCCCAGGGCGCGGGCCTTTTGGGCAACATCTATCGCGGCCGGGTCATCCGGGTTCTGCCGGGGATGCAGGCCGCCTTCGTGGATATCGGCCTGGAAAAGGCCGCCTTCCTCTATGTCGACGACGTCAGCGGCCAAGCCGGCGATTTCGAACGCCGCCTGGGCCAGCCCCGGCCCGAGCCGGACCGCGAGCCGACCCTGGACGACGAGCACGAACATCCGGCTCCGGATCAGGAGCCGCCTCCGGAATCGACCGGAGACGAACCGTCCCCCCCCATCGAAACCCTCCTGACCGAAGGCCAGGAAATCCTGGTGCAGATTTCCAAGGAACCCATCGGCCAGAAAGGGGCCCGGGTGACCACCCACATATCGCTCCCCAGCCGCCGGCTGGTCCTGATGCCCACCATGACCCACCTGGGGGTCAGCCGCCGCATCGAGGACGAGGACGAGCGGCGGCGGCTCAAAGAGATTCTCGAAGGCCTGGGGCATCACCACGGCTTCATCGCCCGCACCGCCTCCGAAGGGGCCACGGCCTTTGAAATCCAGGCCGAAGCCAAATTCCTGGTGCAGCTCTGGCATAAAATCCAGGACGACTCCAACAGCGGCGGGCCCTCCCCGGTCCGGATCCACCAGGAACTGGACGCCACCCTCAAGGCCGTGCGCGACAACTTCACCGAGAACATCGACCGCCTGGTCATCGACCACGCCGGACAGTTCGAGGCGGTGAAGAAATTCCTCGAAACCTTCGCGCCGGAACTGGCCGGCAGCCTGGAACTCTATACCGGCCCCGAGCCCGTCTTCCACGCCGCCGGGGTGGAGACCGAGCTGGCCCGGGCCCTCTCCCGCAAGGTCTGGCTCAAAAGCGGCGGCTACGTGGTCATCGACTCCACCGAGGCCCTGACGGTCATCGACGTCAACACCGGCCGCTACGTCGGGCGGCACAACCTCGAGGAAACCATCCTGAAGACCAACCTCGAGGCGGTCAAGGAAATCGCCTACCAATTGCGCCTGCGCAATATCGGGGGGCTCATCGTCATCGACTTCATCGACATGGAACGGGAATCCAACCGGGAACGGGTCTCCCAGGCCCTGCGCGACAGCCTGCGCCGGGACAAGGGCAAAACCAAGGTGCTGCCCATGAGCGAACTGGGCCTCATCGAAATGACCCGCAAGCGGACCAAGGAAAACATCGACCGCTACCTGCGCGAACCCTGCTTCTACTGCCAGGGCCAGGGGTACCTTCTGTCGCGCACCTCCGTCTGTCATGAGGCCTTCCTGGACCTGGAACTCCAGGCCAGCGAAAACCCCGCCGGCCAGTTGAAGCTGGTCGTCCACCCCCAGATCCGCGACGTCATGCTCGACGAGGGGCGCACCGCCCTGGAAGACCTGGAGAAACGACTGGGCCGGACCATCGCCATCAAAGCCGACGAAACCCTCCACCTGGAAGAACACGTCATCGAAGTCACCGCCGACCCCGGCGCGGTCTGATACCGGAGCGATGGAAACCCTTTTTTAAAGCCGCTTTTTCACCGGAATCAGGGTTATGCCGAGTTGCAATCAAATTCAAAGCAATTTGATTGCAACTCGGTATCAGCGCCCGTCACCCCGCAGACGACCAAGATGATCCCGGCCACCCGAACGTTGCGGCCTCGGCCGTCCAGCGAAGCGGGTTCGGACCAGATGCGGCGCCATCTGGGGGGCCGGGGCTCCGCCCTGGTGGGGTTGTTCAAAATCTGAATCCGGCCTATAATAAGTACGAGGGATATAAAACTGGCGGTTTTGACCGATCCCGCGGTCAAAATTCTACCGCCGCCCCGGCCAGGTATGTTATGAGCCAGCAGCCACGCGTGGAAATGACCCAGTTGAAGCTACTTAAAAGCGTCTTCGCGGTCAACACCGAACATCCGCTGACGGAGGAGCGCCTTTCCATAGGCGTGTCGCTCAAAAACAACGGCGAGTTCTTCGACGACGGCCGTCAGGCCCACTTTACCCAACGGTTCCGGACCGAGCCGCCGAACTGGGCGCCTTTCACCCTGGACGTGGAATTCGGGGCCCTGTTCGTGGTCGATCCGGCCCCGCTGCCCCTGGAGAGGCCCTATTACATCCGCCAGGTCTTTGCCCGCATCGTCTTTCCCTATCTGCGGGAATACGTGGCCGAAACCACCCGCCGGGGCGGCTTCGTCCCCCTGATCGTCAACCAGAACCTCTTCGACGACGAGGCGGGGCCGGCTCCCGAGCCCCCGGATCCCGGCGGCCCGAAATGGATGCACTGACCCCCGGAGGGGAGGGAGACGCAAAACGGATGACCGGAACCCTCAAAAGAACGGGCCTGATATTGGCGGCCGCGTCGGCCGCCTGGCTTTGGCCGGGAGCCGCCCTTGAACTTCGGGCGGAGACACCGGGAGCCGTTGAAGCGAACGCCGCCCTGGCGGGGGAATCGGCGGGCGCATCCGCCCCCGCCGGGCCCGGAAAAGTTTATGCCGGTGAAAGGATCTCGCGTGACTACCAAAGAGCGGACCTTCGCGAAGTCATCAGGTCCATCGGCGCGGTTTCGGGCAAAAATATCGTCATCTCCGACGGGGTCGGCGGCCTGCGGGTGACGATCAAGATCCAGGATGTCCCCTGGGACCAGGCTCTGGATGCCGTTTTGGCCGCTCATAATCTGGTGGTCGAGGAATCGGACAACGTCCTGGTCATTTACGACCGGGCCACGTTTCGGAAAATTCAGACCGACCGGGAAAGGCTGCCGTGATGCGGTCGGGCGCGCCCCGGCTGGTCCGGCATCGATACAATCCATGCCCCGAATGGGGCAATGCGCCGCCGCAACCGCGTCATGGTCGAATCGCGGCGGCCGGGACGGGACTCAATCGCTTCCATATATTATGAACCCACTCTACCCAATCATAGCCAACCTGGCCGGCCCGCCCCTGGCCCTGGCCGCCAGCCTTCGGGGCCGCTTCGGCGGCCACTGGCGGGAACGGCTGGGGCTGCGCTTCGCCCCGCCCCCGGCCTGGGGCCGTCCCCGCCTGTGGTTCCACGCGGCTTCGGTGGGCGAGGTCCGCTCGGCCGGCGCCGTCATCCGGGCCTTTTTGGAACTGCGTCCCGAAGCCGAGATGTATCTCAGCGCCGGCACCCCGGCCGGCCTCGTCACCGCCACGCAAATCTTCGCCGCCGAACCCCGGGTGAGGACCATGGCCGCCCCCCTGGATTTCTGGGGCGCGCCCCGGCGGCTCCTGACCCGGATCCGGCCCTCGGCCCTGGTGATTCTGGAAACCGAACTCTGGCCCACCATGATTCAGGAGGCCGACAGGGCCGGCCTGGCCCTGGTGCTGGCCGCGGGCCGCCTGACCGACCGGTCTTTCAGGCGGTATCGCCTGATCCGGCCTTTCATGGCCGATCTCCTGGGCCGCTTCGCTCTCATCGCCCCGGCCGGAAACCGGGAGATGGAGCTGTTCCGGGCCCTGGGCGCCCCCGCCGGCCGGCTGAAGGTGCTCGGCAATCCCAAGTTTGATCACCTGCTGGCCGAGGCCGATTCGGAAGACTTCGCGCTGAAGAAGACCCGCTGGGAAACCCGGCTTTGGGGCGACCGTGCCGAAGGCCCCCGTCCGCCCCTCTTGGTGGCCGGCTCCACCCACCCCGGGGAGGAGGCGGTCATGCTGGAAGCCCTGATCCGGCTGCGCGCCGGGCGGTCCGAAAATATGGGGGCGAGTGGGCTCCCGTCCGGGCCAACGCCGCCCGTCCCTGACGCGGCAACGGCGGCACCTGGCCCCTCCGGGGGGCCGCGCCTGGCGCTGGCGCCCCGCCACCTGGGCCGGGTGCCCGAGGTTCTGGAACTGGCCCGCTCGCGGGGCCTGACCGCGCTGCCGACCAGCGAGGAAGGCCCGCCCCTTCTGGGCCGGGCCGACGTGGTGGTGCTGGACACGCTGGGCCAGTTGACCGCCCTCTATGCCCTGGCCGATGCGGCCCTGGTGGGGGGGAGTCTGCTGCCGGGCCTGACCGGCCACAATCCTCTGGAACCGGCGGCCACGGCCACCCCCCTGATGTTCGGCCCGGCCATGTCCAGCTTCGCCCGGGAAGCCGAAGAGCTGCTGGCGGCCGGGGGCGCCGTTCGCACCGCTCCGGACACCCTGGCCGACGACCTGGCCCGCTGGCTGGACGATCCGGCCCTGGCCCGGACCGCCGGCCGGGCCGCCCGAGACTGCCTGGCCGCCCGCCCGCCGGCGGCGCCGGCGCTGGCCCGGGCCATTTCGCGGGTCTTGTTGTCCGGCCGGGCTCCCAAGGAACTTCACGCCGCCGCGCCTTCTTAAGGTAAAGACCCCATTTGGGGACATCGCCTCTATCCCTACCAACGCAATGAGGAAAACGACATGTCCGCCGTTCGAGGCCTTCGCCCGCTGTATCTGGCTTTCCTGCTGACCTTCCTGGCCGCCCTGGGGCCGGCCGCCGACGCATCCGCCCAAGGGACCGCCCGGGCCGTGACCAAGCTGGGGAACTTCGGCCTCTCTCTGGGTCTGGTCAACGACGACGTCTGGATGTTCGAATTGTCCGTCGATCCGCCCGATCCCGGCCAACCCTTCGAACACACCATAATGATCAGCCCCGAAGTCACCATGCGGGCGCCGGCCGGCGGAGGCGACGCCTGGTCCAGCGAAACGGTGGCCGTGCGGCTGAACCAGAACCCGCCTGCCATCGTGGTCAGCCGCAAAGACGGCGGCCGGGTCTTCACCATCAGCCCCTATGCCCCGGACGGCCAGTTGACCGGCCTGAGTTTCAGCGGCGACTACACCCACCTGATGGGCCTGGGGGCCGATTACCAGAATTTTAACAGCACCCTCAATCTTCTGGGTACGCACATCCGCCCGGCCTCCCCTTTTGGCAACGGCCGGATCAACAGCTTCGGCGCCCGGCCCAACCAGGTCCAGGTGCCGGTGGTGTACGCCATGGGCCAGGGGCTGCAGTGCGGGGCCCTGTTCGCCGATGAGACCATCCCCCTGACCTGGAGCTTCACCGGTCAGCCTTGGGTGGTCTCCACCTCCGGCCCCCTGGGGCCGAAGCGCACGTTTCGCTTTTTCGTCATCACCGGACCGGACCTGCCGGCCCTGCGGACCCACTTTCTGGGCCTGACCGGACGTCCGCCGGTGCCGCCCCGGAAAGCCCTGGGGGTCTGGGCCTCCGGCATCCAGGGACACACGGAAAATGAATGGCGGGAAAGGGTGGGCTTTCTGCGCGGCGGCGTGCCGGGCCTGACCGGCCTGGTGGCCGACGGCCCGGGCGATCTGGCCGGCACCCTGGAGACGGCCAAGGCCTTCAACCTGCACCTGATGGTGAATGAATCGGCCTATGTCTCCCAGGAATCGCCCCACTACACGGAAATGGCCCGGCGCTCCTTCCTGGTCCGCCAGACGGCCGGCGGCCCCATCATGGTGGTCCCCCACCTCAGTCAGCCCAGCGGCCTTCTGGACTACACCAACAACGCGGTTCCCAGTGTCTGGCACAGCCTGTTCCGCGCCGACCAGATCAGCTCCGGGATCAGCACTTTCCGCCTGACGGACGGCGACCTGGAATCAGCCAGCCCCGAAGCCTATTACCAGGGCCCGCCCGACGACGCGGTCCACTCCCATTACGCCTGGGCCAACAGCTATACCATGAAGTGGCAGGAAGGGCTCCTGAACGCCGTGCGCAATCAGCGGCTGCGGGTCCGGCCCCGGTTGATGCTCCTGACCCGCACCGGCCTGGCCGGCCTTCCCCGCCTGTCCGGAGCCCTCTACAACGGCGAGGCCATCCTGTATGGCGGGCGGTCGCTCCTGGTGGCCCGCTCCAGCCTGGCCCTGGCCGGCTTCGATTACTACAGTTCCGATCTCAGCCACAATCTGGCCTCCCGGCCGCCGGATCAGAACGCCCAGCTCTACGACACCTGGCTGGCCAAGAACGCCCTGACCGACATCCCCCTGGTCCTGCCGGAGGAGCTCCTGCTCCGGCCCGGGGCCCGCTACAACCTGGCCCTAAGGGAGACCCTGGGGCCATATTACTATTCCCTGGCCTGGGAGGCCTATCTGTCCGGCCAGCCGATCCTGGCCCCGCTGGCCTATTATTTTCAGGCCGACCCGGCGGCCCGGGAGCGGGTGGGCGAGCTGATGCTCGGCTCGGGCCTGCTGCTGGGCCTTGATTTCGACGGCGCGGCCGAACGCGCCGAGATCTACGTCCCCCAGGGCCGCTGGTACAACTGGCGCACCGGCGAGGTCATCGACCAGGCCGAACCGGGCCTGGCGCCCATGGATCTGAAGGACGCCGGCCAGCTCACCCCGCCGATACTGGCCCGGGGCGGCGCCATCATCCCGGCCGTCGAAGAGGTGACCCTCAAGGGCGGGGCCCCGGAGAAAATCGCCGCCCTCAAGATATTCATCGGCACCGACGCTTCGGAATTCACCTGGTATGAGGACGACGGCGAAACCCTGGGCTATCTGAACCGGAACTTCGGCCGGACCCATATCAGCGCCGTGACCCGGTCGGACGGCTCCACGGTGGTGACCATCAAGGCCCGGGAGGGCAGTTGGGACGGTGCCCCGAGCGAACGGCGCCTTCTGGTGGACATCTACGGCCCCAAGGCCCCGGGCGAGGCCACCCTCGACAGCCAGCCCCACAACCGGGTGGCCCGGACCGTGGAGCTGGATCAGCTGGATTCCGGCTGGGCCTCCATCGGCACCAACCGCATCCGCTTCAAGACCCCGCCCCTGGACACCAACGTGGATCATGTGCTGTGGTTCAAATGAGGAAGAGAATTCACCGGTGACCATTCCAGCATCAACGGGCCCGGAGCCGGCTCTCAAAATAGGCTCCGTCGCGCTGGACAACCCCTTCATCCTGGCTCCCCTGGCCGGCCTGACCAACTGGCCTTTCCGTCGCCTGGCCAAGGAGGCCGGGGCCGGCCTGACCGTCACCGAGATGGTCAGCGCCACCGCCCTGTCCCACCGGGGCCGGGCCACGCTGAAACTCCTGGAAACGGACCCGGCGGTGGAAAAGCCTTTCTGCGTGCAGCTCTTCGGCCGGGACCCCGATCACCTGGCCCGGGCGGCCGAAGTGGCCGTGGAGCGGGGTGCCGACCTTATCGACCTGAACCTGGGCTGCCCGGCCCGCAAGGTCATCAACAGCGGCCACGGTTCGGCCCTCCTAAAGGAGCCGGAGGTGATTCGCCGCCTGGTCCGGGCCCTGGTCCGGGCGGTGCCGGTGCCGATCACGGTCAAGACCCGGCCGGCCTTCGCCCCCGGCGTGGGGGCCACGGTTTTCGATATCCTGCCGATGCTGGTGGATGAAGGCGCTGCCGCCGTGACCCTCCACCCCCGCACGACCAGCGAAGGCTTCGCCGGGGTAGCCGACTGGACCCTGGTGGCCCGCCTGGCCGAGGCGTCGCCGATACCGGTCATCGGCTCCGGCGACGTCACCACCGCTGAAGAGGCGGTGCGCCGGTTGCATGGATACGGAGCCCGGGGGATCATGATCGGCCGGGGGGCCAAGGGCCGCCCCTGGCTGTTCCGCCAGTGCCTGGCCCTTTGGCGGGGAGAGGCGGAGCCGGAAGTCACCCTGGCGGACCGCCTGGCCGTGGCCGAGCGCCACGCCCGCCTCTTGGCCGAATCGGTGGGCCACAAGGCTCCCTTCATGCTGCGCACCGTTCTGATGTGGTATACCCGGGGGCTGCGCGGGGCGGCCGAGTTCCGGGCCCGGCTCTGCCGCGAGGAAGATCTGGAGATTCAGATGGAGTTGCTGCACGAATGCGTGGAGCACCACCGGCGGGAAACGGCCGCCGCCCTGGCGGGCGGCGACGACCCGGGCCTGGATGCCTTTCTCGATCAGGAAACCATTCCACCGGAGGCGCCATTCAATCTAAACGGAGCTTTCAGCCCGGGCGCGGAATAGTGACCCGCCCGGCTGTCGACCTTAAACAAGCACCACAGATACTATCACCCCGGCCAAAACCGGGGTGACGGCATATTGGTCCGCCTCATCAGGGTAATCGCTTGACAAGCGAGGTGATGAATCGTGGCGGCCTTGCCCGCCGTGGCCTTCCGGGGCGCTGCCCCGGACCCCGCCGCCGGTTGTTTGAGCCGTACAGGCGAGTTCCGGCGGCGCTACAACCAGCTGTCTGACACAACGGTATTGCCTTTCGGGGGGCCAGGGGGCGATGCCACCGGCGCGGGTGGGTCCAGCAACGGCATCTCTTGTCAAGACAAAATGAGGAACTGTCAGTGCCGAGGCTCCCGGGCCTCTTCGTTTTTCACCATGGAATTAATGACCGGCAACAGCTTGCGGACACAGGCTATCACCGCCACTTTATAAGCCTTGCCGACTTCCCGCAGGCGCTCAAACCATCGCTTGACCGTCTCGTTCCATTGTAACGTCGCCCCCATACTGGCATATAAAACATGGCGAACCTTGCT
>JAVBLB010000084.1:0-18181 GCA_031553735.1 Candidatus Adiutrix sp.
AACCATCGCTTGACCGTCTCGTTCCATTGTAACGTCGCCCCCATACTGGCATATAAAACATGGCGAACCTTGCTTCTCCCCCGCTTATGTGGCGTTGCCCTCCAGAGCGACCGCTGTCGCGGTTGTATGGCGCAACCCCGACCAGGGCCGCTATCTGTTTACGGTTCAGCCGGCCGAGCTCCGGCAAGTCCGCCGGCAACGTCGCCGAGACCACCGGGCCAACGCCACGAATACTTTGAACCAGCTTATCCCGCCTGGCCATTTCCTCGTCTTTGCTGATCGCCTCCTTTATCTCCGCATCGCACCGTTTGACGTGAGCACGAAGATTTTCTATGTGTTCAACTATTTCCGTCTCAACTTCAGCCTCGGACAGCTCTTTGTGTCCCAACTCCATGGTTGTCATTTCCTTGTGATACGGGCCGCATACGCGCCCTGGCAACGGTTCGGGATGACCCACCCCGATTGGGCGGTGACCACGACTGGACCACGAGCCTTAAGCTCAAGGGCGGAACGGTCTACCAGCCCGCGCCCGGCGGTGTTTCACCGCCGGGCCTTTTTGCATCATAACCCACAGCAGGCGCTTCAGCAATCGACAAAGACATGATATCTTTCCAAAATTAACCTCTTCCAATCCCCGCGCCGCGCGGCTCGCTTTTTCAATATCTTAACGACAGAACAAATTGAAACATCCCATAAACCACTCGACACCCTCCATCCGGGCGGTGAAGCCGCGCCGATGGCGGGGCATGGGGCGGCGCCCCATACCTCTTCATGCCCGCCCGAAGGGCGCACTCAATATCAAAACGCAAGAAACAGCCGAAGCGACCGGCCGCTTGAAAAGGCCGGCCGCTTCGGTGATCGGTTTTTCACTTTCGAGAGCTTTGGCGCTTTGAACTCAAATGCTCCAGAAGATATCGCCATAGGTGGGCAGAGGCCACAACTCGGCGTCGACCAGGGTTTCCAACCGGTCGGCCAGCCCCCGCACCGTGGCCATGGCCGGCAGCAGCCGGTCACGGGCCCCGGCCGCCCGTTTGACCAGATCGCACTCGCAGTGTTCCACTTCGGCGACGGCGGCTTCCAGCTCCCTGACCGCCCGGCCCAGGCCGGCGGTCAAGGTTTTCACTTCCAGATAGGCTTCCCGCTCGGTTTCGTTTTCGCCGACCAGTTCCTTGGCCTGCCAGGCCGTGGCGGCCAACCGTTCCTGCCATTTCAAAGATGCGGGCAGGATCAGGGTCCGGGCCAGATTCAGCGTCAGGTCGGCTTCAATCAGCAGGCGGCTGGCGTAGTTTTCCAGAAGGATGTGCTGCCGGGCCAGGACTTCGGACCGGGACAGTACCTTCTGCCCCTCGAAGACGGAGACGATCTCCGGGGTGTCATACAGGGCCAGGGCCTGGACGGAATCCTTCAGGTTCGGCAGGCCCCGCCGGGCCGCCTCCTCCACCCACTCCTCGCTGTAGTTGTCGCCGTTGAACAGGGCCACCCGGTGATCGCGGAAGAAGCGGGGCAGAAGCTCCCGGGCCGCATCGGCGCCGCTCTTCAATTCGGCCCGGGCCAGCCGCTCGATCTCGTCGCACAGGTCCTCCAGGGCCTTGGCCACGGTGGTGTTGATGGCGATGTTGATGGTGGCCACCGACTGAGGGCCGCCCAGGGCCCGGAACTCGAACTTGTTGCCGGTGAAGGCCATGGGGCTGGTGCGGTTGCGGTCGGCCGAATCCCGGGTCAGGTTCGGCAGGGCGCTGACGCCCAGATCCATCTGCTCGAGGTCGATCTGGCAGTGGTCCGGGCTGGCGCAGCCGGCGATGATGCTGTCGATCACTTTTTCCAATTCGCGGCCCACATAGGCCGAGATGATGGCCGGGGGCGCCTCGTTGGCTCCCAGGCGATGGTCGTTGCCGGCCCCGACGATGCCGATGCGCCAGATGGGGCTGTGGAGGTGGATGGCCCGCAGGATGGCCGCCATCATCATCAAGAAGGGCAGGTTCTCCCAGGGAACCGGGCCGGGTTCCAAAAGGTTGCGGCCGGTGTTGTCCATCAGGGACCAGTTGTTGTGCTTGCCGGAGCCGTTGACGCAGTTGAAGGGCTTTTCGTGCAACAGGCAGGCCAGATCGTGGTCCCCGGCGGTGCGGTTCAGAACCTCCATGATGAGCATGTTGTGATCGGTGGCCACGTTGGCCAGTTCATAAATGGGGGCCACTTCGTACTGACAGGGGGCCACCTCGTTGTGGCGGGTGTGGATCGACACTCCCAGGGCGAAGAGGCGGCTTTCCACGTCGTTCATATAGGCCAGGATCCGCTGGGGGATGGCCGCGAAATAGTGGTCGCCCATCTGCTGGCCCTTGGCTGGACGGGCGCCGAAAAGGGTGCGGCCGGCCATGACCAGGTCGGGCCGGGCCCGGTAGAGACGGCGGTCAACCAGGAAATATTCCTGCTCGGCGCCCACCTGGACGGCGACGGAGGTCACGTCCTCATGGCCGATGAGGTTCATCATCCGGGTGGCCTGGCGGGACAGGGCGCCCAGGGAGCGCAGGAGGGGGGTCTTGCGGTCCAGCGATTCCCCGGTGTAGGCGTGGAAAACCGTGGGGATGCACAGGGTCACC
Source organism: Candidatus Adiutrix sp. (assembly GCA_031553735.1). GTDB lineage: Bacteria > Desulfobacterota > Desulfarculia > Adiutricales > Adiutricaceae > Adiutrix. The sequence goes on from JAVBLB010000084.1 coordinate 2,598, forward strand.
GTGCCGGCATGCCTTAAGACGAAAGCCGGGGAGGTGGGGTCCCAGGCGGTGTAGCCCCGGGCTTCGAAGGTGGAACGCAGGCCGCCGGAGGGGAAGGACGAGGCGTCGGGCTCGCCCTTGATGAGAAGCTTGCCGGAAAACTCGCTGATGACCTGGCCGTCGGGCAGCGGGGTCAGGAAGGCGTCGTGTTTTTCGGCGGTGACGCCGGTCATGGGCTGGAACCAGTGGGTGTAATGGGTGGCCCCCCGGTCGAGGGCCCAGTCTTTCATGGAACTGGCCACCACGTCGGCGTCGTGGGGGTCGAGGGTGTGGCCGTTGTGGCCGATGGTCCTGAGGCGTTCGTAAACCTCTTTGGGCAGCCGCTCCCGCATGAGGCGGAGGCTGAAGACGTCCTGCCCGAAGGTCTGGAACATCGACTTGTCGGAGCAACAGCCGGGTTCCGGCCGGCGGTGGCCTCTGGCGACCAGGTTCAGGGCGCTCAAGCGCGGGGTGGTGGAATCTCCCATGGTGAATACATCCTTTCCGGCCGGTGGCCGTCATGATTTGGCATAACGGCCAAAAAGCAATAAGCGGGCCAGCCTGGTGATCCGGCTTCGGCCCCGATTTTATAAAGTGTTGGGAAGAAGGCTTGATCCGGGCGAAGCACAAAAGCACCGCCGCGTCGATTCGGCCTGATGAATTATTACATAATTGTCGATTTTGTCGGCGGGCATCCTTCGCACAAAAAAGTATTATACCATACTTCCTTCCCGGCGGGATTTTTTTTCAGGCCCGCTTGGAGCGACCGAAAAATCCTTGACATCCGGGAAGGTTATGGACTATGCATAGAGCATGTCACGCTTCCTGAACATCGCCGCCGTTCTGGTCTTCACCCTGATCTGGCCGCCCCTTCTGGCGGCGGCTCCGGTGATCGCCCTGTCGCTGAGGAATTCCCGGCCCCACGAAGCCTCCAGCTACACTCAGGGGCTGTTTTTTCACGACGGGCGCCTGTATGAATCCTCAGGCCTGTATGGCCGGTCGGCCTTCTCGGCCTGGAGCTGCGAACCGGGCCGCCCGTTTGAGCTCCTGCGGCGGCTGCCGCTGCCGAATAAATATTTCGCCGAGGGCGCGGCGGCGGCCGACGGCGAAATTTATCTCCTGACCTGGCAGGAGCGGACCGGTTTCGTGCTGGACCCGGCCACGCTGCTGGTCAAGCGAGAATTTTCCTACTCCGGCGAAGGCTGGGGGCTGACCTGGGACGGCCGGCGGCTGTGGCGCTCCGACGGCTCGGCCCGCCTGTATCCGCACCGGACCGGCGATTTCGCCCCGGACGGGGAGCCCCTGACGGTGACGGACGAAGGCCGGGAGGTGCCGCTTCTGAACGAGCTGGAATGGGACCCCCGGACCGGCCTGATCCTGGCCAACCTCTATGGCCGGGACTTGGTGGCGGCCATCGACCCGGCCACCGGCCAAGTGCGCTTCTGGCTCGACGCCCGCCCCTTAAGGGACCTGGCCCGCCAAGCCGGCCTGACGACCGACCCCGCCCGGCCCCTGGATACGGCCCTGAACGGTCTGGCCCTGGACGGCGAGAGCCTCTGGCTGACCGGCAAGCTCTGGCCCCGACTGTACCAGGTGGTCTGGCCGCCGGAAGGAATGGCCGATGAGGCCGTTTCGCCGGCGCCGACTGAAGACCAGGGGGCTCCGGGCCCAGCCGAGTAATAATCGCCTTCCCGCCAATTCTCGTCAGATGGCGTTCTCGTCGGCCTCTTTATTCTTCCTCTCACCGGGGAAAAGCAATCTTGGCGGAGCAATGGCTTTACCCTCCGAGGCCCGGCTCCTCCGTGACCACCACGGCTTCCACCACTTTCATGGATTCCCAGGCCCGGTCCCGATACCGCCAGACCCAGGCCAGGCCGCAGGCGCCGATATACAGCGTGGCCACCAGCCAATACCCGGTCAGGCCGCCGCCCCGGGCGGCCAGCCCGGCCATGGCCGCCACGCCCAGCAGGCTCAGCCAAAGCGTGGCCTTGAAGGTCCACCAGGAATCCCCGGCCCCGATCAGCCCCTGGGCCAGGATGACGTTGAGCCCGTCGAGCAGGCAATAGGCGGCCACGAACCACAGCACCATCCGGCCCTGTTCCAACAGGGCCGAAGTTTTTTCGGGGGGCAGATCACGAAAGAAGAAACCCAGGAGCTGGTCGGCGAAGACGATGATGACCACGGCCGCGGCCGTCTCCCAAATCTGGGCCAGGAGCCAGCCCCGCTTCATGGCCAGGCGGGAGAGGTCGGGCCGTTCGGCGCCCTGGGCCCGCCCCACCAGCATGGAGACGGCCATGCCCACCCCGATCATGGGCTGCCAGGCCAGGCTGTTGATGGTGAAGGCCACGTTGGTGACGGCCAGTTCGTCATCCCCCAGCCGGCCGATCAGGCCCAGGAAGACCGCCCACATGATGAGCTCGATGACCGCCCTAAGGCCGCTGGGCGCGCCGAAGCGGAGGATCCGCCCGGCCAAGGCCGCTTCCGGCCGGGCCCGGCCGGTGGCGTAGAGGTCACGGTATTTTCGTTGCCAGAACAGGGCCAGCCCGGCGGCCAGCATGGCCACCTCGGCCAGGATGGTGGCCCAGGCCGCCCCGGCCACGCCCAGGTTGGGGAACCCCCATTTCCCGAAGATCAGTGTGTAGTCCAGCACGGCGTTGAGCGCCAGGCCGCTCAGTTGGATGACCATGACCACCCGGTTGTCGCCCCGGCCGATGAAAAAGCCCATCAGGGCGGCGGCGGCCATGAAGAAGAAGCTGCCCCCCAGATAGACCCGGAAATAGGCCGCCTCGGCCGCCCGAACGGCCGGGCCGTGGCCGATCCAGTCGAACAGGGGGTCGGCCAGGGTGGATATGGCCAGAGTGGCCAGGCCGAAGCCGACCGACAGATACCAGCCCTGCCAGACCGAGGGCCCCAGCCGCTCCGGCCGTCCGGCCCCCAGATACTGGGCGGTGAAGACCACGGTGAAGCCGGTGGTGGCCGCGCAGAAAGCCACGAAACAGATGGCGATCATGCCGGCGGTGCCGGCCCCGGCCACCGATTCCGGGGAGTGCCAGGCCAGGAACAGGCGGTCGGTGAACAGCAGCAGCACCCCGCCGGAATTGGACAACACCAGGGGCAGGGCGTAATGCAGGAGCCGCCGGTAGGACATCTCGGAAGCGAGCGAAGCCCCGGAGGGTTCAGGCGCCGCGGCGGCGCCGGGCCCTTCCGGGGCGGCGGAATCCGGGCGGCGGGCGTCGATGTCGGAACTGGGCGGCAACGGGTCTCCCTTGTGGTGTCTCATACCAAGTTGCAATCAAATTGCTTTGAATTTGATTGCAACTTGGTATGGCGGCGGTCTTCCGCCGCCCGCAAGTTTTTGAAAAATCAGGCTCCGCCTGTTTTTCAAAAATTTTGGCGTCCTGCATTCAAATCCCATTGAATGCAACTTGGTGTCAGTCGAACAAGACCCAGCTGGGGCCGCTGAACCCCAGTTCGGCCAGCCGGGCGCGCATGGCCGGCCCCTGGCCGGGCACGGCCAGGAGCACGCCCTCTTCGGCCGGCCGGCCGGCCAGGGATTCCGGCGGCCGGACGGGAAGCCCTTTCACGGTCTGCCGGGTTTTGAACGGGTCGCGATCGATGAAGCCCAGGAGTCCTCCCGTGGCCAGGGCGGTGGAGCCGGCCAGCAGCATGGTCAGTTGGGACAGGCCCCAGATCCACAGGGGCCGGCCGCTTCGGGCCAGATCGTCCAGAACAGCCAGGGCCGGATGGGCCCGGCTGGCGGCCAGATAGCGCTCCAGGTGGTTCAGGCCTTCGCCGGCGGGGAAACGCGTCGCCAGTATTTTTTCATTCGTCGGCTCGTCGCCCTTCCGGGCCAGGGCCCAGATCACCCCGTCGGCCCGGCCGCCGGGGAGGTGGAAGAGGTCCCGATCCAGGGCCAGCGGTTCGAAGCCCGCCCGGCGCAGGAGCCCCTCCAGGGCGGCGGGGTCGAAGTGGCCGAGGTGCTCCAGGTACAGCTCGCGGAAAGGAACGGCCGGGTCGTAGCGCGAGGCGTCGGGAACCTCGACGTAGATCAGGCCGTCCGGCGGCAGCCGGCGGCGGGCCACGGCCAGCGCCGCCGCCGGGCTCCACGCGTGTTCCAGCACGTGGGAGTAGATCAGAAGCCCGGGGGTCACGTCGGGAAAGGGGAGGCGGGTCAGCGGGCCGGCCTCGGCCCGGAAGCCCCGGCCCTGGAGCCCCTCGACGACCTCCGGCAGCAGGTCGACCCCGAAAACGTCTTCATGGCCGGCCCGGGCCAGGGCCTCCATGAGCCCCCCCCGGCCGCAGCCCAGGTCGAAGATGGGCCGCTCGAAGCCGGGCCCGATCCAGAGCCGCAGACGCCGCAGGATGTCGGCCTGGTGTTTCCGGTCGGCCTCGCTTTGGCCCCCGGCGCCGGCGGTGGCCGCGGTGGCGTAATAGGCATGGCCACGATAGTAGGCTTCCACGGCTTCGGGCCCCTGGTCGGTGTCGTAAAAGGCCAGCCCGCATTCGGGGCAGCCGGCCAGGTCGATTTCCCCGTTCAGGGGTGATGCGTCGAAGACGGCGAAGCGCAGGCCGGCCAGCCGCCGGCCTCGGCGGGCCGCGCAGACGGGGCAGGGCCTCCGGAACCGGATCTCTTCGGGGCCGGCCTGCGAAACGGTTTCAGTCATGCCAGATCCCTTTCCTGGTCGATCAGGGTTTCGTCGCCGTAGACCAGATAGCAGCGGTGCAGGGCCAGCTCGCGGCAGTCCCGGCAAAGACGGCTCTCCCGGCGGGCGGCGATGATTTCGTCCACGGTGGTCTCCAGAAAGTCGCGGTCCATCAGCTCCAGGCCGGGGCCGAACCACTCCATGCAGGCGCGCACCTTCAGATCCCAGGTGATCCATTGGCAGCGGGTGTAGGGGCAGGGCCGGTCCCGCTGAAGCCGGGCCCGCTCCAGGGCCTCCCCGATGGGCAGGCCCTGCAGGGCGATGGTGGCCCGGGCCTCCGGGCTGATCTCCCGCCCGGAGGCGTAGTCGGCCACCACGTCCAGGGGGGCCAGGGCGGCCTGGCGCACCCGCAGGGTGAAGCCCAATTGGTCGCACAGCTCTTTGAGGCGGCGGTGCTGCTCACGCCGGTCTTTATAGATGTGATAGAACACTTCGACGTTCAGGTCCGGGTCGTGTTCGGCCCGGAGGTCCCGCAGTTTGGCCAGGTTGTGTTGGAACAGGTCCCAGCGGCCGCCGGTGTGGGTGATCTCGTACCCGGAGCCGAAGCCGGAGGCCGAGACCCGGAACCAGGTGGGGCGGGCCTTGATGACCTCGGTGAAGTCGAGCTCGAAGCTGAGGTTGCTGGAGATGGTGGTCTGGATCCGTTGCCGGCGGGCCAGGCCGATGATCTCGGGCAGGTGCCGGTTCAGGAGCGGCTCGCCGAAATTGTACAGGGCCACCGCCCCGACGAAGGGGTCTTCGCGCCGGATCTTGGCCAGCACCCGGTCGAAGGTCTCGGGGGACATCTGGCCGGCCGGCGGCTGGGGGCGGAAGTTGCCCCGGGGGCAGGAGATGCATTTGAGGTTGCAGGCGCCGGAGACGTCGATCTGGTAATCGAGTTTCTGGAGTTCCCCGGCGGTGAGGAAGTCCTCCCCGGCCGCAAGGCCCGCCTGGCGGCAGAGGGCCGAAATTTCCTCGTAGAAGAACCCGGAGGTGATGAGGATGAAAAAATTGCCCCGGGGCCGGCTCAGCACCTCGGCCGGGGCCAGCACCGGGCGGGACTGGGCCCCCAGGGACACCGACCGCCCGATGAGGTCGGGGCTGGAATCGAGGAAGGCGGTTACGGCGAAGCCTTCCCGGTCCAGGGTCTGCCAGAGGCTGAAGCCGAGTTGGCGGGCGCCCCACAGATAGATTTCCCGGCTCTTCAGCCGCGTCTTCAGGTTCTCCAGGTCCATGGTCAACCCCGCTGCATCAAATACTTTAGCCGGGCGTTTTTCAACCGGCCGTCCCGCAAGGCCGCAATTTGCGTGCCAGGCCCTTAAGGCGGCCCTGGCGCCTTGGCTCGGGTCACCGGAAGCCGAGGTGGTCGCGCAGCAGTTGGGCCACGCTTTTGACGCTGGCCAGCTCCAGGCCGTCAGCCGCCACCTTCTTGGCCTCGGCCGGGGGCACCACGGCCCGGGTGAAACCCATCTTGCGGGCCTCGCGGAGGCGGGCCTCCAGGTGGGTGACTGTGCGCACCTCCCCGGCCAGGCCCACTTCGCCGACGAAGACCGTGCCCTCCGGCGCGGGCCGGTCGGCCCAGCTGCTGGCCATGGCCGCCACCAGCCCCAGGTCGGCGGCCGGCTCGCTCACCCGGGCCCCGCCGGTGACGTTGACGAAGATGTCGCGGTCAAAGAGCTTCAGTCGCACTTTTTTCTCCAGAACGGCGGCCAAGAGGCCCACCCGGGCGCTGTCCACCCCCAGGGCCTGGCGGCGGGGCATGGCCAGGGGGCTGGCCGAAACCAGGGCCTGGATCTCCAGCAAAAGCGGCCGCTGGCCCTCCATGACCGGGGCCACCACCGAGCCGCTGGCCCCGGCCGGGCGTTCGGAGAGGAAGAGGGCCGAGGGGTTGGCCACCTCACCCAACCCCCGGCCGGTCATCTCGAACACGCCGATTTCGTTGACCGAGCCGAAGCGGTTTTTGAAGGCCCGAAGAAGCCGCAGGGCCCGTTCCCGGTCGCCTTCGAAATAGAGCACCGTGTCCACCAGATGCTCCAGCAGCTTGGGCCCGGCGATGGAGCCGTCCTTGGTGATGTGGCCCACCAGCCACAGCGGCAGGCCCCGGCTCTTGGCCAGGGCCCCCAGCCGCGCCGCGCTCTCCCGCACCTGGGCCGGGCTGCCGGCCGTGCCGCCCAGGTCTGAAGCGGTCAGGGTCTGGACCGAATCGACGGCCGCCACGTCCCAGTCGCCGTGCTCCATGGCTTCGGCGATGGCCTCCACCCGGGTTTCCGCCATCACCCACAGGCTGGCCAGGTCCAGGCCCAGCCGTTCGGCCCGCAGGCGCACCTGGGCCGCCGACTCCTCGCCGGTGACGTACAACAGGCGCCGGCCCCGCCGGGCCAGGCCGGCGGCGGCCTGGAGCAGCAGGGTGGATTTGCCCACCCCCGGTTCCCCGGACAGAAGCGTCACCGCGCCCGGGGCCAGGCCGCCGCCCAGCACCCGGTCCAGCTCCTCCAGCCCGGTGGACAGGCGCCCCAGGTCTTCGGCCGCCACTTCCGACAGGGGCCGGGGCCGGGATTCGGCGCCGGAGACCTTGCGGCCGGGGGCCGGAGCGGAGACGGTTTCCTCCTCCAGGCTTTCCCATTCCTGGCAGTGCGGGCAGCGCCCCAGCCACTTGGGGCTCCGGTAGCCGCAGTGGCGGCAGACAAAGTGCGATTTTATTTTAGCCATGGCTTGTATCCCGGCCCGGCCGGAGTTGGCGGATGTTGTGGTCCACCTTCGACCGGGCGATCGGCCCTGAAAAGGCGAAAAAGGTTGATTCTTGGTTAAAGTGCTGTTTTTAAATCGGTATTTTTATGGCCGGCCCCGATTGGCCGCCGCCGGGCCCCCGGCGCCCGCCCCGCTTGCAAAATCCATTTGTTGTTGTATAATAAAATCCTTGATCTAATCAAGACTTTTCTGGTTGGAACTGCGCATATTCGAGAGTGACTGAAGAGGACATATTATTATGGCTGAAGCCAGCCGTCGCACTTCGATTTTGAGTGGCACCGTCAAAGACCAGAGCGCCGAGAGTTATCGGCTGCTGGTGGGCGACTACCTCCTGAAGGCCGGGCACATCACCCGCGGCCAGTTGGAAGAGGGCACCAAGTGGATCCGGACCCACCCGGACAGTTTCCTGTCCATCTTTCTGCTGAAGAAGAACTATATCGAAAGCGCCACCGTCTCCACCGTTCTGTCGCGCCAGTATAATTTCCCCATGATCAACCTGACGGAACGCGAGATCCCCCCGGAGGCCTCCGCGCTCATTCCCTATGAAGTGGCCAAGAAATACATGGCCGTGCCCTACAACCGCAAGGAGAACAAGCTCTATCTGGCCATGCTGGAGCCCACCAACAATAAGGTGGTGGATGAACTGAGCAACCTGACCAAGCACCAGCTGATGCTGGGCGTGGCCCCCCTGCAGGGCATCATCGAAACTTTCCGCCGCATTTACGCCATTGACGACGCCGAGTACCACAGCTATCTGGCCCCCCTCGACCCCAAGGAGGCCGAGACCGACGCCGGCCCGGTCACCGTCGACAACCTCGGCGCCCTGATCTCCGACGCGCTGGACGACTTCTCCTTCGGCGACACCGGCGAGGACGACGTCCTGTCGGCCGAGATGTATTCGGCCGAAAACAGCACCATCATCAACCTGGCCAACCAGATTCTCCTGCAGGCCATCCAGGAGGGGGCTTCGGACGTTCACATCGAGCCCTTTGAAAAGCAGTTCTACGTGCGCTACCGCATCGACGGCGCGCTCTACAAGCGCACCCGTCTGCCGCTGGAAATCAAGAACGCCCTCATCGCCCGCCTCAAGATCATGGCCAAGCTGGACATTACCGAGCGCCGGGTGCCCCAGGACGGCCGCATCAAATTGCGCATGTCCAAGACCCGGGAGATCGACTTCCGGGTTTCGTCGCTTCCGACCCTGTTCGGCGAATCGGTGGTTCTGCGTATTCTGGACAAGTCCGGCCTGAACGTCGACATGACCAAGCTGGGCCTGACCCAGAGAAACCTCGACCAGGTCAAGAGCGCCATCTACCGACCCAACGGCATGTTCCTGGTCACCGGCCCCACCGGCAGCGGCAAGACCGTGACCCTGTATTCGTGCCTCTCGCTGCGCAACACCGACGACGTCAAGATCCTCACCGCCGAGGACCCGGTCGAATTCAACTTCGCCGGCGTCAACCAGGTCAACGTCATCAAGGAAGTGGGCATGACCTTCGCCCGGGCCCTGAAGGCCTTCCTGCGTCAGGACCCCGACATCTGCATGATCGGCGAGATCCGTGATCTGGAGACGGGCGAAATCGCGGTGGAGGCCTCCATGACCGGCCACTTGGTGCTCTCCACCCTCCACACCAACGACGCCCCCTCCACCATCACCCGTCTCACCGACATGGGGGTGCCCTCGTTCAACGTGGCGGCGGCCCTGGTTTTGTGCTCGGCCCAGCGCCTTCTGCGGCGCATCTGCCCCAACTGCAAACAGCCCATGACCAAGCTGCCGGCCAACAAACTCATCGAGGCCGGCTTCAACCGCGACGAGATCGGCACCGTCCAGCTCTATGAAGGCCGGGGCTGCCCGGTCTGCAAAGGCTCGGGCTACAAGGGGCGTTTGGGCGTCTTCGAGGTTTTGGAGGCCACGCCATTTGTCGCCGAGGCCATCTCCTCCCAGGTGCCGGAGGCCCAGTTGCGGAAGATCGCCCTGAAAGAGGGCATGGCCACCCTGCGGCAGGACGGCCTTTTGAAAGTTTCCCAGGGCCTGACCACGCTGGAGCAGGTGCTGGAAAAGACGGTGCTCCAGAAGGAGAGCCTGCCCCACTATCTGCTGAACCCCGATGAACTGGTCTTCGGCAACGACGACATCATCATCAAGGAAGGCAACACCGACACCAACTTCTACAAGCTCATCCAGGGTTCCCTGGGCGTTTACAAGGGCCAGACCCAGATAGCGGAAATTTCCCAGACCAACACCTTTTTCGGGGAAATGAGCGCCCTGGTGGGCGGCCAGAGAAGCGCCACCATCAAGAGCCAGGGCAAGAGCATCGTCAAGGTCTTCCCCGGCGACAAGCTCATGGAGGTCATCGAGGGCTACCCGGACATCGCCAAAACCATGCTGACCACCCTGGTGGACCGTCTGTCGGCCACCAACGTGCGGCTGTCCACCTTCATGCACGACAAGGCCGAACTGGAGAGGACCTACATTGCCCAGCTCACCGCCTCCACCGCTTCGACCGGGGTCCGGCCCATCGCCAGCGCCCCCAAGCGCAGCGCGGCCCTGAGCGCGGCCGTGGCCGCTTCGTCCATGGCCGTCTCGTCGTCCGCGGCCGACACCACCCCCCGGCCGGTCGCCGCATCGCCGGCATCCGGCAGCGCCCCCCGGCCCATCGCCGGCTCGTCCGCTTCCGACACCGGGGCTCCCCGCCCGGCGACCAGCATTCCGGCCGGCACCGCTTCCCGGCCCGCGACCGGCCTGCCACAGGCCGACGGCGCCACCGAATCGCCCCGGACCATCACCACCGTCCGTCCGGCCGGGCCTCCGCCCAGCGGCGCCGGGGTGCCGTCCCGGGCCATTTTGCCGGCCGACCGGACCACGGCCAGTTCCTCTTTGCCCGGCGTCCAGGCTCAGCGCTTCAACCCCCCCGACGTCACCAGGCTCATGGCTCCCAAGAGTCTGGCCGCGGCGACCCCGGCCACCATCCGGGTCACCACCTCCGACGCGCCCAAGGCCCGGATCTTAAAATCCGCCTGAGCCCCCGGTCGCCGGGGAACCCTCGGGGCCGGCCGCTGGTCGGCCGCGACGGGGATTTCAATCGCCACCAGCCCCAGAAGGGCCGGGCGCGGCCGCTGACACGGGCCGGGGCCCGGCCCCGTTTTTTCCGGCCGGGCGGCCCGGGTTCGAGCCTGGGAACCTTTTACATCCATTCGTACCGGCCACTGCCGGAACGAAAACGGGAGACCTTTGATGAAACTGATCAGCAGAATAGTTTTTATGATGGCGATGATCGGCGCCCTGGCGCTGGTCCGGGCGCCCCTGGCTTCGGCCGCGGAGGATCTTTTGTGTTCCACCTACCCGGTCTACCTGTTCACCCGGAACCTGGCCGAAGGCCGGGACCGCTTCCAGGTGAACCTGATGATCGACAGCGCCCGGGGCTGCCCCCACGACTATGCCCCCACTCCGGCGGAACTGGAACGTCTGTCCCAGGCCCGGGTGCTGGTCATCAACGGTCTGGGCCTGGAAGGCTTCCTGGGGCGGGCCCTGAAGGTGGCCCGGCCGGATCTGAAAATACTCGACGCCTCCGGGGGCCGTGCCCCGGGCGGATCCGCCGAACCACCGGTCATCCTAATCGGTAAGGAGGCCGCGGCGGCCATGTTCGCCGGGCACCACCACGACGGCCCCAATCCCCATCTCTTCGTCGCGCCCGGCCCGGCTTCGGCCATGGTGTCCAACATCGCCTTCGGGCTGACCGAACTGGATCCCGAAGGGGCCGATATCTACCGGAACAACGCGGCCCGCCTGAGCCGGGAAATGACCGAACTGTCCGCGGCCTTCGACGCCGCCCGGGCCAGGCTGGGGGGCCCCAAAGTCATCATCAGCCACAGCGTGTTCGAGTATATGACCCAGGCCCTGAATATGACGGTGGTGGCCACCGTTGAGGAAGAGGACGGCGCCGAGCCCTCCGCCGCCCGTCTGGCCGAGCTGGTGCGTCTGGCCCGCCGGGAAGGGGTCCGGGCCGTGCTGGTCGATCCCCAGGGCAACCTCAATCTGGCCCGGACCCTGGGATCGGAGGCCCGGATCCCGGTGGCGGTGATCGACCCGGTGGCCGCCGGCCCGCTCGACGCGCCGCTGGATTATTATCGGAAGGTGATGCTGACCAATCTCGACGTCCTGGTGGAACTGTTCACCAAACCGGCCGCCCCGGCCGGCGCCCCGGCGAAATCCGGGTCCGGGGGCAAAAAGAAATGAACATCCACGCGGCGCACCCCCTGGCCCCGCAACCCTGGGCCGTGGAGATCCGGGACGTCTCGGTGCGGCTGGGCCGGCTGGACATCCTGGTCGATCTCCAGGCCCAGGTTCCGAAGGGCGGGCAGACCGTCATCATCGGGCCCAACGGCGGCGGCAAGACCACCCTCATCCGGGGCCTTTTGGGGGAAATCCCCTGCCGGGGCGAATTCATCTTCAACCCGTCGACTCCGCGCCTGGGCTATGTGCCCCAACGCCTGGATTTCGACCGCCACCTGCCTTTGACTGTGATGGAGTTTCTGGCCCTGGGGCTGACCGAGCGGCCCCTGTGGCTGGGGCGAACCCGGTTTTCCACCGAACGGAGCCTGGAACTGTTGCGGGAGGTGCGCGCCGAGCATCTGCAAACCCGTCGGCTGGGCGAACTGTCCGGGGGGGAACTGCAGCGGGTGCTGCTGGCTTCGGCCCTGAGTCAGAATCCGGAACTTTTGATTCTCGACGAGCCGGCCACCGGGGTGGACGTCTATGGCGAGCAGCTTTTGTGCGAGCTTTTGGAAGGCTTCAAGGGGCGCTTCAGCATACTGATGGTCAGCCACGATCTGCCCACGGCCCGGGCCCATGCCGACTGGGTCATCTGTCTCAACCGCCGGGTCATCGCCCAGGGGCCGCCCCGGGCCATCTTCGATTCCCCGGCCCTGTCGGCCACCTTCGGCCTGCACAGCGCCCAGGGCCCGCGGCGGCCGTTCTGACCGCCGACGGGCGCCCTTTAATGAATCATCCCGTTCAGGGTTTTTTCGAAATTTTGCCGGCCTGGTAGAGGGCTTCGGCTTCATCGGGATACATGACCGCGTGGGCCAGATAGAGTCGTTCGCTGAAATCGAACCCGTCGCCGCCTTCGTCCTCCTCATCGCCATCTTCCTGGCCATAGCTGGAGGCGGACCATTCCCGGCCGTGGGTCAGGGCTTCGAAAGCCAGGCCGCTTTGCAGGGCCACCTCCGTTTCCTCCGGCATGGCGGTGTCGTAGAGCTCCTTCAGGTTGGTCGCGTCTTTGTCATAGACCTGATAGACCAGGTCGCCGAAATCCGAGTAGGTTCCCTCGCCATCCAACTCGGCGAGGGATTTGGCGGCCACCTGGTCGGCCACCCGCTGCCGAAACGTCGGGGCCCACCGGCCGCCGAATTCGCAGAGCACCCGGTCGAATTCCATGCCGGTGGGCTGATGGGCGATGTGAACAAAGGCCACGGCGGCGCATTCGCGTGAGCCGTCGGCGGTTTTTTGGATGATTTTCCGGCCGCCCGGGGGCGGTTTGATGCGGGTGACGGTGTAATTGGGCGGCTGGTAGGTCTCGGCCAGGGCGGCCATCAGGCGGCCTTCCCGGCGGGCGTCGCGGATGAAGGACCAGGCGAACAGCCCGACCAGAATCACCCCCAGGGCCACGGCGCCCCAGATGGCCCGCCGATCATGCATGAGTTTTTCGAACAGTGTGGGCTCGGGTTCGGGGAGCGGCCCTTCGTGGCCGACCGGAAAATACTGCTTGCACTTGGGGCAGGGGATGGAGCGCCCCGTCAGGAAACTGGAAACGGGAAAGGAATGCCCGCAGCGGGGACAGATGGTGGTGGTATCCACCTGGAAGGGTGTCACCCGGGGTTTGGGGTCAGCCATGGCGGCGGCCGGACCGGCCTTATCGGCGGGAGCGGGGTCGCCCGGGGTGGGGACTTCGCTGATGATGAACGGGGCCATACACTTGACGCAACGGGCCTGCCGCCCGGCCTTGTCGCGGCCGACCATATAGACCGCGCCGCAGTTGGTGCAGGCAGCTTTCATCGTTTCCGGCGTATCGGTCATGGGGCCAACCTCGTCGGCTTCTGAGATGGGATCGTGACCCGTCGAAATCTCTCGGCGGGTGGGGCGTCAGGTCGCGGTGGCCAGCGCGTCTCCGTGGACGGCCAGCCAGAGACAGGGCGAGCTTGTATAGGTCACCCGATGTTTCACCCGTCGGGGCAGAAAGAGATGATCGCCGGCGGCCAGATGGATTTCCCGGCCGTCTTCATAGGCGATGCGGGCCGCGCCGGTCAGGATCAGCACCCATTCGTCGGTTTCCTGGTCATACCAGATTCCCAGCGGGGTGGCCTGCCCGTAAGAAACGATGCGTTCCAGGCGGAAGCCCCGCTCACCGGCCAAAACGTCTTCAAACCGCTCCTGGGGCCCGGTAGCCGGAAGATCGAAAAAATTTTTCATAAGGCGCTCCGCTTTCGGGCCCCGGTGCCGGGGCGGCGATTGGGTTTTCAGCCGGGCCCTGGCTGGGCCAATGCGTCGCCAGGGCTCGCGTCGTGGGCGGGTTGCGCCCTCGTTCCGCCGGGCGATAGAGGGCTGTCGTCTTTAGAACGATTGGGCCGAGACAGGGGGCCGATCGCTTCCGCCCTCTCGCCCCTCGCGAGCGACAACGCCAATCGCCGACCTGGCGAAAAACGCTTCTGGCCCCGGCGTCGCTTGATTGCCCATAACAGTGAAATCCGGTTGATTGTAGCCTATTTGGGGTTCGCTTGTCCAGCCGGACGCGGCTTGCCAGGTGGCGGATCGGAAACGTCCCGGCGTCGTCTCCGCCTGTCTCGGCCGCGTAAAGCGGGGGGAGGGATGGAAGGCGGCCGGGGAGCGGAACGCCGGTCTGCGTGGCGGGATTGAAAATACAATCTTCCTCGATAAAGAACTTGCATTTTTATTTTTAATGATATACATTGGTCACTTGATTGATCGGGCGGTTAACTCAGCGGCTAGAGTGCCATCCTCACACGGTGGAAGTCGGAGGTTCGAATCCTCTACCGCCCACCAGATCATAAGCGACCGGCCGGGAATTCCGGATAGACGGTCTTGGGAATATGCCGAAGTGGTGGAACTGGTAGACACGCCATCTTGAGGGGGTGGTGGGCAACGCCTGTGCCGGTTCGAGTCCGGCCTTCGGCACCATTAGTTAAAAGGCTTACAGCTAACTAGCTGTAAGCCTTTTTAATTTTATAATGCAGAGCTTACTGAAAAGGCTGAAAAAGGCTATCGGTTCCGAAGGTGGTCCAAACAGCCCTCTATGAGGGCGGGAAAACAGCCATGCGGTCCAGCTTACCTCCCCCCAAAACGAGTTCCCCTTCCACCTCTCGTACGGCCTCCCATCTTTACAATCGAGGCGGTCTATATTATTTTAGACTGGCCATGACGGAACAGTTGCGCCTTAGGTTTGAGCGGGTTGAAATACGCCTCAGCTTGCGTACCTCCTACCGCCGCAGGGCATTGGATTTATCGCAGCGGATTCACGCTTATTTTATGAGATGGTCGAGAATGATGCCATGATATAGACTCGGTGATTAAATATAATCCGCGGTTTAAGGGATGTGGTATAATGTCTTCACTATGAAAGAAGACCTTCGTACCATAAGTCCCGAGGCCCAGTACCAGCTCCGTCGACAAGTCGTCCGGCTGAAAGAGAGTGGCCGAAGCAGCGTGGAGATAGCCGAGATAACCGGCTTGACCCGGCAAAGCGTGAATGCGGTCTGGCGGCGCTACCAAGAAGGAGGGCTTGCGGCCATCAAGCTCAGAACCCGTGGGCGCGGCCTAGGTGATAAACGCCGTCTGAGCGGTGAGCAGGAGAAAGAACTCAAGCGTCTGATGGTGGACAGCACACCTGAGCAGTTGAAGTTCAAGTTCGCTCTCTGGACCAGAGCCGCCGTCCAGGCTGTCGTTTACAAACTCTTTGGAATCGACCTGCCGCTCCGCACCATCAGCGAGTACCTCAAGCGCTGGGGGTTCACCGCTCAAAAACCGATCAAACGTGCTTATGAGCAGAATCCCGTAGCGGTGTCGAATTGGCTTTCTTCCGCCTATCCGTCCATTGCGGCCAGGGCTCAAAAAGAAGGTGC
>JAVBLB010000168.1:0-5236 GCA_031553735.1 Candidatus Adiutrix sp.
CCCCCCCCCCCCCCACGAACGCTGAGACCGCCGTGATTTATCACTCCGCCTTTCAGGCGGTTGTCCTGTGCCCGTCACGGGGCCGCTTGCGAAGACCGGGGCATTGTAGTATCGTAAAACCATATCTATCCGTCCGGCGCGGGTGGCGCCGTTTTCAGGACGGCACCCCGGGCTGGAATCAGCATCGTCCGTTCACCCCGTCCCGGAAAGGAACTCCCATGCCCCATGCCATTGTTGACGGTTTGACGGCCCCCATTGACCGGGCTTTCGGTCTTTTGGCCCAGTTCATCGAAGTGTGCCCGGAGGAAATCTGGGTGGAAAAAAACGGCGGCTGGCCAGTGTGGCAGCAGATGTACCACGCTCTGGTCGCCGTGTATTTTTTTGTCGAGCTCCCGGGTGAGCCGGCTCCGCCGCCCCTGGCCAGGGTCGAGATCGGGAGCCTGCGGGAAGAGGGCGCCGAGCCCCTGACCAAAGATCAGCTCCGGGCGGCCCTGGGAACGGCCCGGACCTGGGTGGAGCGCCACCTGGCCGGGCTGGGCGACGGGGATCTGTCCCAACTCAACGCGCCCCTTCAGGCCAAGACCAAGCTGGAGATAACCCAGGCCGGCACCCTGGCCATGATCGCCGCCCACACCCTGTATCATCTGGGCAGCCTCGACGCCGCCCTCCGCGACCACGGGCTGAAGGGGGTTTTCTGACCGGCTGGCCCCGCTTCGCTTAACAGCGTTGCGTTTTTCGGTGGTTTTTATGCGCGTGAATCCATGCCTCGAATGGGGCAATGCGCCGCCGCCTCGCTTTTTCCGGTCGCGGAGGCTGACATGTCCATCCGGAGTTCATTTCTTCGAAACCGTAAACTGATGTTCGCCCTGGCCGTTTTGCTGCTGGCGGCCGGGATCGTCCTGTTCCGGGCCGAGGTCGGCCGCCGGGCCGACCGACAGCCGCCGCCCAAGCCCGTGCCGGTGACCGTGACCCCGGTTACGCAGGAGGACCTGCCCGACGAAGTCCCCGCCTTCGGCCAGGTCACGGCCCTGGAATCGGTCTCCATCCAGGCCCGGGTGACCACCAGAATCGACCGGGTGCTGGTGGAGGACGGGCAACTGGTCAAGGCCGGTCAGGTGCTGTTCCAGTTGGACGACCAGGAATTTGCCGTTTCGGTGCAGAAAGCCCGGGCCACCTTGGAACACGACACCGCCCAGGCCGAATACGCCCGTCTGGAAGAGAACCGCAACCTCGCCCTCCTGAAAACCAAATCAGTCAGCCAGGATACCTACGATCAGGCCCACGCCACCTACCTCCAGGCCCTGGGCACGCGGGACATGTCCGCCGCCGCCCTGGCCGAGGCCGAGCTGCTTTTGGGCTACTGCCGGGTCGTTTCGCCCCTGGACGGGCGGCTGGGCCGCATCGAGGTCAAGGCCGGGAACCTGGTGACGGAAAACGGGGCCGAACTGGTTTCCATTCACCGGCTCCAGCCCATCCGGGTGTCCTTCTTCGTGCCCGAAACCCGCCTGGCCCAGGTGCGCGAAGCGCTGGCCGGATCCGAGCCGCCGACGGTCTTCATCTCCCCCCGGGACGGCGGCCAAACCGAACTGACCGGGCGCCTGGTCTTCATGGACAATCAGGTGGATCCGGCTACGGGCACCATCACCCTGGAGGCCGAATACCCCAACGAGAAGCTGGAATTATGGCCCGGACAGTATGTCTCCACCCGGCTGCGGCTGCGGGTGGACCATGATGCGCTGGTCGTGCCCGAGGCGGCCGTGCACAGCGGGCCCGAGGGCCGGGATCTGGTGGCCGTGGTCGGGCCGGACAACCGGGTGGCTATCCGCGCCGTCCATGTGGTTCGGCGGCAGGGCGACCGGGCCATGGTCACCGGTGACCTTAAAACCGGGGAAAAGCTGGTGCTGGACGGCTATCTGCGGGTGACCCCGGACGCCCTGGTGGAAATACAGCAATCAAGCGAGGCCGCCGCCAAACCTCAAGCCGTCCCGGCCGCGGGCGAAGCCGCCTACCCTCAAGCCGCTCCGGCCGCCAAGTAGCGGCGGATTTTCGGAGGCCCCTTGAGCGTACCCCGTTTCTGCCTGCGCCGGCCGGTCATGACCACGCTGTTGGCTTTTTCGGTCACCCTGTTCGGAACTTTGGCCTTCCGGGGCCTGCCGGTTTCCTATCTGCCGAACGTGGATTTCCCCACCATCACGGTCAGCGCCTCGTATCCCGGGGCCAGCCCCGAAATCATGGCCGCGGCCGTGGCCACGCCCCTGGAGCAGCAGTTTTCCGCCATCGAGGGCCTGACCTCCATGAGTTCCAGCAGCGATCTGGGCGCCACCCAGATCACTCTCCAGTTCACCCTCGACCGGAGCATCGACTCCTGCGCCCTGGATGTGATGTCGGCCATCAACGCCGCCCAGCGGGATCTGCCGAGCGATTTGCCCAATCCGCCCACGTTCCGCAAAATCAACCCCTCCCTCACGCCGGTGATGATCTTCTCCCTCCATTCCAAGACCATTCCCCTCATCGATGTGGACAATTACGCCGAGACTTTGCTCGCCGAGCGCATGACCATGGTTGAGGGTGTAGCCGAGGTGACGGTGTTCGGGTCGCAGAAACGGGCCGTGCGGGTCAAGGCCGACCCGCGCCAGTTGGCCGCCCGGGGCCTGGGTCTCTCGGATCTGGAAGCGGTGCTGACCGCCGGCAACGTCAACAGCCCGGCGGGCAGCATCTCCGGGCCCGACAAGGTATTCACCCTCGATTCCAACGCCCGCCTTTCCATGGCCGAGGCCTACCGCGGCCTGGTGGTGACCGCCAAGGACGGGAATGTCCTGAGGCTGGGCGACCTGGCCCAGGTGGTAGACGGGCCGGAGAACAAGCGCTCCGGTTCCTGGCTCAACGACGAGCCGGCCATCAGCCTGGCCGTGCGGCGCCAGCCCGGGGCCAACACCGTGGCCGTGGCCGAGGGCATCAAGGCCATCATGCCGGAATTGAAGGCCCTGGTGCCGGCGGGCATCGAATTCGACCTGCGTTACGACGCGAGCCTGCCGATGATCGACTCGGTGCGGGAAGTGGTGGTGACCATCCTCCAGACCGTGGTGCTGGTGACCCTCATCACCTATGTGTTTCTGCGGAACCTCACCGCCACCGTCATCCCCAGCCTGGCCCTGCCCATTTCCCTCTTGGCCACGGGGCTGGTCTTCAAGGCCTTCGGCTTCAGCGTGGACACCCTGTCGCTCCTGGCTCTGACCCTGGCCGTGGGCTTCGTCACCGACGACGCGGTGGTGGTGCTGGAAAACATCCACCGCAAGCTCGAGGCCGGCCGGCGGCCCATGCCGGCCGCCGCCGAAGGCGCCACGGAGATCAGCTTTTCCATCATCGGCATGACCTTGTCCCTGGCGGCGGTGTTCATTCCGTTCCTGCTGATGGGTGGGGTGATCGGGCGGCTTTTTTCGGATTTTTCGGTGGTCATCACCACGGCCATTCTTATTTCCGGGGTGGTCTCCCTGACGTTGACCCCGCTGTTGTGCGCCAAGTTTCTCCGGCCCGGCGTGGAGAGCGGCCCGGTGGCCCGGGTCTGCGAGCGGTTCCTGACCCGCCTCAACGCCGCCTACGCCACGTCGCTGCGGGCGGCCCTGAACTGGCCCCGGGCCATGCTGGCCTTGGGCGGCCTGATGATGGTGACCACAGGCTGGCTCTTGTACAGTGTGCCCAAGGATTTTCTCCCGGCCCCGGACAACGGCATGATCAGCGTCAACACCGAGGCCGACCAGGGCACTTCGTATGACCGGATGGTGCGGCTCCACGCCCGGGCCAGCCAGATTATCCGGCAAAACCCCGACGTCTCGGCGGCGGTCTCCGTCCTCGGCAGCAGCCGCAACACCATCAACAACGGCTCGTTCAACGTGATCCTGAAGGATCTGGCCCCGGCCGGCCCCCGCCGCCACAGCGCCGACGAGGTGGCCCAGGCCCTCCGCGCGTCTCTGGCCGGGCTGCCGGGCCTGTTGTGCTATCCCAGCCCGCCCCCGGCCGTGCAGTTCGGGAGCCGCTCCAGCCGCAGCCTGTATCAGCTGACCCTCTCCGCCCAGGACACGGGCGTGCTGTACCCGGCGGCCGACAAGCTCCTGGCCGCGCTCCAGGCCCGGCCTGAACTGACGGACGTCGACAGCGACCTTCAGATGCGCGACCCCACCCTCAACGTCGTCATCGACCGCGACAAAGCCTCCTCGCTGGGCGTCACGGCCGGGGACATCCTGACCGTCCTCAACCGCTCCTTTTCCGACCATCAGGTTTCGACCATCCTGGCTTCCAACGACCAGTACGAGGTCATCCTGGAGGTGGAGGACCGGTTCCAGACCCACGCCCAGAATCTCGATGCGGTTTACATCCAGGCCGGCGGCCGGGTTATGCCCCTGTCGACCCTGGCCCACTGGGAAAGCACCGTGGGCCCCATGGTGGTCAACCATTCCCAGCAACTGCCCTCGGTGACCCTGTCGTTTAACCCGGCCCCGAACGTGGCCCTGGGCGCGGCCGTGGAGGCCGCCTCGGGCGAGGCCGCGAGGCTCCTGCCGTCCACCGTGGCCTGGGGCTTCCAGGGCACGGCCCAGGTGTTCGCCGACACGGTCAGCGGCATGCTGATGCTCCTGGTGCTGGCGGTGATGGTGATCTACGTCATTCTGGGCGTCTTGTATGAAAGCTACTGGCACCCGCTGACGATTCTTTCCGGCCTTCCGGCGGCGGCCACCGGGGGCCTTCTGACCCTGGCCGTCTTCGGGCGGGCCCTGGATATCTACGGCATGCTCGGCCTGGTGCTCCTGATCGGCCTGGTGAAGAAAAACGCCATTCTGGTGGTGGATTTCGCCCTGCGGGCCATGCGGGACGGACAGCACACCGCCCTGGAGGCGGCCTATGAGGGGAGCCTGGCCCGCTTCCGCCCCATCCTCATGACCACCCTGGCCGCCCTGGCGGCGGGCATTCTCATCAGCACCGCCGGCGGCCGCAGCGGCGACAGCCGCCGGGCCCTGGGCCTGGTGCTCTCCGGCGGCCTGATCGTTTCCCAAATCATTACCCTCTACCTGACGCCGGTTATCTTCCAATACATGGAAACCTTCCGCCACTGGCTGGCCAGCCGCCGGGCCGATTGATCGAGCTTGGGGGCGCCGCCCCCAAACCCCCGGCAGGGGGCGCGCCCTCTGCACCCCAAATCGCAATACTTTGCGATAAACTGAGATTCAAGCCGATAGGCTTGAAA